>JALTBO010000080.1 GCA_027075275.1 Desulfurobacteriaceae bacterium
TAAATTCCCATTACAGCCTCTTATAAACTGTTCCAGTCGGTAAGTCTTCAAGGGCTATTCCAAGCTCTTTTAGTCTATCCCTTATTAAATCGGCAAGCTGAAACTCCTTTTTCTTTCGGAGCTCCCCTCTCACTTCTATGAGGAGCTCTATCAGCTTTTCTTCCAAACCGCTTTCCCTTTCTTTTTCAAGTTTAAATCCAAGGGTTCTCAAGGCGTTCTCAACGAACTCAACAGCTTCCCTGAAGGAGACTTTTTCATCCTTTGTTATCCTGCCTTCTTTTAAAGCTCTGTCCTTTAGGAGGTTTGCCCTCTTTACGAGCTCAAAGAGAGCTCCCACAGCTTTTGCCGTGTTGAAGTCATCATCCATGGCAGACTCAAACATTCTCCTGTATTTACCGACGGGAATAGGTTCACCTTCTCCATCAACCTCTTGGATTCCATCAATGGTTTTGAGAGAGTCTAAGAAGTTGAGGAGCCTTTTGAGAGCTCTCTCTGCGTCCTCCAACCTCTCAAAGGAGAAGTCTATGGGGCTTCTGTAGTGGGTTGAGAGGAGGAAGAGCCTTAGAACGTCTGGAGAGAACCTTTCCAGTATCTCCTTTATAGTAAAGAAGTTTCCCAGAGATTTACTCATCTTCTCTTTATTGACCATAACAAAGCCGTTGTGAACCCAATAGCGAGCAAATGTTTTCCCCGTGTAGCTCTCAGACTGGGCAATCTCGTTCTCGTGGTGGGGAAAGATGAGGTCTAAACCGCCCCCGTGGATGTCCATTGTTTCACCCAAGTACTTCATAGACATAACGGAGCACTCAATGTGCCATCCCGGCCTTCCAACTCCCCAGGGAGACTCCCATCCCGGCTCTCCCTCCTTACTTTTCTTCCAGAGGGCAAAGTCCAGAGGATCTTTTTTGTTCTCCCCCGGTTCAATACGGGCGCCGGCACGGAGCTCCTCAACGTTCCTTTTAGAGAGCTTCCCGTACTCAGGAAACTTCTTAACAGAGAAGTAAACGTCTCCGCCGGCTTCGTAGGCATAACCCTTCTCAATGAGGCCGTCTATCATCTCAATAATTTCCCTTATGTGCTCTGTAACTCTCGGCTTGTAGGTGGGCTCCTTAACGTTTAGAGCTTTCATATCCTCTTCATAAGAAGCGATGTACTTCTCAGCAACTTCCTTCCAGCTTATCCCCTCCTCTTTTGCCCTCTTTATTATCTTGTCGTCAACGTCTGTGTAGTTCCGAACGTAGATAACTTTGTAGCCCCTATACTCCAGCCACCGCCTTATAACGTCAAAGACAACGGCACTCCTTGCGTGGCCTATATGGGCGTGGTCGTAAACCGTTGGGCCGCAGACGTACATCTTAACAGTTCTATCCTCTAAGGGCTTAAATTCCTCCTTTTCGCCGCTCATCGTGTTGGTGATATAAATCATCATCGCCCTCCGGCGTAAATTTCAACCGATTATATATAAAGCTTTTTACAGGGAGGAGAAAAGTTGAGTGAGAAAAAATACAGTTTTGAAGATTTAGTAAGGATTATGGAGAAACTCCGCTCGCCGGAAGGATGCCCGTGGGACAGGAAACAGACCCACGAGAGTCTGCTTCCCTACCTGTTAGAGGAGACTTACGAGGTTGTTGATGCTGTGAAGAAGGGAGACGACGAAGAACTGAAGGAGGAACTGGGAGATTTACTGCTTCAGGTTGTTTTCCACTCCCAGATAGCAAAAGAGAGGGGAGCTTTTGATATTAAAGATGTGGTTGATGCAATAGCGAAGAAGCTTATCCACAGACACCCCCACGTTTTTGGAGGCAGGGAAGACATAAAAACTGCTGAAGATGTGAGCAGGGAGTGGGAGAGGCTCAAAGAGAAAGAGGGAAAGAGGAAAGAGTCTATTTTGGACGGAATTCCAGAGTCTATGCCGGCTCTGGAAAGGGCCTATAAACTCCAGAAAAGGGCGGCAAAGGTCGGTTTTGACTGGGAAAACTTTGACGGGATTAAGAAAAAACTTATTGAGGAGCTCTCCGAGATAGAAGCGGAACTTAAGAGAGGAGATAGGGAAAAATTAGAGGAGGAGGTTGGTGATCTGCTCTTTATGGCCGTTAACCTCGCCCGCTTCTTAGGTATTCATCCGGAGATTGCACTGAGGATGGCAAACGAGAAGTTTGAGAGGCGGTTCCACCACATTGAGGAGAGGGCAAAAGAGATGGGAAAAAACCTTGAGGAGATGCCCCTTGACGAGATGGAAGCCCTCTGGCAGGAGGCCAAGGGGAAGGAGTAGTGATAAGATTTTCCAAAACTTTTGGAGGAGAAAATGCCCCTTTTCAGAAAGGTTCTATACCCAACAGACTTTTCAGACCTTGCAGAGGTTGCAAAGAAATACGTTATAAAGCTCAAAGAAGCTGGGACAAAGGAAGTTGTTCTTCTCCACGTTATCCACCCTTTAGAGTTTTCACTTCCCCAGTTTGACGACCCTTTCGCCTTAGATGTTGCAACCATTTACGCCCACGTTCCGGAAATTGAGAAGGCAATCCTTGACAACCACGAGAAGATGCTGAAGGAGATTGAGAAGGAGCTCCGCTCCCACGGATTTGAGGTAAAGAGGATCATGACCGTTGGAGACCCTAAAAGTGAGATAGTTAGGGTTGCAGAGGAAGAGAAGGTGAACGTTATCGTAATCGGCTACCACGGTAAGGGGCTTTTAGAGAGAATCTTAGAGATGGGAAGCACGGCAAAGTCAGTAATAAAGGAAGCAAAGTGCCCCGTTCTTGTAGTTAAGAAGGTGGAGGAGGCCGATGGGAAGGATTAAAGACATAAGGCCTTTAAAGTGGACAGGAGAGAGCCTTCTGCTCCTTGACCAGAGAAAACTCCCTTTAAAAGAGGAGTGGGTTGAGTGCAGAACCTACGAGTGCGTTGCAAGGGCGGTTGAGGATATGGTTGTTAGGGGAGCTCCAGCCATAGGCGTTGTTGCCGCATACGGCGTTGTTCTGGGTGCAAAGGAGCTGAAGGAGAAGGTAAAGAGCTACGTTGACTTTAAGGCAAAGCTTGAGCTGATAATAAACAGGCTGGCAGCTACAAGGCCAACGGCTGTTAACCTGTTCTGGGCTTTAAAGAGGATGAAGAAGATTGTTGAGGCCGGTCAGAGTATAGACGATATAGTTGCAGCCCTTGAAACAGAGGCTGTTAACATAGAGAAACAGGACGTTGAGACAAACAGGAAGATAGGGTTTTACGGTGCGGAGCTCCTCTCCTCCCGGGAAGTTATCCTGACCCACTGCAACACTGGAGCTCTGGCAACTGCCGGATATGGAACGGCTTTAGGAGTTGTTAGGGCTGCCGTTGAGATGGGTAAGGAGATAACCGTTTACGTTGACGAAACCCGCCCCTACCTTCAGGGAGCAAGGTTAACAGCCTGGGAGCTCCAGCAGGAGGGAATTCCCTACTACCTTATAACAGACAACATGGCCGGCTGGTTTATGTCTTTAGGTGAAATAACCTGCATAATTGTTGGAGCAGACAGAATTGCAAGGAACGGAGACACTGCAAACAAAATAGGAACCTATTCCCTCTCAGTTCTTGCGAAAGAGCACGGAATTCCTTTCTACATAGCCGCTCCAACATCAACCTTTGACCTCTCCATCTCAAATGGTGTTGAAATTCCGATAGAGGAGAGAAACCCTGAGGAAGTACTATACTGCCACTGTAAAAATTGCCGAATTGCACCCTACGGAGCAAAGGTGAAAAACCCGGCCTTTGACGTAACTCCCCACGAGAACATTACCGGAATAATTACCGAGAAGGGAGTGATAACCTCTCCAAACGAGGAGAACATAGTTGAGTTCTTCTCGAAAGCGTAGAGGAATCGTCCTCTTTTTAGTCCTTTCCGTAGTGGCAGCGGTTGCTGCCTTTCTCTTTTCTGTTTTTTACCTCTCAAATACAACCTACCAGAAAACTGAAGGGCTGAAAGACTACACAACGGCCTACCACGCCGCCGTTTCTGCCGTAAAGATAGCCCTCCAATACCTGAGGCAGGACAACAACGGTTTTGACGGGGAGGGAGACGACTGGGCTCATCCTATAGTTTACAACTACAGGGGAATTTTTATCTCAATTCGGATAAGCGACGAGTGCGGAAAGTTCAACGTAAACAAGCTGACACTTCCCCTTTACTACAGGATAGGAAAGAGGCTCTTTGAGGAGATAGGAAAGCCGGAAGTTGTTGACGCTATAAAAGACTGGGTTGACAGTGATGATATTCCTTCTCCTTTCGGTGCGGAAAAGGACTACTACGAATCTTTAGGTTACAGACCTTCAAACAGGCCGATGAAAAGTCTTGGGGAGCTCCTCTACGTTAAAGGAATAGATGAGAAAACGTTAAAGAAAATTAAACCTTACATTACAGTTTACGGAAACGGGAAGATAAACGTAAACTCCGCTCCGAAAAAGGTTTTAATGGCACTTTCAGACAGAATGAGCGATGAGGCTGCCGATAGTATAATTGAGGCGCGTCCTATAAAAAAACTTGAGACACTTAGGGAGCTCCCGGGAATAGACCAGGAGCTCTACTACGAGATACTGCCGCTTATAACGAACAGGTGTAACTACTTCAGGATTGAGGTAACGGCTTCAAGCGGAGACTCTACAGTAAGTTTAGTTGCCTATACTACCAGAAGCAGAGTTTTGGAGTGGAAGGTTGTTGAATGATAGGTGTTGATTGGGGGAGCTCCACCGTAAAGTGGTTTAACGGTAAGGAGTTTGGAACAGGACATCCGGAGGGTAGAGGCTTTACAGTTGGGGTGTCATCGTCTCAGCTGCTTGTTAGAGAGTCTTTCTACCCTATCTGCTCAGGCAGTAAACTGAAAAAGCTCATACTGAACGATGTGGCTACAGACCTGTCTGTTGAGCCTGAGAAGATAGCTGTAGCCTTCTGTCAGAAGGAAAAGTTAGACAAGGGGTGTAGTTTCCTAATCTTCGTTGAAAAAAAGGAAAGAATTAGGGAACTCCCTGAAGAAATCGTTTCAAAGTCTCAGATAACCGTTGACCTTCTCGGGGGCGTTACAGCGGCTCTTAACCTCTCAAAGACTTTTACTCTGATAGATGCCGGAAGCAGAAAAGTTGCCCTTGTAAATGTAAGAAACGGCAGTATAGAAAGGGTGGAGATTCTGAGGGGCGGTTACGACTACCAGCTGAAAACGGGAGAGCTGTTTCCCGCTGTAAAAGAGATGGCGCTGGAGGAAGTTTTCCTGGTAGGTGGAGGAGCCCTTTCGGAAAATTTCAGGAAAGAGCTCTCAGAGTTTGTCTCCTTTACAGTTCCGAAGCTTGAGCCTTTTGGAGAGGAAACACCGCTCTACTTCAACGCTTTTGGACTTTACAATTTCAGGAAAAGTCCGTGTAGAGCTTTCTTTAAGAGTTTTTCTCTCTTTTCTCAGGATCTCCTGAAAGAGAAAAAGAGACTTCTGTTTATAGGAACTGCGGTTGCCCTCTCGCTTTCAGGAATAACAGGAGGCCTTTTCCTGAGCTATCTCTCTGCCAGAAGGGACTACTACCTGCAGAGCAGGGAGTTTAATAGGGAGCTCTCACGTATCGTTGGAGAGAAATTGCTTGCTCCCGAGATACAGATTCCCCAAAAGCTGAACGAGTATAGAGAGCTGGCGGAATTCTTTAAAGTAAAGACTCCTCCCCTTCTCTACTACCTTAACGGTATATCAAAGTCTGTAGTTAAGGGAGTAAAGGTCCTTGCAGTTGACGGGACGCTTTCATCGGGTTACTTCACCGTAAAAGGGAGAGCAGAGAGTAGCGGCTCTCTGAAACAGTTCGTTGGGAACCTGAAGCGCTACTTTAAGAAAGTTTCCCTTTCTTCAACCAGGGAAACAAAAACCGGCATCAGTTTTACCGTTAGAGCAGAGGTAAAAGGTGGAGATAGACAGCCTTAAAGAAAAATTTCTTGACTACTTTTCTTCCCTTTCAGAGAGGGAAAAGAGGGTTGTCCTTATAGGTATTCCCCTTTTTGTTCTCGTTATTTACACCTTTGCAGTTCTTGTTCCCCTTGAAACTGTAAAGGCCAG
>JALTBO010000081.1 GCA_027075275.1 Desulfurobacteriaceae bacterium
CACAAGGGAATGAACCCTGCCCTTGTTCAGCAGTGGGCAACCAGCAAGCACGCCGATGCCGGTGTTGGCTGTTACGAGTGTCATATGGCCAACAAAGGCGACAAGGACGCTTTCCAGCACTTTGGCTTCACAATCTCTACAATCGTTTCTCCTCTTGACTGTGGAAAGTGTCACCCAACAGAGGCTAAAGAGGTTACCCAGTCTTACCACGCAGACGCTGCTCACTTCGTAGGTTCTCTTGACAACGTTCTCGGTAGAATCGTTGAGGGTGAACCTCTCTTTAACGTTGGTTGTGCACAGTGTCACGGTAGGGTTATTCCTGTTAAGAACGGAATGCCTGTTCTCGGTCCGTGGCCGAACGAAGGTGTAGGTAGGATTAACCCAGACGGTTCTAAGGGTAACTGTGCTGCCTGCCACTACAGGCACAGCTTCAGCCTCAAGCAGGTTCGTGAGCCTGATACATGCGGTAAGTGTCACCAGGGACCTGACCATCCACAGATTGAGATCTGGGAGCTCTCCAAGCACGGTATTGCCTACAAGGCTCACCTCTCTGAGATTGAACCAACCCTTGACAGGGCCAAGTGGGTTCTCGGTGAAGACTACTATCAGGCTCCAAACTGTGTAACATGCCACATGGGAGCTACTGTAACAGGTGCTAAGGCTACACACGACGTTGGTGCAAGGCTCTCCTGGACACTCCGTCCGCCAATCTCCAAGCACAAGCCTAACTGGCAGGCTAAGCGTGCTGAGATGAAGAAAGTCTGTGCCGCCTGCCACCAGAGAGCCTGGGTAGATGGCTTCTACTATCAGTTTGATAACCTTGTAGAGCTTTACAACAACAAGTTTGCTAAGCCTGCTGCTCAAATTATGAAGTTCCTCAAGAGCAGGCACCTCATTGATCCTACACCGTTCAACGATAAGATTGAGTGGGATTACTTCCTTCTCTGGCACCATGAAGGACGTAGGGCACGCCACGGTGCTGCTATGATGTCTCCTGACTACGCACACTGGCACGGTCTCTTTGAAGTTGCTTATGACTTCTACTTCAAGATCATTCCTGAAGCAGATCAAATTGTTAAGGAGAAAGGAACAAGGGCTGACAAGAGAGCCTGGGCTGAGTTCAAGAAGAAGCTCTTCAGCACTCCTGAGCACAAGTGGTTCAAGGGTATGCCGAAAGAGGAGCTCAGGAAGATCGCTGAGTTCTACGTTAAGCGTTATGGAGAATCTGTTCAGTAATAGCCGTTTTCAGATCGGGGGGAGCTCCATCTCCCCCTTTTTCAATTTTCCCTCCCGGAGGTTATTATCTTGAAAAAATTCCTGACAGCACTGTTAATAGCTGCGCTTACAGTATCACCTTCTTTAAAAGCAAAAGAGGCAAGTTATGAACAGAACATAGAAAAGAAAATTGTCTGTCCTTCCGACTTTCTAAAAGACCCACCGGTTTACTTCTACTGTATTTACCGTGACTACCATAACCATAAATTTGATGATGGAATAGAAAAGGCCAAAAAAGCCCTGAAGGAGATAGAGCCCCTTTTAAAGAAAAATCCTGAAGGTATAGTTCCAAACGCGGTTCAAAAAGATGCGAAGCTTAGGGATCCTCACGTTAAATCGGTTGCTTCAGATCTCCACCTTCTCTTAGGGATGCTTTACTTTAAAAAATCAATGAACCTGGAAGATGACTCGGTAAAAAGAGTTTACAAGGATTTTTATGGAAACCTTGAGAAAAAGGGCTTTGATTTCTTTCAGATAAGTGAGCTTATGAACCTCTACAGTAAGAAAAAGCTATT
>JALTBO010000082.1 GCA_027075275.1 Desulfurobacteriaceae bacterium
GCTCGTAGGCTATAACAAGCTCGTTTTCAGGATTGAACCCTTTAAGGCCTTCCCTGACCTGCTTTTCAACTACTTTTTCCGTTTTACCTGCTTCTCTCTCCTCTAAAGTTTCACCAACGCAGAGGATCGGAGTGAGGCCGTGGGCTGCCGCAGAGAGGACTTTCCTGTTTATAAGCTCATCTGTTTCACCGAAGATGTGGCGCCTCTCTGAGTGGCCTAAGATAACGTAAGAGCAGCCAACATCTTTCAGCATTAAGGGAGAAATTTCCCCGGTAAAAGCTCCCTGTTCTTCGTAGAACATGTTCTGGCCGCCGAGAGCTATGTTGGTTCCCTCAAGCTCCTTCCCTACAGGGTAAAGAGCCGTAAAGGGAGGACAGACCAGAATGTCCCTGTCTGTGACGTCAGAAACGAGAGTCTTAAGCTCCCTTACAAGTTCCAGGGCTTCAGGAACCGTTTTGTGCATTTTCCAGTTTCCGGCAATGAGAAGCCTTCTCAACCTATCCCCCTTAAGAGGCTTTTATTAACTCGTATTTAGGTTTTCCGGTTTTTACAGACTCAGCGTCAATTATAACCCTCTTTATGTCCTTTCTGGTAGGAACTTCAAACATAACATCGGTCATGAGCTTCTCCATAATAGCCCTTAAGCCCCTTGCTCCTGTTTTCCTCCTTATGGCTTCTCTGGCAATCTCTCTTAAAGCGTCTTCAGTAAACTCAAGCTCCACTCCTTCAAGCTCAAGCATCTTCTTGTACTGCTTAACTAAAGCGTTCTTCGGCTCTGTCAGAACTCTAACAAGGTCTTCCTCTGTAAGCTCTTTAAGGGTTGCAACAACGGGAAGCCTTCCTATGAGCTCAGGAATGAGGCCGAACTTGACCAAATCGTCCGGCTCAACGTGTTTCAGGAGTTCGTCCCTCTCCATTTTCTTCTTATCAACATCGGCGGTAAAGCCCATTGCACCTTTACCTATTCTCCTTGCGATAATGTCTTCAAGGCCCACAAAGGCTCCACCGCAGATGAAAAGAATGTTTGAAGTATCTATCTGGATGTACTGCTGATGTGGATGTTTCCTGCCTCCCTGAGGAGGAACGTTGGCAATTGTTCCTTCAAGAATTTTTAGAAGTGCCTGCTGGACTCCCTCTCCTGAAACGTCTCTGGTTATTGAGGGATTTTCGCTTTTCCTCGCTATCTTGTCTATCTCGTCTATGTAGATGATTCCCCTTTCGGCCTTCTCTATGTCGTAGTCGGCAGCCTGAATAAGCCTTAAAAGGATGTTCTCAACGTCTTCTCCAACATAACCGGCTTCCGTTAGAGTTGTTGCGTCTGCAATGGCAAAGGGAACGTCTAAGAGCTTTGCCAGAGACCTTGCAAGTAGGGTTTTACCCGAGCCTGTTGGACCTATCAGAAGAATGTTGCTCTTTTCAAGCTCAACATCGTCAACAGTTCCGCCAGACATTATCCTCTTGTAGTGGTTGTAAACTGCAACGGAGAGAACCTTCTTGGCCTCTTCCTGGCCAATTACGTACTGGTCTAAGAACTCCTTAATCTCTTTAGGAGTTGGAAGTTTATCTACTTTAACGGGAGCTCCCTTCTTACTCCCTTCCTTTTCGTGGAGCATTTTGTAGCACTCATCAACACACCGGTTGCAAATAGCTACCCCTCTTGGCCCGGTTATGAGAGCCTCAACTTCAGACTGACCCTTGCCGCAAAAAGAACATCTCCTTTCCGGAATGTTTGTCTCAAACATTACCTCTCCTTTTGAAGTGAATTTGTCTGATTCTAATATAGGAGAGGTTAGACAATCCTTTCAATTTCAGCTGCGCTTAAAATTGGAATAACCTCTTTTTCGGCATCCCGGCTACAGACTAAAAGCTGAGAAGTTGAATTAACGGGAAAGGTTGCCATGTACTCTGCCGGGATCTCTGTAAGCTGATCAAGGAAAGAGAGAAGTATCTCCTCACTTCTGAACTTCAGCAGAAACATACAGAAATCGGCAGGGTATTTCCCCTTTGTAAAGTTCCTCTTAACGTAAAGCTTTTTGTAGCGGTCAAGTTTCTCAAGTTCGGGATACGAGATGGGAAAGCTGAGCCGCTTCAGGTTGGGAAGGACTTTTTCAGCAATCTCAACGATTTCCTTATCTAAAGGCATCTCCTTCATAATTGAAAGAGCCTTATGAGGAGGGAGAGCTCCCCTGTAAGGCCTGTCTGAAGTGAGGGCGTCGTAAATATCGGCAACCGAAATTATCCGGGAGAGCAACGGTATCTCATCTCCCTTCAAACCGTCGGGATAGCCTGAACCGTCAACCTTTTCGTGGTGATATCTAACTATTCTGGCTACCTCCTCAAAACCCTCTATCCGGCTGAGTATCTTTTCGCCCAGAACTGTATGGAGCTTAATCAGATTAAACTCGTCTTCAGACAGAGGAGACGGTTTAAGAAGAAGCCAGTCGGGAACGCCCAACTTTCCTATATCGTGAAGGAGAGCAGCCATACTTAAAGTTTTAATCTCCCTTTCCTCAAGCCCCAGAGCCTTCCCTATCTCCTCCGAGTAAAGAGCAACGTTTTGAGAGTGACCCCTGGTGTAAGGGTCTTTCAGTTCCTCTGTAATTGAGAGAAGCTCTATTATCTCCCTCTCTCTCCTCTCTTTTCTCTCAATCTCCTCTAAAAGTTTCATTTTTTCAGAAACTTTGTGTATAAAATGGTTCAACGGAATTGACACGACAGGATTCTTAACGCTTTTCACTCTATTTCCCTTAAATACTGAATCAGGAGTCATTTTTAAGTACGGAAAGAACTTCTTAAAGAGAAAACCTATCTCCCGCTTCAGCTCAAAAGGAGAGATATTGTCAATGTAGTAGTTAACCTCTAAAAGCCTCAAGAAAACGTTAAGGGCTATTCCGGAAATAGTTGAGAAAAGCAGAACAAAAACGAGAGTAATCAAGTAGAAAATTTTTTCAAACGAGCTGAAAGGAGAGGATAAAAAGAGGAGAACAGCAAAAAGAGTGTAAATGAAGGGAAGCTCCCTCCTCCAGCCGTAGAGGGCAGTATAGAGGAAGTTAACTATCAGAAAGTAGGCTTCACTTACAAAAACAACGGGAGGTGAAACGAAAAAGTTCAGAAGAGATGCGATTACAGGAGCTCCGAAAGAGAGCAGAGCAAGTTTCTCCTTACAGAAACGATACGTAAGGTAGGAAACGAGCAGCTGAAACACTCCCGGCACTGAATAGTAAACGGTTAAGAGAGTTAAAAACTGGGAAACCGAAATGTTAGATGAAACAAGGGCCGCAGTCAGCTGGAAGTAAAAAATTAGAGCGAGGAAAAGAGCAGTAGAAGCGTTCAGGAAAGCAAAGAGCCTGTTCCTTCCGCAGACTGCCGTTAACTGTTCTATAATCCTTTCCACTACTACCTATGAATTAGCGAATTTGATTTAAAAATAATTCTAATACAGTTTCAGGAGGGAAAGTTGGTAAAGGTAAAGGTGTGCGGTATAACAAGACTTGAAGATGCCCTAACTGCATGTTACTTCGGTGCCGACGCTGTCGGCTTCATTCTCTACCCAAAGAGTAAACGGTTCGTAAAGGCAAAAGAGGTAAGAAAGATAACCTCTCAGCTGCCGCCGTTTATTACAAAGGTTGGAGTATTTGTGAATGAAGACCCGAGAGACGTTTTAGAGATACTGAGCTATGCCCACCTTGACTTTGCACAGCTCCACGGCGATGAAACACCTGAGGAGTGCGATTACGTAGGAGCTCACAGGGTTATAAAAGTCTTCAGGCTGAAAAGCGAAGACGAGATAGGAAAGATAGAACCCTACATCGGGAAAGTAAGAGCAATTCTGCTTGATACCTACGATTCAAAGGTTTACGGAGGAACGGGTAAACCCTTCAACTGGGAAATTGCCGTTAAGGTAAAAGAGGCGTTTCCCGAAATTCCTCTGATACTTTCAGGAGGGCTAAATCCTGAAAACGTAAAGAAGGCCATTGAAACGGTTAACCCTTACGCCGTTGACGTCAGCAGCGGAGTTGAAACTGCACCGGGAATAAAGGACAGGAATAAAGTAGAAGCATTCATTAAAGCTGCAAAATGTTCTTCTTAAAAGTTGAAATCAATTTTCAACTGCACTAATTTTGAAAAACAGAAACTACTCAGGAGGAAACCATGGGAACAAAAGCGAGGGAGCTTGTTGGAGAACACGCAGACAAAATCGTTGAACTCTTAAACAGAGCTCTGGCAGACGAATGGCTGGCCTACTACCAGTACTGGGTGGGCTCAAAGGTTGTTAAAGGACCTATGAAATCTGCCGTTGCAGCAGAGTTAATTCAACACGCTCAAGATGAGCTCCGACACGCCGACATGCTCGCAATGAGGATTTTAGAGCTCGGAGGAATGCCGGTTCTGACTCCAAAAGTGTGGTTTGACCTTACAAACTGCGGTTACGATGCCCCGGAAAACCCGTTTGTTAAGAATATTTTAGAACAGAACATTAAGGGTGAAAGGTGCGCAATTGACGTTTACCACAAGATCATTGACTACACAAAAGAGATTGACCCTGTTACCTACAACATTGCCCTTCAGATTATGACAGACGAGATGGAGCACGAGGAGGACCTTCAGGGACTCTTAGAAGACCTGATGAACATGGAGTTTCTAAAGTAAGGGAGAGGGAGCTCCCTCCCCCCCTTTCTCATCTTCCTAAAACTTAACGCAGCCTATCTGCCCGTCGTTCTCCCTGCAGATAGCCGAAGCTATCTTTTTATACCTTCCGATGGTAACGATAAATGTTCTGTAGTGGGGCTCTTTGATGGTTTTCTTTTTCTTCTTAAACTCAGGCTTTGCCCAGCCTCCAACCTCTCCCTGAACGCACTTCATACCCCCAACATAGAGACCGCGGGAGGTGTTCCAGTGGAGCGAGTTCCAGCAGACGGAAAACTCCATTGGCGTTCCGTCTGATACGAAGGTTAGTGTTCTCCTTACCGGGTTAGAAACGACCTTCCCTACTCCCGGCAGGTTTAAAATTGTCTCCCCGGCGAAGGAGGAGAGTGGAAAGAGAAGAATTCCGGATAAAAACAGCGGGATCAGGCGTTTCATCTCAACCTCTTATAAGGGTTCACCAATTAACCTAATCCCGCCTATTTAAACATTCAATCGTTCTTCTCTTCCTCGGGAAGGTTCACCTCTATGTGGAGCTCCTCTAACTGCTCCGGCCTTACGGTATCGGGAGCTCCCGTAAGTAAACACTGTCCTCTCTGGGTTTTAGGAAAGGCGATAACGTCCCTTATTGATTCCTCTCCTCTCATAATCGCACAGAGCCTATCAAGTCCAAAGGCCATTCCGCCGTGGGGGGGAGCTCCGTACTTTAAGGCCTCTAAGAGGAACCCAAACCTCTCTTTTGCTTCCTCGTCTGAAAGGCCTATAACCTTAAAGACCTTCTCCTGAATGTCCTCCCTGTGGATACGGATACTTCCTCCGCCTATCTCAACGCCGTTCAAGACCATATCGTAAGCCCTTGCCCTAACGCTTCCCGGGTCTTCAAGGAGCTTCTCAACGTCCTCCTCTTTAGGGCTTGTAAACGGGTGGTGGAGTGCCTCCCACCTGTTTTCGTCCTCGTTCCACTCAAACATGGGAAAGTCAACAACCCACAGAACGTTCACTTTGTTCTCGTCTATAAGACCTGCCATTTTCCCTAACTTAAGCCTCAAGTTAGAGAGTGCTGCGTTAACAACGTCTGGCTTATCTGCAACGAAGAAGAGGATGTCTCCCGGTTCAGCCTCAAGCCTTTCAAGAATCCTGTCCATCTCACCTTCAGAGAAAAACTTAACGATTGGAGACTGAAGGCCGTCTGGAAGAACTTTAATCCAGGCAAGACCTTTTGCACCGTAAATTCCAACAAACTTTGTTAAGTCGTCTATCTCTTTTCTTGAAAGCTTTGCTCCTCCTTTAAAGTTTATGGCCTTTACAATTCCGCCCTTTTCTGCAA
>JALTBO010000083.1 GCA_027075275.1 Desulfurobacteriaceae bacterium
TTATACTTCAGTCGCTGCACTTGACCGTCTCTTCGCCATCCTATATACTTAAAATTAGATACTGTGGCTCTTTGACTATTAGAATAGGCTAAATCTGGGTTTTATCTGAACTAGTGGGATTTAAACTCTTTTCTTATTTTCATTCCATCTGCTATTGGTTTAGTTTTATCTGAACTAGTGGGATTTAAACGCTCTTCTCCTCAAGGAGCTCTTGAAGTTCTGCCTCAAGTTTTATCTGAACTAGTGGGATTTAAACGACTATGAGGAAATTGTTATGGTGGTTATTTTCGGGTTTTATCTGAACTAGTGGGATTTAAACGGCTCTTTGACGGGTGAACTCAAAAAGCAAGAGTTCCTGTTTTATCTGAACTAGTGGGATTTAAACAAATGTGGGATTTTTACAGGCAAAAGTGGGAAAAGGTTTTATCTGAACTAGTGGGATTTAAACCAACAGTAAACAAACGCCCCAACAAACCTGCAAGAAGTTTTATCTGAACTAGTGGGATTTAAACGCTGCAAAACGGGGAAGCCTCATCCTGTTTAGGGCCTGTTTTATCTGAACTAGTGGGATTTAAACACAATCTCTCCTGATGAGATTGCGAAGAGGGAGAGAGAAGTTTTATCTGAACTAGTGGGATTTAAACTCTAATGATATTTTTAGTCTTTATTCTTCTTTTCAAGTTTTATCTGAACTAGTGGAATTTAAACCTGGATATTCCGAACTGTTTTTGCCTAAGTCTAGGGATTCTTGAAATTTAAATTCAATTAGCTTTGTAGCTATTCTTCATCAACGACGTAGTTGATAAGTGTTCCTATTCCCTCTATTTCAATTTCTACTCTGTCTCCGGCGTAAAGAGGGCCTACTCCCGGTGGAGTTCCTGTTGCTATTACGTCTCCAGGAAGAAGTGTCATTATTTGTGATATGAATGAGACCAGCTCAAAGGGAGAAAATATCATATCTTCCGTGTTCCCTTCCTGTTTAACTTCTCCGTTTACTCGTGTTGTTATTTTCAGTCCAATTGGATCTATGTCTGTATTTATCCATGGGCCGTAAGGGGCAAATGTGTCAAAGGATTTTGCTCTTGTGTATTGAACGTCTTTTTGCTGAAGGTCTCTGGCAGTTACATCGTTGAAACAGCTGTATCCTAAAATGTAATCTGGAGCTTCCTCTGGAGATACTTTTTTACATTTTCTTCCAATTACTACAGCCAGTTCACCTTCGTAATCTACTCTTTGAGACATCCTCGGTTTTACTATTTTCATTTTGTTGGAAATTACCGCTGTTGATGGTTTCATGAATAGGAGAGGTTCTTCGGGCAAAGGTTTTCCCATTTCCTCTGCATGGGCTTTGTAGTTTAACCCTACTGCCACTATTTTGGTAGGTCTTGTTGGTGATAGAAATTTAACGTCTCTGAAAGATAGAGGTTCTCCTTCTGGAGTTATGCTTTCCATGAGTTCGGAAATACGCTTTTCTTTAATGGGTATTATCTCTTTTCCCTTTATGAGGGCAAAGAGTGTTTCTTCTCCGTGTTTGAACCTTCCTACTTTCACCTCTCCTCCTAAACAGCGGCTATACCAAACATTCTACCATTTAACTGTACTCTTTCGCCTTCCATCAGGTTAATCTTTTGTGGAGTTAAGATGGTTAGTTCTATTTCCTCAGAAAATATATCAATTGATGTTAAACGGTGTTCTTTCAGGGTAATTTCCCTTGTAGAGGTTACTATTCCTATTACTGTATAGTTGTTCCCAAGGTAGAGAAGACACGTATCAAAGAGTTCTTCCGGCTTTGATTTGAATTCCTCTATTAAACGTCTGGTTTCTACTTCTCCTATTTCTGCTTCTAATTTTTCTCTTGCTTTATTATTTCCCTTTAGTACCAGTTTGAGGAGTTCTCTATTCTCATCGGCTAACTGATCAAAGTGGGCAAGGGGCGGAAGCTTTTTAAGGTTTTGCGTGTATATGCTGAGGGCTACGTCAAGTTCGCCTGTCAATTTTTCAGGAAGCTGACACAGGTTACAGAGCTCAAAGTAAAATGAGTTACCGGTTGTAATCTCTACCGCTTCTGTAAGGAGGGTAAACTCATCAAAGGAGTTTATCTTGAAGTTGAAGTCTTCAAAGGTGTAGACGGAACCGTTTTTATATCCTATGTAACATCCTAAATCTTTCTCCTCTCTCCTGGAAAAAAGAGAGAATTTCTCTTTTACAAGAACGTAGTTATAGATAGAGAACTCTCCTATCTCCTGCGAGTAACAGATAAGTTTTTCAGAAGTGTCTAAAAGATCTTCAAAAACGAAATGTTTTACTAAAGTTTCTGTTCCAGATTCTTTCGCTTCCTGGCAGAGCTCTCTCTCTATTCCCAGTAAACTGAAACTGTCGTCCATACAGTCTCCTGTATAGAGTTGAGGGAAGGGAGCTCCCTTCCCTACTTAAATTTTAATACTGGTCGTGAATTTCAAGCTGGTTGAAGAAGAAAGGAATCTCGTAAGCTGCAGATTCCGGTGAGTCTGATGCATGAACTGCGTTCCTTCCAACGTCTGTTCCGTACTTCTTCCTGATTGTTCCCTCTGCCGCTTTTGCTGGGTCTGTAGCTCCAATAATTTCCCTTACCTTTGCTATTGCGTTTTCTCCCTCAAGAACCATTGGGACGCATGGGCCGGAAGACATGAAGTCTGTAAGCTCGTCGTAGAAAGGTCTCTCTTTGTGGACGATGTAGAATTTCTTGGCCTGCTCTTTTGTGAGATGAACCATTTTGACTGCAAGGAGTTTCAGGTCGTTCTCCTGGAGAATTCTAATGATATCTCCAACTGCGTTTTTCTTAACAGCGTCTGGCTTTACTATTACCAGCGTCCTCTCAACTGCCATTCTTACCCTCCGGCTCCTTAAATTTGCGGTGTATTATACCTTTTCTAACTGTTTGTAGGTAGTTGTGGGCAAGTCTTGTTGGTTCTGGAAGTTTGAACCCTTTTGAGGTTTTAAGGGCAAGTTCAAGAGCTTCCTCCGGTGTTATCAGGTTTCCCGGAGAGACGTAAATGGGTTTTGAGTTCTTCCTGAGTCTTACGGTGTAGCCTATTGTTTCCTTAGTTTTAGGATGGAGTATCGGTTCGTAGCAGCCTGCTTCTCTGCAGGGCTCTTTAAACTCTCCAAAGAGCGGTTTTTTGGCACATCCCACCGTTGGTATTCCCGTTACAACTCCAAAATGGGCAGCTATGCCGAGGCCTCTTGGGTGGGTTATTCCGTGGCCGTCAACGAAAACAACGTCTGGTTCCGTTTTGAGTTTCCGAAAGGTTTTTAAAAGGAGAGGGAGCTCCCTGAATGCCAGAAATCCTGGAACATAGGGAATCTCTACTTCAGCTAACTCGTAAACTTTCTCAACTATCTCAAGTTCCGGGTATGTTAGAACAACAAAAGCTCCTATTCCCGCTGTTGGGTTTTTGAAAGGGTCAAGAAAAGTTAAGTCGCATCCGGCTACAGTTTTTACTTTTCTCTTTAGAGGTGTTAGTTTAACCTTCTCTTTCAGAACTTCCTGAGCTCTCTTTGCCTTTCTGAAGGAGAACTTCAAGATTCAACCCTCCCTAAAAGGAAAAGGCCAAGAGCTCCAAATAGCATCAAAGGAGCGAAGGCCGAGTAGAGAGGAGGTAGAACTCCGCTCTTTCCAAGGCTTAAAAACAGAGCAGTTGTAACCCACATAACAACAACGATAAGGCTGGCTATGGCAAGGGTGTAGCCTTTTCTGTTCCTGGGGTTGTAAATGCCGAAGGGAATTCCGATTGCCGTTACCACCACAGGAAAGAGAGCAAGGGCCAGCTTTGAGTAGAGCTCCACTTCCATTTCTGTTGTGTTGTATCCTATTTTTCTCAACCTTTTTATTGTTATGTAGAGTTTTATGAGTCCCGACTGTTGAGGGTTCAGCTCAGACAGTTTTAGGTCTTTAACATCTACACCTAAGTTTAGCTTGATGGAGGGGAGCTCTACTGTGCTGAAGTTTGTAAGTTCCCTTTTGAGAACTTCTCTAAGTTCCCATGTTCCTTTTCCTTTATAGATAATTTTCTCTGCGTCTAACCTTTCTACAGGTTGAAACTGGTTCTGGTTAACTTCTATGATGCTTGCCCAACTGCCTTCCCTTTTTTTTAAGTTAAAGGACCAGATAAAAATAAAATCTCCTTTCTTATCCTGAAACCAAACTCCGTTCAGTTTTTCCGGCTTTTTCTCCGTTCCTCCTATTTTCTCCGTAAGTTTTAGGCCTGCGGGTAGTAAACTCTCCTGAACGTAGAGGGAGAAACAGGAGGAGATTACTGCCAGGACGAACAGAGGGAGGGAAAACCTGTATATACTGATGCCCAGAGCTCTTGCCACTATCAGCTCATTTGTTGAGGAAAATCTGGACAGAGTAACCATTGTAGTTATGAGAACAGCTATGGGAAGGACTCTAACTGTGTAGAGAGGGAATCTTCCAGTAATAAACTGAAAGCTTTTGAGGAGGCCAATCTTCATTATCAGGTCAATATGACTTACAAGATCAACTATTCCAAAGAGCGTAAGAAATGTAAGGAGAGATAAAAGCAGCGTTTTAAAAGCTTCTGAGAATACGTATCTGTCTAATATCTTTACCATCTCGTCCCGGTGTTAATTGAGAGTTTCTCTTTTATTGCACCGTAGTAACCGACTGCGGAAAGAGCGCCAAAAATAATATCGGGAAGAAGAGAAAGAGCCGGATTTCCCAATTTAACGGCAACTTTCTTTGACACCGTATAGAGGATGTAATAGAGCACAATCAGCAGAAGACCAAAAGCTATACCGGTTCCCATACTTCCTCTTGGAAGTGATACTGCTACCGAAAAGGCAAGTATTCCAACTATTAGCGGAGAAAGAGATAGGCAGACTCTTTTAAGGAGCTCCGTTCTTCCTTCCACACTGTTATCTCGTATTAACTGAAATAGTGTTTTGTATTTCTCTGCACTGAACTTCTCCTTCTTTGAAAACCTGTAGAGCTCCACTGTGTAATCCTTGAATTTCAGCAGCTTGAACTCTTCCGGCTTCTTCCAATTTATCAGCTGGGCGCTGCCGTTGTATATGTCAAGGAAAACCGTATCTCCTACAGTTCTTAAAGTTCCCTTTTTCCCGAAAATTGTCAGTAGTTCACTCTTTTTCTGAAGGGAGACCATAAAGTTCTCTATGAGACCTTTCTCTGGAAATACCTTCTCAACGTAGAAGGTTACTCCTGGGAAGTTTGATGAGAAGTTCTTGGGAGAAATGCTCATTGTTATTTTCTTCTTCAGGAGTTTCTCAAGCTCTTTTTTCATTGCAACGTTACTCTCAGGAGCCAGAAACATTAAGGAGTAGAAAGAAAAGAGGGAAAACAGCAAACCTATAAAGAAGATAGGAACAGATATCTGTTTTACACTGATCCCGCACGATTTCAGTGCCACCAGTTCGTTGTTGTTTCCCATCTGTATAAACAGAACAATAACAGATATGACAAAAGAGATAGGAATTACTATTCCGAAAAAAGCTGGTAGTCCTTTTAGAAGAACTGAAAGAAAGTCAAAGAAGGAAACTCCCTGACCTAAAACGGTTTCTGCTATTGTAGATGCTCTATCTACAAGAATTACAAAGAGAAACAGGAGAAAGGAGATGAAAACAAGTTTTAGGAGTTCTCCAGAGATGTACCTGTATAAAGTTTTCATTTCTCCTTCTTAACGTATTTGTACCAGTCAACAACTATTGCACTCGCAATAAAAATAGAGGAGTAAGTTCCGACTGTTATTCCAACTAACAGAACAAATGCAAAGTCGTTTATAACGCCTCCTCCAAACAGGTAGAGACAGAGAACAACGAACAGGGTTGTAAGAGAGGTGATTACCGTTCTTGAGAGTGTCTGGTTTATACTGTCGTTTACTATTTCCTCAAAGGGTTTGCTCCTTAACAGTACTTTCATGTTTTCTCTGATTCTGTCGTAAACAACTATAGTGTCGTTTATTGAATAACCTATTACCGTTAAAAGGGCTGCAATTACCGGAAGGCTGAACTCCCTTCCTACAGACATAAATATTCCTGTTGTTGCAAGGGCATCGTGTATTAGAGCCAGAACGGCACCGAAGGCGAATATAGGTTCAAACCGCCAGGCAACGTAGATGAGTATTCCTATTAGAGCGTAGATTATTGCCATTATCCCTTTTTCTCTCAGCTCTTTTCCAACTGTTGGGCCTATCATTTCCACTTTTCTTATCTCAACCTTGCCGTCAAACTTCTCTTTCAGGACTTTCCGTATTATCTTTACCGTTTTGTTTGGGTCTTTGTCTGCAGGTGCTTTTATCATAAAGTCGTTTTTCCCTTCTCCCTCAACGTTCTGAACCAAGACACCTTCAACTTTTCCTTTAAACAGTTCCCTCAGGGTTCCCGTATTTATTTGAGGTTCCTCTACTCTAACCTCAACTAAAACTCCTCCTGTAAAGTCAATTCCGAACTTTGGGCCTTTTATGAGAGCTCCGTAAACCCAGCTTCCGATTATGAGAGTCAGTGAAAGCAAGTAAGCCCAATATCTGTTTCCTATGAAGTCAAACTTTTTCATCTCTGCTCCTAAACCCTGAAGATTTGAGGCTTGAACTTGACTAAAAGGTCAAGGAAGACTTTTGTAACGAAAACGGCTGTAAACATGCTTGAGAGGATACCTAAGGAGAGGGTTACGGCGAAGCCTTTTATGGGACCCGTTCCAAACTGGAACAGAACAGCAGCAGCAATCAGCGTTGTTACGTTGGCGTCAAGGATAGTACCCCAGGCCCTTGAAAAACCGGCCTCAACGGCTGAAAAGAGGTTCCGGCCTTTTCGGAGCTCCTCCCTTATCCTCTCAAAGATTATGACGTTTGCGTCAACCGCCATACCAACTGTAAGGATGAAGCCTGCAATGCCGGGCAGCGTGAGGGTTGCTCCTAAAACCACCATCATTGCCCACAGAAGAACTACGTTCATGAGAAGGGCGAGGTCTGCGATAACGCCGGCTGTTTTGTAGTAAACGGCCATAAAGAGCATAACGATTACAATTCCGGCTATTCCGGCCTTTATTCCCTTCTCTACAGACTCTTTACCCAAAGATGGACCGACTGTTGTCTCCTCAATTATCTTTACAGGTGCAGGGAGAGCTCCTGCCCTCAGAACAATTGAAAGGTCTCTGGCTTCCTGGTATGTAAACTGGCCTGTTATCTGTCCTCTCGCTCCAATTTCGCTCCTTATCACAGGTGCAGACTGAACTTTGTTGTCAAGGACGATTGCAAGCCTTGTTCCTATGTGGTTTTTGGTGTAGTTTGAGAATATCCTTGCTCCTTCGTCTTTTAGAACGAAACTTACTGCAGGCATTCCTGTTTCATCCTGGCTCGGGTAGGCGTCTTTCAGGTAGGCACCTGTGAGAATAGGCTCCCTTTTGAGGATAAAGAAGGTGTAGCCTACAACTTTCCCTTCTTTGTTCTTTATTTCCTCATAGAGTATCTGTTGGTCTTCAGGAACGTGGCCGCCGAACTTCTCTACAAGCTCCTCTAAACTCTTAACTTTCAGCTCTTCTTCTTTACCGTTTCTGACTATAAAGAATTTGGGCCCTGAAGGAGAGGGTTTAACAAGAACTGTTGCACCGTTTGGAATTGTCCCTCCCAATTTTGTTATCAGCTCGTCGGGAGTTCTGGCTGTATCAACAACCTCTTTAAACTCAAGGTTTGCAACTTTCCCAATAACCTTTTTTGCCCTTTCTGGGTTTTTAACGCCGGGGAGCTCCACAATTATCCTGTCTTTCCCGTTTCTAACAATTACCGGCTCTGCAACGCCTAACTGGTCAATCCTGTTCCTTATGGTTTCAAGTGCCTGTTCTGCCAGCCTGTCTATCTCTTTACTCTTGTAAGAGGGCTTCATCTTCAGAACTATCTCTTTGCCTTTTGCTGTTATGTTGAACATTTGGCTGTAGTCTTCTTTTATGAGTGAAACAGTCTTTTCTGTGTAGTCTGGAGAGAGGAGCTCTATATCTATTTCTGTCCCTTTTCTTACGGCTGAAACAACCGGGATGTTTTCCTCCTCCAGTTTTCTCTTTATCTCCCTTAAGGCAGTAGAAGTTTCGTCTTCAAGGGCTTTTTCTGTGTCTATCTGGAGGACTAAGTGGGTCCCTCCTTTCAGGTCAAGTCCTAAGTTTATCGGTTTTGTCAGGTCAAGGTAGAGGGCTCCCAGAAATATTGCTACAACAAAGAGCAGCTTCCACTTCAGGTTCTTCATTGGAACTCCCTTTTCTAAACTTGAGTCTGAATAATACAAAATCTTACAGGTCTGTATCGTTAATTTTTAAACGGAATTTAAATCCTAAAATCTGGCTGGCCCTTCTGCACATCTCCATTCTGGGCTGGAATATTGAAAAGTAGTCAAGAAGGTCTGAGATGGTTGTGTCTATCTTCAGAACCAGTTTTATTATTTTCCTCTCTTTTTCCACCTCTAAGTTGCTGTAAAGAACGGCGTAGTTTACCCTGTCGTGGATATCTTCCCGTATTGTTTTTCTGCTCCTTACCCTTGTTCTGTGGACGTGGGATTTGTCCGCAATTACGAGGGCTGCTGCAACTTCTGTTGCAGGCTCTCCGGTTCCCTCTTCGTGGTTTCCTATGGCAAAGGTTATCTCTGTAAGGTCGTCGTCTAAGTACTCTTTGCCCTTAAGGAGCTGATAAGCAAGGAGAGCTCCGCTCTGGGCGTGGTCGTGCCGTGAAACTATGTGGCCTATGTCGTGCAGGAGCCCTGCCACTCCCGCAAGTTCTGAGAGCCGTCTGTCTTCCACCGTTTCCATTAAAAGCCAACGGGCCTTTTCTGCAACCCAGCCAACGTGTTTAATCCCGTGGTCTGTGTAGCCCATTCTCTCAAGGAAGTAGTCGGCCCTGTTTATGTAATAGAGGATACGCCTGTCTTTGAGGAGCTCCCTGTAGGTGGGAAACTCTATCTCTTTCACTTTACCTCCCTTATGCTGACGTCTCCTGAGAATAGTCTTTTTATTCCCTTTTCCGTCTCAACTATGAGGGCTCCCTCCCTGTCAATTCCCAGAGCTCTCCCGGTAAACGTTTCATCTTCCTTCTCAACTCTTATTTCACTTCCTATCAGCGGGCAGTTTTCTTCAAACAGTTCCACTTTAAACTTCTCTTCCTCAAGGAGCCGGTGGGCTTCAAGTATACTCTCGTAGAGTTCCATTAAAAGTCTTTCCCTGTCAAACTCTATTCCTTCGGCCGAGAGGGATGTTGCTGGAACTGGAAAGAGGGAGAGTTCCTTTCGGGTGTAGTAGAGGTTTATTCCAACTCCCACAACTGTTCTGTCTTTCAGGCCTTCGGTTAGAATTCCGGCAACTTTCCTGCCGTTTATGTACACATCGTTGGGCCACTTAAGGTAAAAACGGTCTGAGAAAGCTGAAAGACTCTTAAATACAGCCCACCCAAAGGCAAGGCTTGAGAGACTGACGTTTTTCTCTATAGGCCTCAGGAGAAAAGAGGCATAAAGCCCTTTATCCCTTTCGGATAGCCAACGCTTTCCTCTCCTTCCCTTGCCTTCCGTCTGCTCTCTGGCAACTATGCAGAGGCCGTGACAGAACGGAACTCTCTTCGCTTCTTCGTTTGTTGAGTCAACCTTTTCCAAGTGGACCACAATCATGGCTCTTTATCTTATAACATTTCTGGTAAAGTGTTTATAATTCCACGGCTATGAAGTGGACAGTTGGAAACCTGTTAAAGAGAGCTGCCGATATCCTGAGAGAGAGGGGAAGCCGCTCGCCGCGGCTTGACGCTGAGCTTCTCCTTGTTTACTCCTTGAATTTAAAGAACAGGGTAGAGCTCTACACCAACTTTGATAGGCCTTTAACGGATGAGGAGGTGGAGAACTACAGGCAGCTTATCATAAGGCGGGCAAAGGGTGAGCCGGTAGCTTACATAACCGGCAGAAAGGAATTTTACGGTTTTGAGTTTTACGTGGAAAGAGGCGTTTTAATACCGAGACCTGAGACGGAGCTCCTTGTTGAAACGGTTTACGATTTCCTTAGGGGAAAAGAGAGTTTAACAGTTGTTGACGTTGGAACCGGAACGGGCTGCATAGCTCTAACCCTTTGTAAACTGACCGATGGGAAGCACCGATTTTACGGCATAGATATCTCTAAAAAGGCCCTTTCTGTTGCAGAGCTGAACAGGGAAAGGCTTGGGTGTAGAGGTGTCTCTTTTCTCAAAGGAGACCTTCTCTCTCCGGTTGATTTTCCTGTTGACGTTGTTGTTTCAAACCCACCTTACGTTCCGGTGGGAGATAACCGACTTGATAAAGAGGTTCTGAAGTTTGAGCCTGCCGTTGCTCTCTTTGGCGGAGAGACAGGTCTTGAGGTAATAGAAAAACTGGTAGTTCAGTCTTCAGAGAAATTAAAACCCGGTGGTCTCCTTGCCCTTGAGGTGGGAGAGGGTCAGAGTGGAGAGGTTAAATCTCTACTTGAGTCTTCAGGTTTCCACTCGGTTAAGGTTTTAAAAGACCTTTCCGGAATAGAGCGGGTAGTGACGGGGGTAAAGAGCTGATGGAGAAGTTCATTATAAAGGGTGGAAGGGAGCTCCACGGCAGAGTAAAGATCTCCGGTTCAAAGAACGCTTCCCTTCCAATACTTTTTGCCTCTATACTTACCGGTGAGCTTGTTCTTTCAAACGTTCCCGACCTTATGGATGTAGCTACAACCTGTGAGCTTTTGGAACATATGGGATTTACTGTAAGTAGGGAGTCTGGCCGTGTAAAAGTAATAGAGAGAAGCGTTACTCCTGAGGCTCCTTACGAGCTTGTTAAGAAGATGAGGGCCTCTATTCTTGCTCTTGGTCCGCTCCTTGCCCGTTTCGGCAGAGCTAAAGTTTCCCTCCCGGGAGGGTGTGCAATAGGCTTAAGGCCGGTTGATCTTCACCTTAAAGGCCTTTCTAAAATGGGGGCAGAGATAGAGATATCCCACGGTTACATAGTGGCTTCCGTTAACGGCAGGCTTAAAGGTGCAGACATCACACTTGACTTCCCTACAGTTGGGGGAACGGAGAACCTTTTAATGGCCGCCACCCTTGCAGAGGGAAGAACCGTTATAAGGAACGCTGCCAAAGAGCCTGAAATAGTTGACCTTGCAAGGGCTCTAAAGAGTGCCGGTGCCTGTATAGAGGGTGAGGGGACAGACGTTATAGTTGTTGAGGGAAGGAGGGAGCTCTCTCCCATCGTTCACTCTGTAATGCCCGACAGGATAGAGGCTGGAACCTTCCTCTCGGCCGTTGCCACCGCCGGTGGAGATGTTGTTATAGAGGACTTCCCTCTTGAAACCCTTAAGACCGTTACTGATAAGTTCAGAGAGGCCGGCCTTGAGATAGAGGAGCTCTCGCCTACAGAGGTAAGGGTCAGAAAGAGAGGGAGGCTCAGGGGGACAGACATAACCACTCAGCCTTATCCCGGCTTTCCCACCGACATGCAGGCCCAGTTTATGGCAGCCATGTGCACGGCAGACGGCGTCTCTGTGATTAAAGAGACCATATTTGAAAACAGATTTATGCATGCCCTTGAACTTCAAAGGATGGGAGCAGACCTTAAGATTGAGGGAAATACAGTTGTTGTTAAGGGAGTTGAGAGACTAACCGGAGCAAAGGTTACAGCAACCGATTTAAGGGCCAGTGCCTCCTTAGTAGTTGCTGGGCTTGGCGCAGAAAACACAACAGAGGTTTACAGGATATATCACCTTGACAGAGGATACGAGAGGCTTGAGAGAAAACTGAGAGCTCTCGGAGCTGAAATAGAGAGAGTTTCCAGTGAGCTTAACTACTAAAGGAGCGAATAATGGGTTATGAAACTGTAACTGTCGCCCTTCCTAAGGGTAGGCTTCTTAAAGAAGCTGTCAACTTTTTAATAAAGAGCGGTATAGACGCTTCAGAAACCCTTTCTGAAACCAGAAAGCTTGTCTTCAACTGGAAAAACTTCCGTTTTATTCTGGTCAAACCTATGGACGTTCCGACGTACGTTTACTACGGAACGGCCGACGTTGGTATAGCCGGCAAAGATGTGATAGCGGAAAAGGGGTACGACCTTTACGAGCCTTTAGACCTGAAGTTTGGAGCCTGCAGGCTTTCTGTTGCAGAGCCTAAAAATATAGCTGAACCTTACGACCTTGACAGGCTTTCTTACATCAGAGTTGCAACCAAGTATCCCAGAATAACTGATGCCTACTTTAGAAATAAAGGTATACATCCTGAAATAATTACTCTGTACGGCTCTGTAGAGCTTGCTCCTCTGGTAGGGCTCTCAGACAGGATTGTTGACCTTGTTCAGACCGGAACAACCCTTAAAGTCAACGGTTTGAGAGAAGTAGACGTAATACTCCACTCAACGGCCAGGCTGGTTGTTAACAGAGCCAGCCTTAAAACCAAGTACTCTGTAATAAAGGGAATGGTTGATAGAATGAAGGAGTTCCTTAAAGAATAGGTGGTAAAATAGTTAATGTTCAGCTCTTTACAGGAAGGAAAAATGGCCATATCCTACTTACGGGTTTCCGTAACCGACAGGTGCAACTTCCGGTGTCGCTACTGTATGCCCGAGGGGAAAAAAGAGTTTATCCCTCATCCTGAAATCCTCAGGTATGAAGAGATTGCTGAAGTAGTCAGGGTCTTCTCCCAATTTGGAGTAACATCTGTCAGGTTAACCGGTGGAGAGCCGCTTGTGAGGAAGGGGCTGGAAAGCCTCGTTTACCAGCTTAAGGAAATAGATGGAATTAAAGAGGTTTCACTTACAACAAACGGTTTCTTTTTGGAAGAAAAGGCTGAAGCCCTGAAAGAGGCAGGACTTAACAGAGTTAATGTAAGCCTTGATACTTTAAACCCTGAGAAGTTTTCCTACATAACGAGGGGCGGAGAGGAAGCTTTTTACAGGGTTTTGAGAGGAATAGAGAAAGCCAGGAATGTGGGGCTTGTTCCTGTAAAAGTAAATACTGTTCTAATAAAGGGTTTTAACGATTCTGAAATTGAGGATTTTGTCAGGTTTTCTGCCAATTTCGGCGTAGAGGTTCGTTTTATTGAGCTTATGCCTGTGGGAGGGCAGTTTTTCAGCAGGGAGAACTTTATACCCATCTCTACGGTTAGGGAGCTCCTTGAGGAGAAGTTCGGTGAGCTCCAGCCTGTAAAAACCGTTAAAATGGGTCCTGCAAAGAGCTTCAGGGTTGGAGACACAGGAGCTGTTGTTGGTTTTATTCCTTCTGTAAGCCAGCACTTCTGTTCCGAGTGTAACAGGGTGAGGCTCACCTCAGACGGAAAACTGAGACTTTGCCTTATGTCAGACAGGGAAATTGACCTTAAGTCAGTTCTGCGCTCTCCAGAAGGTTATTCAGAGGAAATGCTGAAGAAAGTGATAGCGGGAGCTCTCCTCCTTAAAAAGAACGTTAACGGGATAGAGGCCCTTGAGTCTCTTGGATGTTCAAGGAAAATGTTTACCATAGGGGGATAGTAGATGGAACTTTTAATAACCATTGACCTTACCGTTATTGCCCTCTGCTTTGTTGCTATAACCGTTGGAATTGTTGTCCTTTCAGTAATAGGCTATAGAGTCCTGAAGAAACTTGAGGAGAGCGTTGATACCGTTAACAACCAGCTTAAACCGGCCGTTTTAGAGCTCAAATCTACAATCTCCTCAATAACAGAATCACTTCAGGTTGTTTCATCTTCCCTCTCATTCGTTAAAAAATTGAAGAGAAAAAGAAATTGAGAGTTCCCACTTCAGTGAAATGGGAAATAGATTAACTAATCAGGTAGAACTTTAAAGGAGGGAGACGATGAAAAAAGGTTCTTTAATGTTCATTTTGGGAACCCTTGTAGGTGCAGGAGCTGCTTACGTGGCAACAACAAAGAGGGAGGAGCTCCTTAAGAAGTTAGAGGAGCTTCAGGAACAGCTGAAAGAGAGTGACCTTCCTGAAAGGACAAAGTCTCTTGTAAGGGAGATCTCAGACTCTATAAAGCAGCTTCTTTCCTCCGGTGAAGAGGAGATGTCCGACGAGGAGAAAAAGTCAATTCTTGAGGAGGTTGAAGCAAAAATCCAGAAACTTGAGGAGACCATTCAGAAGGAGGGAGAGTAGTCTTTGAAACTCTCCTCTTTAGTTTCTCCTTTCGGATTTAAAACCGAGAGAGACCTTGAAATTAGAGGGATAACCGAGGATTCCCGAAAAGTGGAACCCGGTTATCTCTTTTTCGCTTTTAAAGGGACCTCTACAGATGGAAATTTGTACGTTGAAGATGCAATTAAAAGAGGAGCTGTAGCACTTTTCACAGATTCCAGAGAGACCTTCTTTCGCTACAGGAGGAAAGTTCAGGTTTTCTTTACGGAAACTCCCAGGAAGCACCTTTCCCTCATTTCTGCACGTTTTTTTGGAAATCCTGAGAGGGAGCTCTCCCTTATCGGCATAACAGGAACCAACGGAAAAACCACAACAGCTTACCTGATTTTCTCAGCCCTGAACCGTCTGGGAGAGTCTGCAGGGTTGATAGGAACTGTTGAATGGGGAACCCACCAATGCCGATTCCCTTCGGAGAGAACCACTCCATCTCCCACACAGTTTTTTAAGCAACTCTCCTACCTGAGAAGTAAAGGTGTTAACTGGGTTGTTTGCGAGGTCTCCTCTCACGGCCTTGAGCTTGACAGAGTTTACGGTGTAAAGTTTAAGGGTGGAATCTTTACAAACCTTACTCCAGAACACCTTGATTTTCACAGGGATATGTTCAACTACTTTGCTGCAAAAGAGAAACTCTTTTTCTCGTCTGAAGTTTCGCTCTTTAATACTGATGATCCCTGGGGAGAGCTTCTATTTTCGCTGAGGCCTCTTTTTAAAACAGTTTCATCTTACGGTACTAAAGGGGAATTCAGAATAGAGTCTTTCAGTTCTAACGGTTTTGTTCCCGTTTCCTACAGAGGAGAAGTTTATAACGTTGAAACTTCCCTTAAGGGTTTTTTTAACTGCTACAACGTTGCTGCTGCTTTCTCTCTGCTGGTTCTTTTAGGGTTTTCTCCCGATAAGTTGAAGGACGTTTTTAGAGGAGTGAGGATTCCCGGCAGGCTTGAGGAGGTTTCACCGAGGGTTTTCGTTGATTACGCTCACACTCCCGATGCGCTTGAGAAGGTTTTAAAAGCTTTAAGGCCCTTGACAAAGGGAAGGCTCATAACCGTTTTCGGCTGCGGAGGAGACAGGGACAGAGAAAAGAGAGCTCCCATGGGAAGAATCGCTTCTCTCCTTTCAGATCTTGTTGTCCTTACCAGCGATAACCCAAGAAGTGAGGAACCGGAAGCGATAATCTCAGACATTTTAGAAGGAATTGAAGATAGAGAGAAAGTAACGGTTATTCCCGATAGGCGTTCTGCTATTGAGTGGGCACTCAGAGAGAAGAAGGAAGACGATGTTGTTCTGATTGCAGGTAAAGGACACGAGAACTATCAGCAGTTCAGGGACTACTCAGTTCACTTCAGCGATAGGGAGGTAGTTGAGGAGTTCTATGGATGCAAGAAAACTGTCTGAGATCGTTGGGGGGGAGCTCTTAGGAGAGAACCTGCCCTTTTCAGGTTTTCACTTTGATTCAAGGGAGATAAAACCGGGAGAAGTCTTTGTGCCTATCTCGGGGAAAAGGGATGGCCATCAGTTTGTAGAGGGAGCTCTCTCCAAAGGAGCTTCCGGTTTTCTCACTTCCAGAGAGATAGAACCTCCCGAAGGTAAGTTTGCCGTTAAGGTTTCTGATACTTTTGAAGCCTTTAAAACCTTTGCCCTTTACAGGCGGTCAGAGTTTAGTGGAACTGTTGTTGGTATAACGGGCAGCGTTGGGAAGACAACAACGAAGGAGTTTCTTGCCCACCTCTTTTCTTCCTGTTCTTCCGTTTATTCCAACATAAAAAGCTACAACAACATATTAGGACTTACCTACACCCTTTCAAACCTGAAAGACGTTCAGTTTTACGTTCAAGAACTTGGGACAAACGCACCAGGAGAGATAGGTGAGCTTTCCCTTCTTCTTAAACCAGACGTGGGAGTTATTACTGCAGTAGAAAGAGCCCACCTTCAGGGGTTTAAAACCTTTGAAAACCTTATAAAGGAGAAGTTCACACTTACCAAATTTACAGGTATCTCCGTAGTTCCTGCCCACCTCTCTTCCTATTCAGAGTCTTCAGAAACAGTAACTTTTGGAGATGGTGGAGATGTTACCGTCACATACCTTGAAAGAACACCGGAAGGAACCCGGTTTGAACTGAGCGTTTTTAGAGAAAAGCTGGAGCTCTTTACTCCCGTTCCCGGTCTTTCTGTTGTAAACGCCTCTTTAATAGGGGGAGCTCTCCTTAAAGTTTTAGGATATCCTCTCTCTTTTCTCAAAGCTGTTGAAACCTTCCGCCCTCCCCGGATGAGAATGGAAATTTACCGCCTGCCTAAAGGTGTTCTGATAGACGACTCCTACAATGCAAATCCTGCCTCTTTTAGAAATGCTTTAAGCGTTCTCTCACTTTTTAACCTTCCAAAGGTCGTTATAGCCGGTGAGATGCTGGAACTGGGCCGCTTTTCTGCAGAAGAACACCGTTTACTGGGTGAGGAGATGGTAAAACACGGCGTTAACGAGCTTATAGCTTTTGGAAAAGAGACGGCCGAAACGGTAAAGGTTTTTAAAGGAAAGGCTTACCACTTTACAGACAGAAAAGAGTTCCTTAACTTTCTACTTGAATACTCCTTCTCTGGAAAGGCAGTTCTGGTAAAAGGTTCAAGGGGAAACAGGTTAGAAGAAGCGGTTAAAATAGTAAAGCAGAGGTTGGGAAAGTGAAAGTTGCCGTTGTTTTTGGCGGTCCTTCTCCAGAATCAGAAATATCAAAAAAAAGTGCAGAGAGCGTCATATCTGCCCTTAAAAAGTTAGGACATCAGGTTTTTCCGGTAGAGCTCTCCGAAAAGCTACCGTTAGAGCTTTCCATCATTAAGCCTGACAAAGTATTCCTCGTTCTTCACGGTTCACCGGGAGAAGATGGAACGGTTCAGGGACTCCTTGAAATTATGGGAATTCCCTATACAGGTTGTGGAGTTGCTGCCAGCGCTATTTCCATAGATAAAGACCTGACAAAGAGGGTTTTAAAGAGTCACGGTATTCCCGTTCCGGCAGGCATAACCATTTATAGGGGAGAAACTGTAGAGTCTGACGAGCTTGAGTTCCCGTGTATTGTAAAACCCGCACGGGCCGGTTCAAGCGTTGGGGTTAGTCTGGTGAGATCCGAAAGCGACTTTGAAGAAGCTCTTAAAAAAGCTTTTCTTTACGATTCCAAAGTTCTGATAGAGGAATACCTTGACGGTAAGGAGCTCACTGTAGGAGTTGTTAACGGTAGGGCACTTCCGCCTGTTGAGATACTTCCCAAAAGGGAGTTTTACGACTATACAGCAAAGTACGAAGATACCAATACACAGTACCTTGTTCCTGCTCCAATTAATTCAAAACTTAAAAGCAGGTTAAAGTCAATTGCGGAAAAAGTTTATAAGGTTCTTGAGTGTAGGGGAGCTATAAGAGTGGATTTCAAATTAAACCGTTACGGTTCCCCCTACGTTTTAGAGATAAATACGATTCCCGGATTGACAGAGAGAAGTTTGTTACCCAAAGCTGCAGCCTACAGCGGTATTTCCTTTGAAGAACTGATTGAGGAGATGTTAGGCAAACGGGGAGAGGGGTGAGACTGAGGTGGGTTCTTTTATCTGCATTTTCCATTCTCGTAGCGGTTTTCGCCTACGGTGTGTTTACCGCTCCTTCAAAGCTAACTCAGGTTGAGTTCGTTGTTGTTGAAAAGAGCGGTCCCTGGAAGGCAGATATCAGTCAGTATGTTCTCTCTTATGTGCACGTAGGCCAGGACTTAACCCCTGAATTTCTTTCAAATCTAAAAGAGGAGATAGAGGCTCTTCCCTGGGTTAAAAAGTGTAAGCTTGAAGTAAACGGTGGGAAACTCACCGTTGAGATATGGGAGACACGTCCAAAGTTTGTTTTGATTTCAGACAGAGAAACATTTTTAATAGGAGAGAATGGATTTGTTCTGAAAAAGGGAGTGGGAAGAAAAGAAGCGTATCCAGTTTTTTTCTATAGAGGGAAAACTTCTCCATTTACTGTGGTAAATGGGTTCTTAATGCTAAAAAAATCTGTTAAAATGGAATTAAAGCTGTTAAACTCAAAAATCAGTGAGATAGAGTTGGAAGGGAAAAAGCCGGAGATATCCCTGCTTGACAGTGGAGTTCAGCTGGCCTTCAAGTCTCCTCCAGTTCTTATCTACCTTGGAATAGGAGGAGATGCTTGGGACCGGTTCAGTGAAATATCAAAGAAAGGTTTCCTCAAACCGGGGGTATACGATTTCAGGTTTGAACAAATGATGGTAATAAAGGGGAGGCAAGAAAAATGCTCGGGCAAAAATTCCTGACTTTGGATCTAGGAACAAGCTCTATTAGAGCTGCACTCTCTGTTCAGAAGGGGGATAGGTTTCATTTTACTATAAAAACTGCCCCTTCAAGGGGGATAAGGAACGGAAACATTATAAATTTAGCCTCTGCTAAAGAATCTCTTAATTCTGCTCTTAACAACCTAAAGCTTGAATCTTCTGTTGCTCTACCCAACGAAGCTTACGTTTTAATCCCTGGAGGTTGTACATTAGGTTATCAGGTAGAGGCTTCCATAGAGTTCCCTGGAATTAAAACTATTTCTCATAATGACGTTAACGTTGTTAAAAACAAAGCTAAAGATGAGCTTTTAAGGATAAAAGGTCAAACTGTTAAGAGCTACTATGAGGTTATACACGTTGTTCCTCAGGAGTTTATTGTTGACACTGTAGATGGGATACAGAACCCTATAGGTAGAAGTGGAAAAAGGCTTACAATGAGAGCTTTTATCGTTCTTGCCTCCCGATCTCACGTGAAGACTATTGCAGACCTGCTGAAAGAGCTCAACCTTAAACTGAAGGGAGTTGTTCTGCAGTCTTTAGCCTCCTCTTTCGGTATAAGGCAGCCAAATTCTTACTTTAACAACAATTTACTTCTCTATATGGGAGCAGGTAATACTGAGTTTATTTACTTTAGAGAGGATAAGCCTGTTCTATCACGGCATCTGCCTTTCGGTAGTGAAGACATACTTGAGTTCCTTATCAAAAAGTTAAAGGTAAGTAGAACTGAGGCTGAAAGGCTCTACAACGAATACGGTAGCGCATACGCTTTTAACGTTAATAAAGAGGAGGTTGTTCACGTAAACTACGGCAGTAGAACCATAAAAATTCCAAAAATTTTAGTATCTGCTCTAATTCATCAAAAACTGAAGGAAACTTTCAAGGATATTAAGTCTATTCTGTCTGAAGAGGATAGAGATTATCTTGAAAACCTTAGCGGTATATATCTGACCGGTGGACTTTCTAAACTTAGAGATATTACTGTTCTTGCAGAGAAAATATTTAAGGCGCCTGTAGTTATTCCTTCTCTTTCACATCCTGAGATTACTGATGTAGCGCTTTCTCCGATAGTAGGTGTTACGGACTACATTGTTTCCCTTTCAGATAGGAAGAAGCTGTCGGATATAAGGGAAGACCTTACAAAATCTTATGAAAAATCGGGAGGTTTTTTCGCTTCTCTATGGCGTTTTATAACAGATATTATTTAGGAGGTTTAACGTGTTTGATATAGCTGATGATCTGTTTCAGGGTCCGGTCATAAAAGTTATAGGAGTTGGTGGAGGCGGGGGAAACGCCGTTTCAAGAATGTACGAGATGGGAATTGAGGGAATAGACTTTGTAGCTGTAAATACCGATGCCCAGGTGCTTTCTAAACTTCCTATCCCTATAAAGGTTCAGATAGGGGAAAAGCTGACCAAAGGCCTTGGAGCCGGCGGAAAACCTGAGATTGGAGAGCAGGCAGCCCTTGAAGATGAGCCCAAGATAAGGGAGGTGTTAGAAGGCGCAGATATGGTTTTTATAACCGCAGGAATGGGAGGAGGAACGGGAACGGGAGCAGCTCCGATAGTTGCCAAGATAGCTAAGGACATGGGTATACTGACCGTAGGGGTTGTAACGAGGCCTTTTGACTTTGAGGGAAGGCGCCGTCAGGAGTATGCAGAGGCAGGGATCAGAAGGCTAAAAGAGTTTGTTGATACCCTTATGGTTATTCCTAACCAGAAACTTCTTACAATTGCTCCAAAAGATATGAACATACTAAATGCTTTTAAGTTGGCCGATAACGTTCTCTATCAGGCAGTTAAGGGAATAACTGAAGTGATAACAAAACCCGGGCTCATAAACCTTGACTTTGCCGACGTTAAAACCGTTATGCACAGCGGTGGTTATGCCCTTATCGGGATAGGAGAGGCAAGTGGGGAGGACAGAGCTCTCACGGCAGCGCGAAAGGCTATAGACAATCCGCTCCTTGAGAATGTTCAGGTGGAAGGTGCCAGCAGGATACTTGTCAACATCAGCGGAGGTTCAGACCTGACCCTTGATGAGGCCTACGCTGCAGCCGGATTGATAAAGGAGAGGGCGAAGAGAGACGATACAAACTTCTTCTTCGGAGTTACGGTAGATAACGAACTTGAAGGTTCTATTCAGGTAACTGTTATAGCAACAGGGTTTGATGAGAAGGGGAGACCCATTGTTTCCGGCTTCTCTGAAATAGCGAGGAGCTCCAAGGCCAGCACTCCGTTTCAGACACAAGAAAGCGTTGAAATGCTTGACATAGATGTGTCTGAACTCCTCAAAGAACTTAAAGAAGAGTAGTTTATATAAATAAGGCTGGGGGAGCTCCCGCAGCTCCCCGCTCTTTTCTGTTGAATCTGACTAGTGATTCATAGTTCGGAGGAGGACGGGATGGAGAAGGGACTGCTAAAAGAGATAAAAGAGCTTCTTGCTCTCATTGAATCTTTTAAGGATGAGCTTTCCAAAGTTTCCTCTAAAAGAGAGGGATTTAAAGCCGTTAATAAACATATAGACACGGCAATCAGCGAAAGCGAGGAAGCGACAAAGAAACTGATTGAAGCTATAGGTGATTCAATGGAGAAGCTACGGAAGGCCGTTGGTATAGTTTCAAAGCTTGAGGGGGAAGGTAAAGAGGAGGCCATTTCCATCATTCAATCTGTCATTAATACCCTTATGAATGCCCTTACGCTTCTTGAATTCCAGGATATTATGGCTCAACGGCTTTTAAAGGTGAGGGATTTCCTTCTTGACCTTGAAAAGAGCATAGTTAGAGTTGCTTTAGTTGCCGGCCTTGAGGAGACAGAAAAGGAGGAGGAGAAAGAGGAGATAAAGAAGAAGCTTGAGGAACTTGAGTGGAAGAAAGAGGTTTCACAGTCTGAAGTTGACGAAATTATGAAGCAGTTCGGTCTTTAGGAGAGAGGGTGATGAAGGTAGAGATTCCTGAGGAGCTCCAGGAGATACTTGAAGAATTTTTAGTAGAAGCAGAGGAGATTTTAGAGAACTTAGACCAGGATCTTGTTGATCTTGAGTCTAACCCTGAAGATAAAGAGCTCCTTAACAAAATATTCCGTGGAATGCACACTCTTAAAGGGGGAGCCGGTTTCCTCAACCTCACACCGGTTGTGGAGATAGCCCACAGGATTGAGGATATTTTCAACAAACTGAGAAACGATGAAATGACCCTTACTCCCGAGATTATGGACGTTATTCTGGAGGGTATTGATAAGCTGAAGGAAGCCCTCCAGATGCTTAAGGAGAGTCAGGAGCTCCCCGACATGGAGGAGATAGAAGAGCTCCTCTCTCGTTTAGATGCTGTTTTAAAGGGAGAATCTCCTGCCTCTCAGGAAGGTGAAAAAGAGAAATCCATTTCACCTAAAGAAGAGGGAGAAGTAGAGTTCGTTGAGGGAATATCCGACAAGCTTAAAGAGCTGATACTTAAATATCCCGATAAAGACCTTGCTGGAATACTTGAGGAAATTATCCTGATGCCTCCCGATAAACGTCCTATGGACGTCATTCCCGAAATAGAGAAGCTTATAGAAGAAGGGAAAGATGTTAAAGACCTTATAAAGAAAAAAGAACCTGAACCCCAGAAGGAAGAAGAAAGAGAGGAGAAATCTGAAAAAGAGAAAGAACAGAAAACAACTGCCGTTCCTGCTTCGTCAACTTCTGGTTCAAAGTCTAAAACTGCCTCTAAGAAGGCCGAGAAAAAGAGTTCAGAGACTATAAGAGTTGACGTTGAGAGAGTAGAGAACCTTATGAACTTAGTCGGAGAGATAGTTCTTGACAGGAACAGAATCCTAAGAGTTACGCAGGACGTTGAAAAAGAGTGCCGAACGGAAGCGGTAGAGAAGCTGGTAGAGGCTGTAACGAGTCTTGACAGAACGGTAAGTGATCTTCAGGTCGCCGTTATGAAACTGAGAATGCAGCCTATTAAAAAGATATTCAGTAAGTTCCCCCGCCTTGTAAGAGACCTTGCCAGAAAGCTCAACAAGAAGGTCCAGCTCATTATAGAAGGTGAAGATACAGAGCTTGACAGGTCTATTCTTGATAAGCTTGAAGATCCGCTCATTCACCTTGTAAGAAATGCTTTAGACCACGGTATAGAGCCGCCGGAGGAGAGGATTGCCAGGGGTAAGCCGGAGGTTGGAACAATAAGGCTTTTTGCTTACCACGAAGGAGACCATATAGTTGTTGGTATTCAGGACGACGGAAGGGGAATTGATCCGGAAAAGGTTAAGAGAAAAGCCATTGAGAAAGGTCTTATAACCCCGGAACAGGCAGCACAGATGAGTGATAAAGAGGCTTATGAGCTCATCTTCCTCCCCGGCTTCTCAACGGCCGATAAGGTGAGTGATGTTTCAGGCCGGGGTGTTGGTATGGACGTAGTTGCCAGTACTATCCACTCCCTCAGAGGTTCTATTGAGATAGACAGTGAGCTTGGTAAAGGAACAACTATCCTTCTGAAACTTCCACTGACTGTTGCGATTATCAGAACCCTTATGCTGGGCTGTAACGGTCAGGTTTACGCTGTTCCCCTCCACTCGGTTGTTGAAATTGTCAGATATCAGGAAGATCAGGTTAAAGATGTTGGAAGCTTTAGAAGCTTTATGTTGAGAGATGAAGTTTTACCTCTCTTTTCCCTCAACGAGCTTCTGGAGGTTCCCGACAACAACGAGAAGGCCTTTGTTGTTATTGTTAAGGTAGGAGAGAAGTTAATTGCTGTGTCTATAGAGAAGCTCTTTGGAGAGGAGGAAATAGTTATTAAATCTTTAGGGGAGCTCCTTTCCGACATTCCGGGAATAGCCGGTGCAACCATTGCCGGAGATGGAAGGGTTGTCCTTATACTGGATTTGAATTCTCTCCTTTCAGACTACAGAACAAAACTTATCGGGGTTAAAAAATGAGTGAAGAGAATAAAGAGAAGGAGCTCAGCGTTTTAGGTGTTGAGGAGCTAATAGGTGAAGTTCACGAAAAGGAAATTCAGGTAATAGCTTTCAGGCTCAATGAGGAGCTTGTCGGCGTTCCAATAGAGCAGATAATTGAGATAACAAACAACAGGGATTTAACTCCTGTCCCTAAAGCTCCCTCTTTCGTAATAGGTGTTATGAACCTGAGAGGAAAGATCGTTCCCGTTATAAACCTGAAAGAACACCTGAAAATTCCCTATGAAATACCTGAAGATATTTACCAGAGGAATAAAATAGTCATTCTTGAGACGCCGAAGGGGGAAGTGGGGGTTATCGTTGATGAAATAGTGGGTTCTGTAAAGTTTCCAGAGAGCGATATTCTTCCAGAGCCTATAGGAACTGTTGGTATTGACGTGAAGTTTATATCTGGTGTTGTTCAGCTTGATAGGGAACTCTTAATTTTATTAAATGTTGAATCAATATTTAATCAGGAGGAGTGAGATGTTCTGCTCACGAGAGAGGAGGGAGATAGAACAGCTCAAAGGCGAGCTGGAGAGGTTAAAGATTGAGAATATGAAGCTTCAGAAGAAGTGTGAAGAGTGTGAGAGGGAAAAGAGCTCCCTTCAGGAGGAGCTGAAGAAGCTCTCACAGAGGAACCTTGAGCTGTCTAAGGAGGTTGAGTCTTACAAACAGAAGTTTGAACAGATGGATAACGATATCTACATGTACCAGCAGATTCTTGATTCCCTTATGGAAGAAGCTATATTCCTTGCAACTCCTGACTTTAAGCCGGGCCGTGCTGGAAATGAGATTGTCTATGCCAACAGGCGTGCCCTTGAAATAGCAAACAAGTGGAGAGATGTTTTCGTCAGCGAGTTTGGTGTTGATCCGGATAAGCTTATAGGAACCAGTATTCACGTTTTCCACAAAGACCCTGAAAGGGTTAAGGAGCTCCTTAAAGCCACCCGTCCGGGAGAACACAAGAAAAACGCAGATATCCCGGTTGGTCCTTACGTTATGGCCTCTTACCGCCACGCCATTGCAAACAGAGACGGTTCTGTAAGGTACTACATGGCAACCTGGAAAGACGCTACTGCAGAGAGAGAAATTGAGGAACAGCTTGAGAAATCAAGAAGAATGTTCCTCCAGAATTTAAAAGCGACAAAACAGTCGTTAGTTAACAACCTTGCAACTATTGTTGCCATCTCTGTAGCTATAAGAGAGTTGAAAGAAGTCCTTAGGCTTTCTGAAAACCAGATAGTTGCCACGGATGAAATAGAGAAAACGGTTAACAAGCTGGTTGAAGTGTCTAAAAAGCTCATGGAGAACTACCAGTTTGTTCTCTCAAAGCTTGAGGAAGCCGAGAAGAAGACAGTTGAGTCTATTGATCAGATGCAGTACATAAGGAACATTACAAAAGAGATGGAAGATGTGGTTAAGTCCCTCCAGCTTCAGACCGAGCAGATTGACAGAGTTGTTGAGGTTATCACCTCTATTACAGAGCAGACAAACCTCCTTGCTCTTAACGCTGCAATAGAGGCGGCAAGGGCCGGTGAGGCCGGTAGAGGATTTGCCGTTGTTGCCGACGAGGTGAGGAAACTTGCCGAGAGAACAAACAAATCTGCAACAGAGATCAGAGAAGTTGTTAAGAATATGAGAGAACAGATGGTTAAAACTGCAGAGATTACAAACAAGAGTGTTGTGGCCGTAGAAGACGGAATGAACATCTTTAAGGAGAACCAGACAACATACGCTACTCTTAAGAGTTCTTCAGAGGAGGTTCTCAAAGTTATTAACGACCTTTCCAGAGTTGTTTCGGTTCAAAAGGGTAAGACAGAGGAAATTGTTGAGAATATTCACAAGGCTAACAACGTTGTCCATTCTGTTAGAGAGCAGGCCGATAAGGTTATTAAGATTGCTGAGAAGACAGATACAAGCCTTCACAAGATATGGGAGACCTTCTACATCTTCAAGTTGGGCGATGCTGCTGTTCTACTTGATAAACTTGCAGAGCTGGGTAACTTTACTGCAAAAGTCAACGATGTTATTAAGGCCAAGTTTGTTGAAGACCTTAATCCCGACATTTCCCTTATCGCTGAGGTTGACAGCCTGATAAGGAGTCTCAGCTTCCAGAATAAAGACATTGCGGAGCTCCTCCAGAAGTATCCTTCTCTCAGGGATGCACTTGAAGGCATTGAGGATGATCTCTTTGAGGTTAAACTCCTTCTCAAGGAGCTCTTTGTTGCCATGAACAACGACGATGTTGATGAGATTAAGGGCAAAGAAGAAGAAATCTCTAGTGTTGTTAACAGAATTACAGAGAAGTTGATAAAGGGTATATCTGAAATCGTTCTTTCAAATCAAAAAAGTAATGAAAGGGCTTAGTTATGGCGAAGAAGAAGGAGCTCCTTCCCAAGATACTTGAGACCGGTGCCAACGAGCTTGAGATAATAGATTTTAGGATGTACGAAGTCTTAGACGACGGTTCCACCTACGAGTGGATACTGGGTGTTAACGTTGCAAAAGTTAAAGAGGTGATTTTTCGCCCTAAAGATATTATTAAGGCTCCCGGTCTGCCCCCTGAAGCTGAAGGGCTTGCAAAGATCAGGGGGCAGATGGTTCCAATAATTAACCTTGCAAAATGGATGAAGATAAAGGAGCCCCCGAACGCCGGGCGTTACGTAATTGTTATGGAGTTCCTGAGGGAGATAGTGGGAGTTATAGTTCATGAGGCCAGAAGGATAAGGAGAATCAGATGGGCCGATATTAAGAGACCTCCCAAAAGTATTGATGAAAAATTAGGGGGGAAAGTTGTTGGAGTTATTGAAATAGAAGACAACAAACTCCTTCTCCTTCTTGACTTTGAAGGAATACTTGATGAGCTTGGAATGATTAAGATCTTTGGAGAGGAAGAAGTCAAGAAGGATATAGAAGGTATAGAGAAGAAAGGCCACTTTAAGATACTGATACTTGACGACAGTCCTGTTGCCAGAAGAATCATAAGAAAGATCCTTGAGGCAGACGGACATACCGTTTATGAGGCTCAGAACGGAATTGAGGCCCTCCAGATGCTCCACCAGTGGCTTGAGGAGGCTAAATCTCAGGGTAAAGATATAACCGACTATGTTCAGCTTATAATCTCCGATATTGAAATGCCCGGTATGGATGGTTTAACCTTTACCCGTAAGGTGAAGGAAGATCCGGAGCTCTCAAAAATTCCCGTTATAATCAACACATCTCTCAGTGATAGGGCTAACGTTGATAAGAGTAAGTACGTTGGTGCAGATGCCCATCTTGTAAAATTTGACGCTCCAGACCTGATTAAGCTGGTTCACCAGTACGCAATTACAAAGTAAGGAGGTTTAAATGGCACTACCGAGTCAGGATATAAACATTCTCATTGTTGACGATATGGCTGCAATGAGAAAGATTCTGAAGACCCTTCTTGCTCAGTTAGGTTATAAGAACGTTGATGAGGCGGAAGACGGGAAGCAGGCCCTTGAGAAATTACGTCAGAATCCAGATAAATACGGTCTTGTTATTACAGACTGGAACATGCCCAACATGACCGGAATTGAGCTGGTTCAGGCTATAAGAAGCGATGAGAAACTGAAGCATCTTCCGGTTCTGATGGTTACTGCTGAAGCTAAGAAAGAGAACGTTCTTATGGCTATAAAAGCAGGAGTGAACAACTACATCGTTAAACCTTTTACAGCTGAAACCCTGAAGGAGAAGTTGGAGGCTATTTTCAGCTCCCTCAATAAGTAAGAGGCTATTTCCTGAAACTTTCAAGTTTCTTAACGTATTCTCGGGGAAGTATCTCTCTTGCGGAGAGAAGGCGGTTGAGGTAATCGTCTGAAGGCCTCAGCCCTTCTCTCTTAAATCCCTCACATGCTACATAGGTCAGCGCTTCTATCACCTCTCCCTTTTCTGTCTGAACTTTCACTTTTACCCTTCTGTAGTGGTGTGGAGCTCCCTCGTACTCATCAAGTATCTCTATTTGTTCTTCATTGAGGCTGTACAGGATACCCCATACTTCTTCCCCTTCGGCCGGTTCAACGTTTGCACACCCTCCTCTACGGGGAGAGATCTTGTTGAACTTCAGGGTGTGGTTTTTCAGGACTGCCGGTCCCAGAATTTCAATCCCTTCTCCTACTCTGCGTTTAAGTTGGTTAACGTCCATGTTTGAGCCGTAAGCAAAGTAGATAACCTTACCCAAACGTTACCTCCTCTATAACTGTTTTCAGTCTAACGTAAAACGGTTTGCCCTTTACCTCTTTTAACGGGTATGGGCCTATTTCCCTGACAGGGCAGATGTCTTCCCTTGCGCTTGTTATGAATACTTCATCTGCTGATAGGAGCTCTTTTATCTCAAAGAAACCTTCAACAACCGGAACTCCCATGTCACGGCACACGTCTTTTATGAATTCCCTCCTTGTTCCAGGAAGGCATCCCGTTTTAAGAGACGGAGTAAATAGAATTCCATCTCTGAAGAAAAAAATGTTTGCAAATGCCGTTTCTGAAATAAATCCGGTGTCGTTAAACAGAAGAGCTTCGTCAAAACCTTTTCTCTTTGCCTCTTTAAGAGCATAGAGGGAGTCCATTATATCTATAGTTTTGTGGTATGAGAGCGTAGATAAACACCGTTTTACAGAGTAAACCGGAAGGAGAGAGACTGATCCTCTCTTTATACACTCTCTCGTTTCTAACTCTATCTTTCCGCTCTTGAAAAGGGTAAGCCTTACCAGTTTTATTCCGTTTTTAGCGTATTCTGTTATTCTGTTTCTGAACTCTTTGAGTGACAGAGAAAAAGGCAGATTCAGGAGGCGGGAGCTCCGCTCCATCCTCCTGTAGTGATAATCAATTAGAACAGGTTTTCCGTTTTCCACTCTTACCGTTTCAAAAATTCCAAACCTTTCCATTACGGAGCGTCAAAGCCGGGAATTCTCGGAACTTTTTTCAGCTTACTGGCCTTGTAGTACCAGCCCCAGAGCTTCTTTAGAGAGTGTCCTATAAAGGGTAAAGGGATCATGAGGGATCTCCTGTCGTTTCTGTAGACCAGAGCTCCGCTCATCCAGCACGGTCCCATATCCATAAGGCAAACTATGTGAAGGTGATGTATGTACTCCTCTCTTTTTGGTTCTCCTTTCACCTTGTTTTCAAGGTTCCTTGCTACAATCCTTGCCATAACTTCAGCTATGTGTCCCTGTTTTGCCTTCCACTGTGGACCTTCAAGGGCAGCACTGTCTCCCACTGCCCAAACAGTTTCATCTGTTCCGGGAACGGCACAGGTCGGCTCTATCTTTACAAAACCGGCTTCGTTGAGGGGGAGGTCTGAGTTTTTGAATACAGGGTGTCCATCTGTGGCCGGAATAAACATCGTCAGGTCTGTCTTCAGGAAAGAATCGTCTTCAAATACAACTCCGTCGGGCTTAAATTCCTTTATCTTCTTCCCGAAGTGCCTCTTTATTCCCAGTTTATCAAGCATCTTGTAGGCTTTCTCTGCGTTTTTTTCTCCAAGCCTGATTCCCGGTTTGGGCATAGGAGCAAAGAAGTGGAGCTGAAACTTATCCCTTATTCCCTTTTTCTTGAAGTAACAGTCTAAGTTAAAGACAAACTCAAATGCAGGTCCTCCTCTTACACCGGAAGGGTCTTTCGGGTTTCCACCAAAACCTGCTGCTATTACTCCTCCTCCTTTCTCTATTAACTGGTCAATCCTTTCCCTTATCTTTATTGATTCTTCCGGCTTTCCGCATATTGAGAGGAAGTTTTCACTTCCCTTATGTTTCACTTTTGTTCCGCCTATGGCTATTACAAGGTAGTCGTAATCTTTGACAGTTCCGTCTGACAGGTAAACCCTTTTCTCGGCTGTTGATATTCTCTCTACCTTCCCTATTGTCAGTTTAAATCCGTTGACCTTTGCAATCTCCTCAAGTGGAATAGTAACGTCTTCCCACTGGTACTCGTGGGTAGGTATCCAGATAGAGATAGGGTAAATGTAGAGATAGTCTCTCTCTGATATCAGTTCGACGTCAAAACACTTGTGGCACAGAGCGAAGGCTGCTTCAACACCTCCTATTCCTCCACCTAAAACCAGAACTTTCGGTGCCATCTTTCCTTTCCTCTCTTTAATTGTTTTTTGCGAATCTATTTAAAATAGTATATCAGAATTACCTGTCAGCTCTAAACTTCAGGTGTCTTTCAGCTGCCCGCTCTATCAGATTTAACCATTTAAAATTCTTCTTCTTCAGCTGTTCAAGTGGTTCTTTTGTTAACCTGTAGGCCTCTTCAGACACTTCCCTTTTCCAGATCAGGTCTTCTTCTCCTTTACACTTTTCACAGACAACTCCTCCCTTTTCAACTGAAAAACCGGTAATTTTTCTTGAACCGCATTCAACACACCTGAAAAGCCTCGGCATTAAACCTTCAAGAAAGAGGAACTTCATTAGAAAGGCTGTGTATGTAGGGGGAGCTCCTCCCTGGCCCATGTACATTTTAATCAGCCGGTAGGTCTTCCTGTCGGGAGGTAACTGAAGGGGAAGGATGGCTTTTGCCACTTTTGCCCTGTAGGTGAGCTCTTCCGTACTTTTCGGGAAGTTTTCTTTAACCAGCTTACTCTCTAAAACTTCCCACTTGTCTCCCTTCTGGTTTAACTTAAACAGCGTAAGTGAAAAGGGTTCGTACTTTAAGGGAAACTCTTTAGACAGAACTTTCACCAGTAAATCTATCTTTCCCAGTTTCTCCGTATAGACTGAGATGTGTCTCAGCCTGTCTCCTAAATCCCTGCTCCTGAGAACTATCCCTTCAGTTTCCATTAAACGTTAAACCTGAAGTGGATTATATCTCCATCCTGAACTTCGTACTCTTTACCTTCAAGTCTCATCAGCCCTTTCTCTTTACAGGCCTGAATGGAGCCTTCCCTTATCAGGTCTTCGTACTTTATCACCTCTGCCCTGATGAACCCTCTCTCTATGTCTGAGTGGATCTTCCCTGCAGCCTGAGGGGCTTTTGTTCCTTTTCTTACTGTCCAGGCTTTAACTTCCGGTTCTCCTGCCGTGAAAAAGGTTACTAGGTCAAGGAGCTTATACCCTTCCCTGATTACTGCGTTTAGTCCCGGCTCTTTCAGTCCCAGCTCCTTCAGGAATTCCTCTTTTTCCTCCTTCGGAAGCTCGCTGAGCTCGGCCTCAACCTTTGCACATATCTTGACAACGGGAGCTCCCTCTCCCTTTGCGTACTCCCTTACCTGTTTCACAAACTCGTTGTCCTCAAAGAGCCCTTCTTCATCAACGTTTGCCACGTACATTACAGGTTTGGCCGTTAACAGCTGGAGCTCCCTTATAACCCTCTTTTCCTCATCTCCCAGCTCGTTTAAAAATGGGTGAAGTCTCCTTCCCTCTTCCAGTATACCTTTTATCCTTTCAAGGGCTTCAGCTTCCGCCTTCAGCTTTTTATCTCCACTTTTTGCCTGTTTCACAACTTTCTGAAATCTCTTTTCAACGCTCTCTAAATCTTTCATAACCAGCTCAAGGTTAATGGTCTCAATGTCCCTTACAGGGTTAACAGAACCGTCTACGTGAACTACGTTTTCGTCCTGAAAACATCTTACAACGTGGGCGATTGCGTCAACACTTCTAATGTTTGCAAGGAACTGATTTCCAAGACCTTCTCCCTTACTTGCTCCTCTTACAAGCCCTGCAATGTCAACGAACTCAATGGTTGTTGGAGTTATTTTCTTAGGCTTTACTATTTCGGCTATTCTGTAGAGCCTTTCGTCTGGAACTTCAACAACTCCAACGTTTGGTTCAATGGTGCAGAACGGGTAGTTTGCAGCTTCTGCCTTCATTGTGTTTGTCAGTGCGTTAAAGAGGGTTGACTTGCCTACGTTTGGAAGGCCGACTATTCCGCAGTTAAATCCCATCTTCTCTCCTCTCCACTTCAGTTTTCAGGTTTTGAAATTTAGGCATTTAGCTGTGTTTCAACCACTTAGGTAGTTGACTAATATTTAAGTGGGAATACCCTAAAACTCTTAATTGATATAATGGCCGCCGTTATATCCAGACAGCTGGAGGAGAGAGATGATAGGGTTTCTCCTTGATCTTGAAGGGACTTTAGTTAAGGATAAGAGCTACACTCCCTTCCCTGAAGCCCTTGAGTTTACCCGATACTTAGATGAGAGGGGAGTTCCCTGGATAGTTGCCACCAACAACTCAACTGAAAAGCCGGGAGTTCTTGTTGAGATACTCAGGGAAAAGGGTTTCAACGTTAATAGAGATAAGCTCCTCTCTCCCTCTCTCCTTGCCGGCGATTTCCTGAAAAAGAGGGGAGTTAAGAGCATCTACTTTATGGGAACGGAGAAGGTTAAAGAGTTCTTCCGTGAGGAAGGCTTTGAGGTTAGAGACGACTACAGGGTTGACGCCGTTGTTGTTGGAAGGGACAGGGAGATAAACTACCAGAAGCTCAAAACAGCAACCTCTGCCCTCGTCCTTGAGGGAGCGGAGCTCTTTTCATTCCACAGGAACAGGCTCATTTTAGACCCGGACGGCCTTGTGGGACCCAGTGTTGGAGCAATTGCTGAGGCCCTCTCCTACGCTTCCAATAAGCCTGTTGTTTCTTTTGGGAAGCCGTCTAAGGAGTATTTCAGCAGAGCCTTTGAGCTCCTTGGAATTTCTGACCCTGAAAAGGTTTACATGGTCAGTGACGACCCGTTTACAGACCTTGCAGAGGGTAAAAAGGTTGCCGGCTTTAAAACCGTTTTCGTTTTAAGCGGAAAATATAGAGATTTGTCTGTTCTGGAGAGTATTGAACCTGAGTTCCGTCCCGACTACGTTTTTAAACACATCGGGGAGTGCCTTCAGCTTTTAGAGGGGAACGGCTGATGGGAATTGTTGGCCGTTTTAAGACCTATATGGAGCTTATAAAGGTTGAGCACACCATCTTTGCCCTTCCCTTTGCCCTAACTTCTGCCCTTATAGCTGCTAACGGTTTCCCTACCCTCTACCAGCTCTTCTGGATAACTGTTGCCCTCTTTGGAGCCAGAACGGCAGCAATGAGCTTAAACAGAGCCATAGATGCCGAAATTGACGCTAAAAACCCGAGAACTGCCGGTAGGCACATTCCCAGGGGAATTGTTAAACGCTCTGAAGCCTTTGTTCTGGCCTTTGTGGGTTTTGCAATTATGGTTTATGCCGCCTACAAACTCAATAAATTGGCTTTAGAGCTCTCTCCGGTTGCCATATTCATTCTCACTCTCTACTCTTTTACTAAAAGGTTTACAGCTTTCTGCCACATCGTTCTTGGAGTTGCCGTTGCCCTTGCACCTTTAGGTGCCTGGGTTGCCGTTAGGGGAACCATTGACCTTCCGGCCCTTATACTTACCCTTTCTGTTGCCCTCTGGGTTGCCGGTTTTGACATCATCTACGCCCTTCAGGACCTTGAGTTTGACAGAAAAGAGGGCCTCTACTCTATACCGGTAAAACTTGGTGAGAGGAGAGCTCTCCTCATCTCTCGTCTCTTTCACATTCTAACCCTTGCAGGACTTATACTGGTTGGTATCCTTGAACACATGGGCTTTTTCTACTATTTAGGCCTTCTTATCTCCACTTTCTTTATGGTGAAGGAGCACATTCTAGTCTCTAAAGACAGGTCAAAGATAGGTTACGCCTTCTTTAACCTTAACGGCTACATTTCTCTGACCGTTTTCTTCTTTACTCTGCTGGACTTCCTGTTTAAATCCTGGAGGAAATAGTGTCACTTCTGAAGTTTGTTATATCTCTGTTGGTTATTTTAGATCCTGTATTTGCAGCTATAATGGTTGCAAGCCTTGTTGGGTCTACAAGAGAGATAAAAAAAGTTGCTTTTAAATCCTCGTTAACAGTTTTTATAGCCTCCTTGATTACAGTTTTTTCCGGTGATGCGATTTTGAAACTTATGGGAGTTAATATTTTTAGCATAAAAATATTTGGAGGCCTTATACTTCTTCACATGGCTTTTCAGATGCTTCAAGCAAAAGCTCCTAAAACGAAACATACAGAGGAAGAAAGTAGTGCTGCAGCTGAGAAGGATGATATCTCTATAGTTCCAATTGGAATTCCTGTTCTTTTCGGTCCAGGAGTTTTTACAACTCTTCTTATTTTTAGAGAGGAGATCAGGAATGTATTTCAGTTTGGGGAACTTCTTGTTGCTATTTTTATTTCTGTAGTTGTTACTTACATTACGCTTTCACAGTCTTCTTTCTTTGCAAGAAAACTTGGAACGACAGGAATAAACGTTACAGTTCGGATATTCGGCCTTTTTGTGGGAGCTCTCGGCTCCCAGTTTATAGTTGACGGCGTAAAACACCTTTGGTTTCAGGGGTGAGGTATGAAAGCCTGTGTTCAGAGAGTTCTTTCAGGAAAAGTTGTTGTTTCAGGAGAAACTGTTGCAGAGATAGGTAAAGGCCTTGTTGTTCTGATAGGCTTTGAGAAAGGAGATCTTAAGTCTCACGTTGAGAAGATGGCAAAGAAGATCGTTGAGCTCAGGATATTTGAAGATTCCAACGGAAAAATGAACTTTTCGGTTAAAGATGTTGGAGGGGAGCTCCTCATCGTTCCAAACTTTACTTTAGCTGCAGACTGTCGGAAAGGGCGCCGTCCCAGTTTTCAATCCTCCGAAGAGCCTTCAAGGGCAGAGGAGATGTTCAACCTCTTTGTTGAAAAGTGTAGAGAAGAAGGAGTCCCTGTTCAAACGGGAATTTTTGGTGCAGATATGAAAGTTCACATAGTTAACGATGGCCCTGTAACCTTTATACTTACCAGGGAGGACCTCTAATGGCTCGCCACTCTGCAGAGGCTTTGGCCACTTTAAAACAGAGTGTAATTCACACTATATCAACAACTTTTCCCTGGGTGAAGGTTGAGTACGCTCTTGCTCTCTTTTTCCTGATTCTGGCTTTTTTATCTCTGTGGGGCAGGCGTCTTATAAAAGCTTTAATTTTAAGAATAGCTCTGTTTGACAAGAAAATAACGAAGGCTGAAAAGATTATGATAAGTCTTTCGTCGTGGATTTCCTATTTCTTTTTCCTTCTCTTCCTAAATCTTGCCATTATTCAGTTAGGTCTTCCTCCTAAAATAATGAAAATTCTGAACATTCTTTTCTTTATCCTTTATGTTTTCATAGCTACGTTTATCTCTATAAGGATTATAGACCTGCTTCTTGAGAAGTTTTCAGAGAGGGTTAAGAGAAAAGTATCTGTAAGAGAAGCTCCTCTAATTGATACTTATTACTCTATGGTCTCAAAAATAATCAATGTATTTATAATTTTAGTTGCTTTAATAGCTATTTTAGACAGGCTCGGTTTTAACGTTACCTCTCTGGTAGCTTCTCTTGGTGTGAGTTCCTTGGCTGTGGGCCTTGCAGCTCAAGATACTATAAAGAACTTTATCTCCGGAATAATGCTCGTAACAGACAGACAGTTTAGAATAGGAGACAGGGTTTACATAAAGGACATTGATGTGGAGGGCTACGTTTACGATATAGGTTTGAGGACAACGAGAATTCTGACGATTTCGGGGAATAACCTGATAACCGTTCCAAACTCTAAGCTTACAGAGGGGGTCATTGAGAACTCTCTCTATCCGGATCCTAAGGTGAAAGACTTTGTGGAAGTTGGAGTTGCATACGGTTCAGATGTTGAAAAGGTTAAAGAGCTCCTCCTTAAAGCTGTAGAGGGAGTTGACGGGATTCTTGATGACCCTCCACCTTCAGTTTACTTTACAAACTTTGGAGACAGTGCCCTCATATTTAAACTTATCTACTACGTTGAGAGAAAGGATATTGCCTTCGGCATAAAATCTCTCTTACACGAAAGAATAAACCAGCTCTTTAGGGAAAACGGCGTTGAAATTCCGTTTCCTCAGAACGACCTCTGGTTTAGAAACCCTTTAAAGGTAGAGGTCAATGGCTCTCTTCAGCGTAAAGATGAGGAGCTCTAAAAACGGGCTCCACATTTCAGGTGCAGAGAGGATAGTTCCGGAGGAGAGGGTTAATCAGGTTGTCCTTTCCCTTTTAGACAGGGCCAGAAAACACTCTCGCGGCAGGCCGGATTTCATCTCTCTTAAGGTTGAGGAGTTGAAAGAGGAGCCGGTCTACCTTAAGGCCCTTCCCGTTTATGAGGTTAAGGGGGGAGCTCCCACCGAAACTCTGCTTGAGAAGCTCTTTTCTCTGTCTGAAGTTCCTGTCTCTTTAGGTCTCAGTTTTTACAGACAGCTCCTTAAAGGCATCTCTCCTTCAGGTGGCGTGATGAGGGGGGCAACCATCGTTGAGGTCCCTTCGGGCAGAAGGCTTGAGCCCGATAGTGAACGGGGAGTCAGAGTCTCTTACATAGACATTACGGATGAAGCTGCTGAAGAACTGAAGAGAACTGCAGGTAACAAATATACAGAGAACTTTAAAGAGGCTCTTACACTCTCTACAAAGGTTTTAAACCACCCTGATGTTCTGGCGGAGCTCTGCATCTCTGATGATCCGGACTACACAACGGGTTATCTCTCTATTAAAAATTTGGGTTACTTTAGGCTTTTTAACCTGAAACCTTCAGGCTTACCTTTAGGTGGAAGGGTTTTTTTCGTTAGGAAAGGAGTAGATTTAAAAGAACTTATTAGTTATTTTGAAACGAAACCTGTTATTGTTTCTTCCGTTTCTAACTACTCTTCTGTCTCTTTAGAAGAGATGGAAGATTTCAGATAGTTACCGCTTAAAATCTTTCCTTCTATGGAAGCTCCCGGCTCTACAGAGAGCTCTTCTGAAGAAATGTCCCCTTTTACTCTGGCAGAACGTTTCAGCTCAAGCCTTTCAGCCTCTATATTTCCCTCAACACTTCCCATAATAACAACACTTTTCGCCTTCACATTTCCCTTTACTACGGACGACTCTCCAAATATTACGCACTCGCCGTTTACATCGCCCTCAACGGTTCCGTCAATTCTTATCTTTCCTTCAGAAATAACGTTTCCCTCAATTTTCAGTCCTTCTGCTAATATGCTTTTAACCTCTGCTGTTTCTTCTTCTCTCCTCTTTTTTAACATTCTTTAGGGCCTCCAAGAATATTTGGGGATTTACTATTTTACCTTTAAACTTTACCGCGTAGTGGAGGTGGGGGCCTGTGCTTCTTCCTGTGCTTCCCATAAGTCCTATTATCTCTCCTCGTTTAACTCTTTCTCCCCTGTGAACCAGAATCTTTGACAGGTGACCGTAGTAGGTCTGTATGCCGTTTCCGTGATCAATCTCAACGCATTTTCCCATCAGACCGCAGTACCCTGCTCTTACAACCTTTCCGTCTGCCGGCGTTCTTATTGGTGTTCCCCACCTATTGGCTATGTCAACGCCAAGGTGAAATTCCGGTTTTCCCGTTATGGGATTTATTCTAAGTCCAAAGGGGGAGGTTATTCTTCCGTAGGTTGGGTAACCTACCGGAACTGTTTTGAACTCTTTAATCATTCTGTCAACCTGAGGAATGAGTGAGCTGAGATCTACGTTAACACTGCTGTCGGTTAGGAGTTTTGTTAGTGGAATGGCGGTTCCTCCTTCACCTTCAGACGTGTCAACTTTCAGACCAACCTTTTTCATAAGGGAGTTTATTATCTCTAACCGCTTTGCCAGTTTCTCAACGGTTTCTCTCTTCTCCTCTCTCAGCTGTGCTACTGTCTCTTTCAGCTCTGCGTTTTCTCTCTTTGTCTGAGAAAGTTCCAACTCCAGGCGGGATATTTCGTCTCTCAGGTTGCCTTCAGACTTAGAGAGCTCCATCAGTTTAGATGCAGCGTATATAGAGAAGATGGAGAGGAAAACCAAGAATACGCCGAAAAGAGTTCCTGCTGTTACTATTAATCTCTTTGAAACGCTAAACCTTCTGTAGTTTGCCAGGTTGTCCTTTACCACTATCAGCTGTATTCTGTCGTTCTTTTCCATTTCACTCTATTTCCCTATACAAAATCGGGAAAAAATAATATCATACATATCTTCTGTAGTCACCTCTCCAACTATCTCTCCTAACGATTTCAGTGCATCTTCTATGTCCATAGAGAGAAACTCCGGAGACTCTATGCCTGACTCAAGGGTTTTGACTGCCTTTTCCAGGCTTCTTTTGGCTCTTTCAAGGAGCTCTCTGTGTCTTTCAGAGGTGATAACAACTTCATCTCCACCAACAACCGCTTCAGGTTCAAGCATTACAAGGTCTGTTATAAGTTGGGCAAGTCTCTCTATTCCCTCTCCTGTTTTTGCACTTATCTCAACGCACCGTTTAAAACCGGAGTTTTCCGCCTCCTTACAGCTGAACTTCAGTCCGAGGTCTTTCTTGTTTACAACCAGTATTACGTTTTCTCTGTTCTCTATCCAGTTGAGTATTTTTCGGTCTTCGCCGGTAAAACCCTCTGAACCGTCAACTATAAAGAGAACAACATCTGCCTCTTTCAGTTTCTTTAAACTTCTTTCAATTCCTATTCTCTCAACTCTATCTACTGCTTCTCTTATTCCTGCCGTGTCAATGAGCCTGAGAGGAAGTCCTTTAAACGTTATTGTCTCCTCTATTACGTCCCTTGTTGTTCCTGGAATCTCTGTAACTATTGCCCTTTCCTCTTTTAGAAGTGCGTTGAGGAGTGAGGATTTACCTACGTTGGGCCTTCCTACAATTGCTACTTTTATTCCTTCTCTTATCAGTTTTCCTTCTCTGTAGGTTTTAAGAAGTTCCTCAATTTTCTCTGCTGCCTCAATCAACCTTTCCTTTACCTTTCCGCTTTCAATTATTTCTACCTCTTCCTCGGGAAAATCTACTGCTGCTTCTACGTATGCCCTTGTTTCCAGTATAAAGTCTCTTATTTCCCTTATTTTTCGGGAGAGAGCTCCCTCAAGCTGTTTCAGCGCTACCTTTGCAGAGAGTTCACTTTTTGCTTCAATAAGTTCATTTATGGCTTCGGCCTGTGTTAGGTCTATTCTTCCGTTTAAGAAAGCTCTCATTGTGAACTCTCCTGGTTCTGCAAGGCGAGCTCCTCTGCCTAAAACCTCTCTTAGTATCTTCCTTACAACAACGATTCCTCCGTGGCTGTGGATCTCAACAACGTCTTCTCCCGTGAAGCTCTTTGGCCCTTTCATGTAAACGGCAAGGACCTCATCTATCGGCTCTCCAAACTGGTCAACGATGAGTCCGTAGTGCATTCTTCTCTCGTCAAACTGCTCTTTTACCTTTCCCGATTTTGTTCTGAACATCTCCTTCAGAATTCTCAAAGACTCTTTTCCTGAAATTCTTACTATTCCTATTGCTCCTTTGCCTATGGGAGTTCCTATCGCTGCAATTGTATCTTCGCAGAGTAAGTCCTTCATTGGTCTCTCCTTCTGCTGGTATACTTCAAAAATAAAATCTAATCGGCACAAGGGGGAACTCTTATGTGTGGAATTGTAGGCTACATCGGGAAAGATAACGCAAAAGATGTAATCATAGACGGTTTAAAGAGGCTTGAATACAGAGGTTACGACTCGGCCGGTATTGCGCTTATTGTTGATAGTGAGATTTTTACTTATAAAAAGCAGGGGAAAATAAGGAATATTGAGATAGAGCTCCGTAAGGTTCCTGTTTACTCAAACATCGGAATCGGTCATACCCGTTGGGCAACCCACGGAAAACCGGATGATATAAACGCCCATCCTCACCTTGACTGCACTAAGAAGATTGCCCTGGTTCACAACGGAATAGTTGAGAACTACGCAGAGCTCCGCCGGGAGCTCCAGACTAAAGGGCACACCTTTCTATCTCAAACCGATACAGAAGTTATTGTTCACCTTATTGAGGAAGAGTTAAAGACCTCTCCCGACTTCTTCACCGCTTTTCTCTCGGCTGTAAAACGGCTTCAGGGTTCTTACGCCATAGCAGTTATAACACTTCATCAGCCCGATACTATCTTCGTTGCAAGGAAGGACAGCCCCCTTGTTATAGGTCTCGGAGAGGGCGAAAACTTTGTTGCCTCAGATGTTCCAGCTTTTCTCTCTTATACGAACAGGGTCATCTTCCTTGACGATTTTGAAGTTGCAACTGTTAATTCAAACAGCGTTTCAGTTTTTAACACTGATGGAGAAAGGGTAGAGAAAAAGGTGGTAACAGTTCCCTGGTCTCTTTCCCAGGCTGAAAAAGCGGGATACAAACATTTTATGCTGAAAGAGATAAACGAACAGCCAAGAGCTGTTGCCGACACAATTAGCGGTAATCTCAGCTGGTTCCGTGGAGAATCCTATCTTGAAGGTATAGACCCTAACTCTTTTAGCAGAATTCAGATAGTTGCCTGTGGAACCTCTTACCATGCAGGACTTATAGCCAAATTCTACTTAGAGAACTTTGCGAAAGTTCCCACCGAGGTTGACTACGCTTCTGAATACCGCTACAGAGAGCCGATAGTTGATGAAAATACTCTCGTTATCTCAATAACCCAGTCTGGTGAAACGGCAGATACTCTGGCTGCAATGAGACTTGCCAGAGAAAAGGGGGCAAAACTTTTAACTATCTGCAACGTCATCGGGTCAACGGCAACGAGGGAGGCCGATACGGTTATCTACACCTACGCAGGACCCGAAATAAGCGTTGCCTCAACAAAAGCTTTTACCACTCAGCTTACGGCCCTTTTCCTCTTTACTCTTTATCTTTCAAGGGAAAGGAGAGCTCTTGCTTCTGATGAAGTAGATAGCTACCTGAAAGAGCTCTTGGAGCTCCCATCAAAAATAGAAGCCTTCCTGAACCTTGAGAGGGAAAAAGAGGTTGTTAAGAAAATAGCCCTTGAGTTCTATAGGGCTAAAGATGCCCTTTACCTTGGAAGACACGTTAACTACCCCATTGCCCTTGAGGGAGCCTTAAAGCTGAAAGAGATCTCCTACATTCACGCAGAAGGTTATCCGGCCGGTGAGATGAAACACGGCCCCATTGCCCTAATTGATGAGAATATTCCTGTTGTAGTTGTGGCAACCAGAGGAAAGGTTTTAGACAAGATCGTTTCAAACGTTGAGGAGGTAAAGGCAAGAAAGGGAAGGGTAATAGCTGTAACGAACCCTTCTGTTAAAAAAATCGGAGAGCTTGCCGAATTTCTAATAGAAGTTCCTGAGGTTAACGAGTACCTCTCACCTATTGTTAACGTTGTTCCCCTGCAGCTTTTTGCCTATTATATCGCTGACTTTTTAGGTTACGACGTTGACCAGCCGAGAAACCTGGCAAAGAGCGTTACTGTAGAGTAGTGGAGGTTGTATGGAAACTGCCACACTTTTGATCTCCTGCCCCGACAGGAAGGGGATACTTGCTGAGGTTACAGGGTTTATAGCCAAGAACAACGGAAATATCATCCATGCCGACCAGCACATAGACTCCCAAAACTCTACCTTCTTTATGAGGATTGAGTGGGAGCTTGAAGATTTCAGACTTCCCAAATCTGAGATAGAAAAGGCTTTTAGACCTATAGCAGAGAAGTTCCGTATGGATTACCAGCTCCACTTCAGCTCAGAGGTTCAGAACGTTGCCATATTTGTTTCCCGTTACGACCACTGTCTTTACGACCTTCTCTACCGGTTTAAGGCAGGGGAGCTCCCCGGCAACCTGAAACTGGTTATCAGCAACCACACAGACTTAAGGCCTGTTGTTGAGATGTTCGGCGTTCCATTCTACCACTTTCCCAAGACGAAGGAGAACAAGCTTTCAGTTGAGGAGAAGGAGATAGAACTCCTTGAAAAGGAGGAGATAGATCTGATTGTCCTTGCCCGTTATATGCAGATACTGAGTAATAAGTTTGTCAGCAGGTTCAGGAACAGGATAATAAACATTCACCACTCATTCCTTCCGGCCTTTGTAGGAGCCAAACCCTACCACAGAGCTTACGAGAGAGGAGTGAAGATAATAGGAGCTACCAGCCACTACGTTACGGAGGAACTTGATCAGGGACCCATAATAGAACAGGATGTTGTTAGGGTGAGTCACAGGGACAGTGTTGAGGATATGATAAGAAAGGGGAGGGACCTTGAGAAAGTGGTTCTTTCAAGGGCAGTTAAATGGCATTTAGAAAATAAGATTTTAGTTTACAATAATAAAACTGTTATCTTTGAGTAATTATTAATTGTTAAATAGTATGATTTAAATCTAAGTTAAACTTAATGTAACTTGGGAATTGCATATAATTGTTAACTAACAAACGAGCTCGGGGGGAAAGGATGAAAGAGAGAATACTTAAAGCCGCGGAGGAAGTATTCTCCGAAAAAGGCTACCACAACACAAAGGTGTACCAGATCGCTGAAGCTGCCGGTGTATCTGTAGGAACCATTTACCGTTTCTACGAGAGCAAGGAGGAGCTCTACGCAGACGTTATAAAGACGAAACTCAAAGAGCTTGAAAAGAGAGTAAGCAGAGCTATAAGGGGAAAAGAGCCGGAGGAAGCTCTCAGAAGCTACATTGAAACGGTGATCAAATTTTTTGAGGATGAGAAACGATTCTTTGAACTCTTTATGAGGGAGGTTGGAAGCCTGGTTATTCCCAACGAGGAGAGGTTAAACCTTTCAGAGTGGTATGAAAGGTATACAGCAAAACTTTCTGAAGTAGTTGAGAGGGGAATTGAAAAAGGGATTTTTAAAGATTTTCACCCAAAGGCAGTTATTCTGATAATATCGGGAGCCCTGAAAAACCTTCTCTACGCTTCAGTTAAAGGTTTCATTGACCTGAAACCTGAGGATATCAAAAAAACCCTGATTGAAGTTGTAGAGAGGGGGATACTCAGAGCTTGAAGTCTTCAGATTTTCTCCGGTTTTGAGTGTTGAATTCCCTTTTACAGGGAGTTATACTCTTTTATGTAAGTAACTGCTTACATAACCGGAGGGAAGTTGACTGCCAGAGAGCGAATTCTTGAGGCAGCCTACAGCTGTTTCTCCCGTAAGGGTTATTTTGGGACTACCACGAGGGAAATATCTCAGGCTGCCGGCGTTTCAGAGGTTACCCTCTTCAGGCTTTTTGGTAGTAAGAAGGAGCTTTTCCGGGAAGTTTTAATTAATTACTCAATAATTCCTGATATCAGAGCAATTTCCGTTCCTGAAGGCTCGGGAGAGGAGGTTCTGATTGATATCGGTTTGAAGCTTTTCTTCTCTTTAAGGGAGAAGAAAGAGTTCCTGAAAATCCTCCTTTCGGAGGTTACCGGTTTAACCGAAGAGGTTGAGGAGGTTTACTCCCGGTTTGTTGAGACCCTTGAGGAACTCCTCGGGAGAGTTTTCTCCTCTGCCCTCTCCCTTTCAGAGGGTGAGAGCAGAACAAAGGTAAAGGTTTTCAGATCTGCCCTTTTCGGTTTTTTTATCTCTGAGGAGGTGTTTCAGGGAAGGGAGCTCCCCTACGAAGATGTGATCCGTTTTGTAAAGTCCCTTTCTGCAGCTGTTTCAGGAGGTAGAGGTTGAAACGGCTCGTTACACTTTTGGGAGCTCTGGCTATTCTTCTCATTACCCTCTGGTTTCTCTGGTTTATCTATCAGAGGTACGTTTACGTAATTACAGACAACGCTTTCCAGAAGGCAGACATTGTAAACGTCTCTCCTGAAGACGTTTCCGGGTATATAGTTAAACTCTACAAATCAGAATTTCAACCTGTTAAAAAGGGAGAACCTCTATTTAAGGTTGACGATTCCACTTTGAAAAAGGAGCTCTCCTCTTTAAAGTTTCAGATAGCCTCCCTTGAGGAAGACAGGAGGGAGCTTGAGGTCAAACTTTCCCGCCTTGAAAAACAGCTTCCGGCATCTGTAAAGTCGGCAGAGCTCCGCCTTTCAGCTGCAGAAAATGAGGTTTCAGCCCTTAGATCCCAGTTAAAGGAAACAGAAACTCTCTATAAAACTTCTGTTTCTAAATCCCGTTCACTCTTGAAGGCTGCTCAGTCCTCACTTCAAGCTGCAAAAGTGGACCTTAAAAGAATGGAAAACAGGTTTAACCGTTTTAAAAACCTGTACAAGAGAAGAGTAATCTCACTTCAGCAGTTTGAGGATGTTAAATCTGCCTACTACAGCGCAAAGGCCCGGTATAAAGGAGCTCTCTCTAACTACCAGGTCTCTCAGGAAAACCTTAAGGAAGCAGAAGCTCTCAAATTGAAAGTCCTTTCTCTGAAGGAAAAACTCCTCGCTTCGGAAAAGAGGGTTGGCCAGTTGAGAGAGGACCTAATTTCTCAGAGAGCTTCCCTTAAACAGATAGGGGAGCTCCGCCACTCAATAAAGAGCCTTTCAGAGAAAATTAAATCGTTAAAGGAGAAAGAGGAAAAACTTAAAATCCTCATATCTCATACCCTTGTCCGCTCTCCTATTTCCGGTTTTGTCGCCAAGAAGTGGCGTGAGACGGGAGATTTTGTCTCTCCCGGCCTTACGGTCTACTCAATCTACAATCCGAAAACCTTCTACGTTCTTGCCTGGGTAGATGAGGATAAGCTTCCCTACGTGAAGGTGGGGGCTCCAGCAGAAGTTGAGCTTGATGTCTGTGGAAAATCCTTTAGAGGAAAGGTATTTCAGGTGGGAAAATCAGCCGGTTCCGTATTTGCCCTTATTCCCCGTGATACCTCTCAGGGTGAGTACACAAAAGTTACCCAGAGGGTGCCGGTAAAAATTAGACTCTCTGACGTTCCGTTGAACTGTATAAAGCCAGGAACCAACGCCGTTGTAAAGATAAGGAAAGAAAGATGAGCAGCAGGCTCTACTTTATGGGAGCTCTCATAGTTGCCGGAATGTTTATGACACTCCTTGATACGACTATCGTTGATATAGCCCTTCCCCACATGATGAGCACATTTGACGCAGAGCCCGACGATATCCAGTGGGTAATTATCTCCTACATGGTTGCTTCTGCCGTTGCGATGCCCGTTGTTGGATGGCTTGGAGGTAAACTTGGCCACAGAAATACCTACCTTTTGGGTATTTCGCTCTTTACCCTTATGAGTGCCCTCTGCGGTTTTGCCACCAGCTTAGACCTTATGGTTGCGGCAAGGGTTTTCCAGGGAGTTGGAGAGGGGATTGCCGTTCCGATGACCATGACCCTTCTCTTTGAGCTCTTTCCCCCTGAAAAGAGGGGAGTTGCAATGGGGATGTTTGCCCTTGGGGCAACGTTTGGCCCCTCTTTAGGGCCAACTTTAGGTGGATACATAACAGAGCACCTCAGCTGGCGATGGATTTTTTACGTAAATCTCCTTCCGGGAATTCTGGTTGTCTATCTTCTAACCCTTTTTATGGAAGACGACAGACACCTCCACAGAGATGATAAACCGTTAGACTTTATAGGTCTTCTCCTCCTCGCCCTCTCTTTAGTTTCACTGATTGTTGTCCTTTCTAAGGGAAACAGCTGGGGCTGGAAATCCCTGAAGTCAGTCTCTCTCCTCTACGTCTCAGCTGTCTCTTTCGTCCTTTTCTTAATCCACCAATTGAAAACTGAACATCCCCTTTTAAACCTATCCCTGTTTAAATACCCGTTTTTCCGCTATCCCGTTCTGTCTCTGACAGTTTTTGGGATGGGCGTTTACGCCTCTTACTTTCTTCTTCCACTATACCTTGAGAAACTGAGAGGTCTTCCAACGATAACTGCCGGTGAAATCCTGTTCTGGCCCTCTATGGGAACCGGTTTCTTCAGTATGGTTGCAGGTATTCTGATAGATAAAAAGGTTTTAACCAAGAAAGCTTCCATAATAATTGGAACAACCGTATTTATTTTTGGAACCTACTTTCAACAGAAGCTCAACCTGGATATGACAAAGGCAGAGATAGTTGCCTACCTGATGCCCTGGGGAATCGGAATGGGATTTTTCTTCCCTGCCCTTTCTCAGATTTCACTGGGGAGTTTTAAGGGGGAGCTCCTCCGTCAGGCCTCCTCCATTCAGAACCTGATGAGACTTGTTGGCGGAAGCATTGGAACTGCCGTATCAACCTACATTCTCCTCTCGTCTCAGCAGGTTCACTTTGTCCACCTGACAGAGAGAGTTTCAAGCTCGTCTCCACAGGTTTTCTACTTTTTAAAGAGGGCTGAAGACTTCTACCACTACTTCAGGGGAGAAACCCCGCATACGGCAAAGCTAACAGCTAAGGCCCTATTAGCCCAGCTCTACTCACAGCACGCATTCTGGCACTCCTTTGCCGACGCCTTCTTCTTTGCAACCATCTGCGGCGTTTTAACCCTTATACCAGCCTTTTTGCTGGAGGAGAGAGATGAGACTTTTGATTCCGGTTTTACTTCTGATTTTCCTTCTGCCTGTGAACCTGAGGGCAGGAGAGATTGAAAAACTTATTTCACTTGCCCTTGAAAATTCAAAAGAGATTCAGAAAGTAAGGGCTGATTGTAAGATCTCTGACCTTCTCTACAGGGAGGCCGTTTCCTCATACTTTCCAACTGTTAACCTCTTTTACAGGAAAACAAATCTGACAGACGTTCCAACCTACTCCTTCTCCCTTCCTGGTTTTCCATCTGCAACCTTTTCACTCTTTAACAGCAACTACTACCAGTTTGGCGTAAACCTTTCACAGCCAATATTTACAGGAGGGCAGATAACCTTCTCGGTTAGACTGAGAGAGAAACAGAAGAGGGCCTCTTACTACTTCTTTAAAGAGACGGTTAACAGAGTCGTTTTATCAGTTAAGGAAGACTACTACAACCTTTTAAAGGCAAAGGCCTCAGTTGAAACTGCAAAAGCCTACCTGAAAGCGGCTAAGAAACACTACAGAGACGTTAAAGCCTTTTTTGATGAAGGGATAGTTCCGCGGAGAGACCTCTTAGAAGCCGAGGTTAAGCTGAGAGACGCAGAGGAGAAGCTCACCTATGCCCGGGCTCTCTACAGGGTAGCCCTTGAGAAACTGAAAACAGATGTAGGAGTTCCAGATATTGACTTTGTCCCGGAAGGGGAGCTCCACTTTGAGCCGGTGAAATTTAAACTGGAGGAGCTCCTCAAAACCGCTTACTCATCAAGGCCTCTCCTCAAATATGCTCGGATGGTTAAAAGGGCTGCCGATGAGGGAGTTAGACTCTCTGCTTCTGCCTTTTCTCCAAAACTGTTTTTAGGCGTCAACTACCAGAAGACAGACCAGTACCCGGGGGAGACCTACTCCTCAACTGCTGTTTCTTTTACCCTCAACTTTCCCCTCTTTGAAGGTGGCAAACGGTTCTTTGAGGTTGAAAGGGCCAGAGAGGAGCGCAGAAAGGCTGAGATTTCACTCAAAGACCTGAGGGATAGGGTAAGACTTCAGGTTGTTTCCGCCTATACAAAACTTTTATCTGCCCAGGCAAGGGTTAAAACTGCCCGTTCAGAGGTTAAGGAAGCAGAAGAACTCCTTCGGGACTCAAGAGAGCGCTACAGAGAGCACGTTGGAACTTCAACCGAAGTTGTTGACGCCATCGCCTACCTTTACTCTGCCAGAAACTCCCTCAACTCTGCCCTTGCAGACTACAACATTGCCCTTTCAGAGCTTGAGTTTGCCGTGGGAAAGCCCCTTTTGAGAGGTAGAAAATGAGGTTTTTTATCCTTTTTATAACAGTTTCCCTTTTCCTTTCAGGCTGTTTTAACCAGAGAAATGGAAATACCCTCTACATAAACGGCCGGATTGAGGGAGACCAGTACGACGTTGGAACAAAATACGGCGGTAAGATTGTTGCTGTTTACCACGATGAGGGGGATAATGTCAGGAAGGGGGAGCTCCTTGCCCGGATAGACTCCTCTGAGGTGAGGGCGGAGCTCTCTCAGGCTGAAGCAAACTATAGAGCTTCCCTCTCTGCTGTGAGCGTTAAAGAGAAAGAACTTTCATTCTACAAGGAAAAACTTTCTGCCCTGAAGTTTAAACTCTCAGAGCTCAGAAAGGGAGTGGATATAGGAATAGAAACTGCAAAAGACCGCCTGAAGGCTGCCCGTTATCGTCTTCTCTCTGCAGAGGCCGGCTATCGTAAAGCAAAGGCTGCCTATGAAAAGGCCAGAAAAGACTACATTAGGTTTAAAAACCTCTATGCCCGCAGGGTAATTTCAGAGAGCAGGTTTGACGCCGTAAAACTTGCTTATCAATCTGCAAAATCTGACCTTCAGTCTGCCAGGGAGCTCCTCAACACTGCAAAGGTCAACCTGTCGGCTTCAGAGAAGGAGCTCCAGCTTGCAGAAAACAGGAAAAAAGAGATTCTCTCTTTAGAGAGGGAAGTTAAAGCCCTTGAAGAAACGGTTGCTGCAAAGGAGAGGGAGGTTTCCCTATACAGAGAAAGGGCTGCTGCTGCTCGCTCGCTGGTTAAAAAGGTTGAATCAATCCTTAACAACCTGAAGATAACCTCTCCGGTAGATGGAACTGTTACTGAGAAATTGGTTGAACCGGGAGAGGTTGTGGCTCCCGGTCAGAGGCTCTTTACCCTCTACAACCTTGATAACCTTTACTTTGAAGGTTACGTTCCTGAAACAGAGGTTGGACTCATTCATATAGGGCAGAAAGGGTACATAACCGTTGATGCCTATCCCGGCAGAAAGTTCCCCGTTGTTCTTACTTACATCTCCTCCCGTGCAGAGTTTACCCCTAAGGATGTTCAGACCAGAGAGGAAAGGGTAAAAGAGGTCTTTAAGGTAAAACTGAAACTCCTTGAGAACCCCAACCACGTTCTAAAACCGGGAATGCCTGCAGACTGCTACATTCCTTTAGGTGGAAAATGAAGCCCGTTGAGTGTGAAAACCTCAGGATTACTTACAGGAGAGGAAGAACCGTTGCGGTTGATAACCTTTCATTTACTGTAGGCTCAGGAGATATCTTTATCTTCATAGGGCCAGACGGAGCCGGGAAGTCCTCAACTTTTAAGGCTGTTTGTGGAGTTCTCACCTACGATTCAGGGAAACTCCTTACCTTTGGCGTTGACCCAAACGACGAAAAAGCCTTTGAGCCTGTAAAGGAAAGAATTTCCTTTATGCCCCAGGGGCTTGGGCAGAACCTCTACAAAAAACTCTCTGTTGAGGAGAACGTTGACTTCTTTGCCGACCTTTACGGCGTTACGGGAGAGGAGAGGGAGAAAAGGAAGAAACTCCTTTTGAAAACCACAGGTCTCTGGGAGTTCAGGGATCGGCCTGCCGGGAAGCTCTCCGGCGGAATGATGCAGAAGCTTTCCCTGTGCTGTATACTGATTCACAGGCCGGAGTTCCTCGTTTTAGACGAGCCTACAACCGGCGTTGATCCGGTTTCCCGTAGGGAGATCTGGAGACTTCTTTACTCCTTCAACCGTGAAGGTCAGACGGTTCTTGTTTCAACTTCCTACTTAGACGAGGCCGAGAGGGGGACGGAGCTCCTCCTGATGAAAGACGGTAAAAAGGTAGTTTCAGGCTCCTACGAAGATGTTGTTAGAACGGAATCTCAGGCCTTTCTCATAACCTCAGACGACCCCTACGCCGTTTACCAGAAACTCTGGGATATAACGAACACCCCAAGGCTTAAGGGGAATACTGTCAGAGTCCTTATTCCCCCCGAAAAACTTAAGAATTTCAGGGAGCTCCAGAAGAAAATGAGCTTCTCTGCTCAGCCCGTTGAACCGGACCTTGAAGACCTATTCGTTGAGAAAGTTGGGCTCAGGAGAGTTGTTCTCCCTCCTATCTTTAAGCCTAAAACAGAAGTTCCAGAGAACGCCGTTGTTGTTGAGAATGTTGTTAAGAAGTTCGGAGACTTTACCGCCGTTGACGGAGTTTCCTTCACAGTTAAGAGGGGAGAAATTTTCGGCCTTCTGGGTCCAAACGGTGCAGGGAAAACCACACTAATAAAAACCGTCTTAGGTCTCTACAGTCCAACTTCAGGGAGAATTTCTGTTGCTGGAAAGCCCGTTGGAAAAGATGTTAAGAAACTCATAGGCTACACCTCCCAGAAGTTCTCCCTCTACTACGACCTGACGGTTCTTGAAAACCTCGTCTACTGGGGAAGCGTTTACGGGGTTTCCCCTTCTACTGTTAAATCGTTAGTCTCTCAGGTGGCTCCGGTTTTTGAGCTTCAGGAGTTTCTAAACAGACAGGTTGCGGAGCTCCCCTTAGGGATAAAACAGAGGGTTGCACTCCTCTCTGCCCTCCTCCACTCCCCGCCGATTCTCTTCTTAGACGAGCCAACCTCCGGCGTTGATCCCGTTGAGAGGGACGTCTTCTGGCAGGTTATAAGGGAGCTCTCTAAAAAGTTCGGCGTAACCGTTCTCATTACAACCCACTACATGGACGAGGCCGAATACTGCGACAGGGTTCTGCTGATGAACAGGGGAAAGGCCGTTGCCTTAGGCTCTCCCCGTGAGCTAAAGGAGGAGCTGAGAAAGGAAATGGGAAACGCCTACCTCATCTACACCGATGAGCCCTTTGACCTTGAGGAGAAGCTGAAAAGTCTGGGCTTTAAAACCGCTCTCTTTGGAAGGAAGGTAAAGGTTTACTCGTTAAAACCCATAACGGAAGACTATCTCAAAGAGTTGGGAGTTCCGTTTAAAAAGCTCAAACCTTCTTATATAACAATGGAAGACGTTTTTGTTTTCAGGGTTTTAAGTGATGTTTAGAGTAAAAAGGGTCTTCTCAATTGTCAAAAAGGAGATAAGGGAACTCCTCAGAGATAAAATCTCCCTCATTACTGTCCTTGCCGTTCCCCTCTCTATGATGCTTGTTTTTGGATACGGCCTTAAACTTGAGATAAAACACGTTCCCCTTGGAGTTCTTGACTACGATAACTCTTACTTCTCACGGGAAATCCTCTCTAAACTTATATCAAACGGAGAGTATTTCTACGTTAAGCGCTACTTCTCATCTGAAAAGGAGCTTGACAGAGCTCTCACTTTTGGTGAGGTTAGGGGAGCTCTCCTGTTCCCTTTCAACTTTGAAAAGGACTTCAAAAAGGGTCAGGGCCGTTTCCAGCTTTTGATTGACGGAACTTTCCCCTACAGGGCAGAGGTTATAAAGAGCTACGTTAACGCCGTTGTTTCCCTTGAGAACCTTAACCTTATGGAGAAAAAAGGCCTGAAACTTCCCGTTTCAGTTAAGCCCCGTTACTGGTTCAACGAGTCTCTGAACCAGGACTACGTTGTTGCCGTTGGAACTCTGGCAGTTGTTTTAGCAATAGCTCCTGCCGTTTTTTCTGCACTGCTGATAGTTAAGGAGAAGGAGTCTGGATCAATCTATAACGTTTACGTTTCATCAATAGGAAAGTTTGAATACCTTTTGGGAAAACTGCTAACAGGATTTTTAGTCTCTTCATTTAATCTGGCCGTTCTTTTTGTACTTCTCTTTTTCCTGTTTCAGGTTCCCCTTAAAGGGAGCTTTCTCCTTCTGATCCTCTCATCACTCCTCTTTATTTCTGTTTCAACTGCATTTGGCCTTCTCCTTTCAGTCTTCTTTACCTCTCAGGCTGCAGCTTTCATAGGAACTGTTATCCTTACTGTTGTTCCCTCTATCCTCTACACCGGCTACCTGACTCCTGTTTCCTCCATGGGAAAAGGAGCTCTCCTTACTGCTCATCTGATCCCAACCTTCTACTATATGAGACTTCTGAAGAACATCTACTTCAAGGCCTCGCCTTTTAAATATCTGTTTCCAGACCTCTTAACCCTTATGGCCTTTTTCTTCGTTCTCTTTTCGCTCAACTATCTGTTCTTTAAAAAGAGGGAGAGATGAAATTCTTAATCCTTCTCTACAAAGAGGTGGTTCAATTCCTGAGGAACAGAGGACTTCTCATTTTTGCCGTTTACGCCTTCACTTTAGACATCTACCTTGCTGCAACGGGAATAGACCTTACACTGAAAAACGCCTCCTTCTACGCCCAGGACTTTGACAACTCCTACACTTCAAGGGAGCTCCTCTCAAAATTTCCAGAACCTTACTTCCACTTTAAGGGCTACCTTCTCTCAGATAAATCTGTTGAAGACGTTCTCTTAAAAGACAGAGCTGTTGGTGTTATTAGAATTCCCTTCAACTTTGAGAAGAGGCTCAAAAAGGGAGACAGAACAGAAGTTGCCGTCATAGTTAACGGAGCGGAAGTCTCTGCCAGCTACCTTTTCTCAGCATACGCCACTCAGATAATCTACAACTTCATTACGGGGCAGTTCTTTAAACCACCTGTAGAGGTTGTTCCCAGAATCTACTTCAACCAGAACGCCTCAAGTAAACTTTTCATGGCCTACTCGGAGCTCCTCACAGTAATAACCCTCTTTCTCCTCCTCCTTCCAGCTGCTGCCGTTGTCCTTGAAAAGGAGAGGGGAAACGTTGAGATGCTTACAGTCTCCCCGCTTCCAAATATCGTCTTCATGGTTGCAAAGTCCGTTGCCATGGGGCTTATAGTTCTTCTCTTTACCGCTTTTGCTCTGTTTTTTACAGTTGAAAAGGTTGTAGCAGTTCCTTTTAGAGGAAATGAGTTGGACTTTCTCCTTCTAACTCTCCTCTACGTTTTTACAGCTTCTGGCCTCTCAATGTTTATAGCCTCCCTTTCAGAGAATATGCTCCAGGTCTCCCAGCTTACAATTCTCCTCCTTATTCCAATCCTCTACCTCTCTGGAAACTGGACTCCCATTGAGGCTATGCCAAAACTTCTCCAGTGGCTCTCAGTCCTCTCACCCCTCAAGTACTACATAGACGGAGCTCTCGCTATAGCTATCAAGGGGGTTCCTCTGAAAGAGCTCACTTCCGACATATTGGCCCTTACCTTGCAGGGGGGAGCTCTCTTTGCCCTCGGTAACTACTTCATGGTGAGGAGAATTTAGTAAAGGTCATTCTTGCCGTTTCAAGCTGTCTTTTCACCTTCTTCACAAACTTCTTGTTGAATCTCAGCATCAACTGTTATTTCAGGTATATGTCCTCTTTCTTAAACTTCTTTACAAGGAGTGCGTAAAAGAGAGCTCTGTACTTCCTTTTGAGTTCTTTTAGTTCTTTACAAACTTCCTCTATAGCTTTGTTTAGAACCTCATCAGGTTCTTTCAGCCCTAACTTTTTCTTAAGGAAGTTTTCCCTCAGTCTTTCAAGCTCAGACCTGTCTGAGCAGGCTACAGTTTCAGAGTCTTTGTTGTAGATTGACGGCCCCAGTCCTCTTGTAACTGCTTCAATCAACTCGTCACTGAGCTTTAGCTTAAACTTTTTAGCCGTTTCTTTGTAGAGAGCAATTTTTTCATCTAATTTACTCATGGTTTCCCCCTCTGTTATTTATTCCCAGTATAACCAAATTTTCTCGGTGAAGTGTTAATGGTCATTAATATTCAATATGTTTGTTATTGTTGACTTAGTTGACTTATATCAAAGCTTGAAATGTAGGAGAAGGCCTATATATTTTTAACTTAAAATAACCCAATAATTTGAGGGGGAAATGCACGGTATTCTGAATTTAGAAGCTTTAAAGAATAAAGTCTCCTCTTTTGTTAAGGAAAACTGTCTTGATGGTGTTCTAATTTTAGACTCTGAAGGGTTCCCTATAGTTTTTTACTCCCTCTTTTACGTAGATGAAGATAAGCTTTCGGCAGATCTGGCCTCTTTATTTTCTTTTATTGATATTAATTGTAACAACCCCCTTTTCTTTAAATTTAACAGAGGCTATGTTGTAGCATCTTCTCTTGGTAGCGAGTACAAGCTTGTTATATTCGCTCCAGAGTCCGTAAAACTTAATAGATCTCTTGTCCTTCTTAGGGATTTGAAGTTGTATTTACAACGATTTATGGATAGCTAAAGAGATTCGTATGAGAAGTATTAATGGATTTTCAATTAACGGTAAGATATGTGTCGGTAAGTATACTTTTGAGATACAAACAGAAGCAAAAGGGGATTCTTTAGTTGTTTCTTCTGTTTTCTTCAAAGGTAGAGTTGTAAAACAGTATTCTTCTTCCGTGCCCCTCGGTGAAAAGAGGGAAGTTTTCTTAAGAAAGTTTCACGAAGAGGTGAAGAGAAGGTTTATCTCTGATTTAATCTCTCAAAAGGAGAAAAGACAGGTTTTAGGTAGTAATGGGAATTTAACGGCAACCGGTTTTTTAAAGAAACTCACTGAAAAAATTGAAAAATCAGTTACTGGCTTAAGGTTGATGTATTTGGAAATTAATGGTAATCCGGTATTTAATGGGCTTGTTCCTGGTCTTGTTCCTCTACTTTCTGATTTTATCTCTTTATTGAATAAAGTCTATGGGGATCTTGAAGTCGCAGTTTTTCCGGTTAAAGGGAGATGGTTAATATTCCTAAAAGGTGAAAAGCTACTCAGCTGTTTTCTCATTAAGAATCATAGAGATCTACCTACTTTGCGCGTAAGCATAATTAAGCCTCTGAAGAAACTTATTTCAGAAATGGAAAAGGAGCTCCCCTAAAGGAGCCCCTTCTCCTCAAGGATTTTTCTTACTTCCGGGTTCTCCTTTGCGAACTCTTTCAGCATATCTATGAACTCCTGCTCGTTGAGCATCTTAATTCCTAATTTCTGAGCCCTTGCGTATTTTGAACCGGGGTTTTTGCCGACAACAACGAAACTGGTCTTTCTCGTTACTGAGTTTGTCGGGTTTCCACCAAGGAGCTCCACTATGTGCTGAGCCTCTTTCCTTGTGAAGTGGTCAAGCTCCCCTGTAAATACAACATTCTGGCCGGCCAGCGGTTTGGGGAGCTCCTGCTCCCTCTCTTCTTCTTCCGTCCTTTCAAACTTAAATCCGGCCTCCTCTAACCTCTTTATCATCTCAAGGTTCTGTTCTGCCTTAAAGAAGTTCTTAATGCTCGTTGCCGTAATCGGGCCAATTCCGGGAATTGATGCCAGCTCTTCAAACCCTGCGTTCATAAGTTCCTCAATGTTCCTGAACTTCTTGGCAAGGAGCAGAGCGGTCTTCTCTCCAACGTGTCTTATTCCAAGGGCTGTGAGCTTTTTCCAGAAAGGAGCAGACTTGGACTTCTCAATCTGGTTGAGCAGGTTTTCAGCCTTCTTCACTCCCCAGCCGGGTAGTTTTATTAGGTCTTTCTTATCAAGGTAGTAGAGGTCTGCAATTGATTTAACCAGCTCTTTCCTCATTAACTGGTTAACCGTTGCCTCCCCCAGACCTTTAATGTCTAAAACTTTACCCCAGTAAATCATGTGCTCTTTCAGCTGTGCAGGGCAGTTGATATTTGGGCACCTTGGAACGGCCTCGTCAAGCTCCTTAACTATGGGAGCTCCACACACAGGGCAGTGGGTTGGAACTTCTATGGGCTTCTCATCTCCCGTTCTCCTCTCAACTACCGGACCGACGATGTAGGGAATTGTCTCTCCTGCCCTTTCAACAATTACGTAGTCTCCTATTCTTATGTCCTTCATCCTTATGAAGTCGGGATTGAACAATGTTGCCCGTGAGACGATTACTCCGCCAACCTCAACAGGCTCTAAGATTGCAACCGGGGTGAGAGCTCCCGTCCTGCCAACCTGCCACACAACGTCAACGAGCTTTGTAACTGCCTGCTTTGCCGGGAACTTGTAGGCAACCGCCCACCTGGGGTGGTGCATCGTCTCACCCAATTTCTCCCAGGCGCAGATGTCGTTGACCTTAATAACCATTCCGTCTGCTTCAAAGTCCCAGCTCTCCCTCTCCTCCTGAGCCTTCAGAACTGTTTCAATTACTTCATCTATGTTCTTACATACTTTCTGAATGTGAGGAGTCTTAAATCCGCACTCAGATAAGAGCTCCAGCGCCTCTTTCTGGGTTCTTATATCTTTGCAGAGCTTTTTCGGTTCCGAGTGGAGTATCTGATAGACGTAGCAGTCAAGCCCTCTCTTTGCAACTTCTGCAGGGTTTTTAAGCCTTAACGTTCCAGCTGCTGCGTTTCTGGGGTTTGCAAAGAGGGGAAGCCCCTGTTTTTCCCTCTCTTCGTTGAGCTTCTTAAACACGCTCTTTGGCATTACAACTTCGCCCCTTATGGCTATCAGGTCTATTCCGTGTTTTGAAAAAGGGGCTCTCAGAGGAATTGACTTTATCGTTTTAACGTTCATCGTAATGTCTTCGCCGTAAATTCCGTCTCCCCTTGTAGCCCCCCGAACCAGCAGGTCTTTCTCGTAGACCAGCTCAACGCTTGCTCCATCAAACTTTGGCTCAACTATGTATTCAACTTCGTCTGTTCCAAGGAGTTCTTTAACCTTTCTGTCCCACTCCCTCAGGTCTTCTGGAGAGTATGTGTTTTCCAGAGAGGTCATCTCTGCGTAGTGTTTAACCTTTTCAAACTCTCCTGTGAAAGCCGGAGATATCCTCTGCGTAGGAGAATCTGGAGTGATAATTTCGGGATGTGCCTTCTCAAGGGCCTCAAGTGCGTGGAAAAGCTTGTCGTACTGGTAGTCTGAAATTACAGGGTTTGCCTGAACGTAGTACTTGTAGTCGTGATACCTGATTACCCTTCTTAATTTCTCTGCAAGCTCCTCAGCCTCTTCCTTGCTGAGCTTTTTCCAGTCCTTTTCTGTCTTCTCTTCAATAAACTTCAAGAGCTCATCTGTCAGCTTCTGGAGCTCCTTTTCCTCTGTAGCTGTGTACATCTCTCCCTCCGGTTTTTAAGAACCTTACACCTAAAAGTATAGTGAATACTCCAAACAGTGTTATAAAGAGAAGTGGAACCGGTGAAAAACTGGAAAATTTCACTTCAACGGCAGGAGCGCCGTTAAATTCAGAGATTCCTCTTATCCAGATAAACCCTTCCCGGGAGATCAGCGGTCGGTTGAAAGAGACGTTCCCCTCAGCTTTTCCACCTTTCTTTTCTTCAATAAAGAAGTCTCCCGTTATTGTGCTGTTTCTGAAGGTTAGTTCTTTTAACCCGACAGTCGTTCCGTTTAGTTTAACGTAGCTGTAGGGGTAGAGGTACAGTGTCCTGGTGTGCCAGTAGAAGGGAGTCAGGAACAGAAGGAGTAGAGATAATCCAGCAGTTATATGAATGGCTGCGTCAAGTCTGCCCCTCCCCCTGCAGTAGAGAGTTTGAGTGGAAACTAAAAGGAGAGCTCCCCCTAAAAATAACGTTGATATTTTTAAAACTTGACCGAAGGTTTCAGAGTTTCTCCATAGTTCTGTAAGTCCTGAAATGCTTCTTTCATAGAGAGACACTGAAAAACCGACAATGAGGAAAAGTGCAGTGAAAACACCAAAGAGCTTCACAGACTTAAAACTCATGTGTTCCTCCAAAGAGGAAGTTGACCCCTAAGAACAGGAAAATGACCAGCAGGCCGTTGAAAACAACCATCAGTCTTGTGTGGTTTTTTAGCTTCTCATCGTATAGCGTATGGAAAACAAAGGCGCTGAACAGCCAGAAGCCTACTGAGAATATGGACTTCGGGTCTAACATAAAGATCTCTCCCCACGCCAGGAAAGCCCAGAGAGCTCCAAAGAGCAGTGAGACCGTAAAGAGGAAAAATCCCCATTTGAAGGGTTTTATTACTTCTGCCTCTCTGCTGAAAAGGGCGAGCAACGAACAGCTCAGGAATAGTGCATAGGAGACTATGGCGCTTCCAACGTGAATGAAAAAGAGTGGAGTTCTAATAATTGGCGGAATGGATTTAACCTCTGTCGGCAGGAGGAGAGCTCCCCCGATAAAAACTCCCGATAGAACCCCTGACAGCCGAGGGTCAGCTTTTGAAAATACCGCCGTTATCCCGAAAACTGCTGCAAACAGGAGGAGTGTGTCAAAACCGTCAAATATGGGCGGGTAGCCGAAGGTGAAGCTCCTCCACACAAGAATTCCCATAACTACTGCGGCGGAAATGGTTATCAGAGTTCTGTTCCTGAGAACTCCTCCGGTAGCAGAGAGGAGAGCTCCCGCTCCGGTTAGAAGTTTTACCAGCTCCAACCTGATTCCTCCTTTTCAGATTGATACAATTAAACCTGTTCCTTCCATTCCTTTCAAGGAGGTTGCATTGAGAACCATAGATGTTTCTACAAAGTTTGATACTCTGAGAACTGCCAGAGCCGTCGGAAGAATCAGGCTTTCTCCGAAGACCGTAAAGATGATTTTAAACGGAGAAATTCCAAAGGGGGACGTTCTTTCAGCTTCTCAGATTGCAGGGCTGATGGGAGCAAAGAAGACTGCCGAGTTAATGCCCTTCTGCCATCCCATTCCCATTGATCACATAGAGGTTAAAACCCGTGCAGGTGAAGACTACATAGAGGTTGAGGCTGAAGTTCGGGGAATCTGGAGAACAGGCTACGAAGTTGAGGCGATGAACGCCGTTTTAACTGCACTTTTAAACGTTTACGATATGTGTAAGGCCTTTGATAAGAATATGGTTATTGAGGAAGTAAAACTCGTTTCTAAGAGCGGTGGGAAGTCTGATTGGGCTGAGGACCTCTCCGGCTTGAAGGCTGCCGTTATTACCGTTTCAGACTCAACTGCCGCCGGTAAACGGGAAGATAAAAGCGGCCCTCTGGCGAAACAGATTTTGGAGGAGTTTGGAGCAGAAGTTGTCGGCTATACTGTTGTTCCAGACGATAAGGAGAAAATAAAAGAGGCCGTCTTAAACTTTAAAAAGCAGGGAGCAAACGTTATCGTTACGACCGGCGGGACAGGTTTCAGCCCCAAGGATGTTACTCCTGAGGCCTCAGAGGAGCTCTTTTACAAGGAGATGACCGGCTTTTCTGAGGCTATGCACGTTTTAGGAGTTCGGTTTACCCCAAAGGCTTTAATGTCCCGTGCAAAGGCCGGCCTCCTCTCGCCGGAGTGCATTCTCCTGAACCTTCCCGGCTCCTCCAAAGGGGTTGAGCAGAACCTCAGAACCTTTGCTCCACTTTTAAAGCACGCCCTTAAAATGGCTCAGGGAGGTGGCCACTGATAACCGTGGCCGTTATGGCCGGCGGGAGGAGCTCCCGCTTCGGCCGAAACAAGCTCTCCGTTCCCTTCAGGGGGAAATTGCTGGTAGAGAACATAGTTGGGGAGCTCTCCGACTTCCCGGAAGTCCTCCTCGTTACAAAGAACCCTTTTTCCTTCACCTACTTAACCGGCAGATATCCTAACCTGCGGGTTCTTCCAGAGGCCTTTGAAGTCCACTCCCCAATCTGTGGGATTTATACGGCTCTCAAAAATGCCAGTTTCAGAAAAGTCCTGATGCTTCCGGGGGATACTCCCCTCATCAGAAAGAAAGTTGTAAAGATGTTTTCCAGTCAGATTCCTCCTGCCGTTCTAACTGAGAACGGAAGAATCCACTCCCTCTTTACTCTCCTCCTTAAAGACCACATTATTCTGGTAGAGGAGTTTCTTAAATCGGGGAAGCATAAACTTAGGGAGCTCCATTCCCTCTTAAACTCCCGTGAAGTTCCATTTTCACCCTTTGAGCCCTTTGACTACAGGGGAAACTCACTTTTAAACGTTAACCGACTGGAGGACTACTATGAGGCCGTCTATAGATGAGATTGTTGAAAAAGTTAAGAAGCGTTCAAACCCTGAAAACCTCGGGATGATTCTTGTTCACAACGGGGTTGTCAGGGGGAGTTCCCGCTCAGGGGATAAGGTTTCCGGGATGGAGCTCTCCTATAATGAGGAAAAGCTCAAGGAGATAGTTTCAGAGATTGAATCCCGTGAGGGTATTGAGGCCGTTGAGGTCTGGCTCAACTCAGGAAAGTTAAACGTTGGAGACGACATAATGGTCGTTGTAGTTGCAGGTCGCTACCGTTCAGACGTTCTCCCTGCATTTGAGGAGCTCATCTCACGGGTAAAAAAGGAGGTTGTCCTTGAAAAAGAGGTTTGACGACAGCCACCTGACGGACTTTGAGAAGTGGGTAATTTTCAAAAAGGGAACAGAGCCCCCCTTTAACAACAAATACTGGAACCACTTTGAAAACGGCATTTATGTCTGTAAACTGTGCCGTCAGCCCCTCTTTAGGAGCTCCGCCAAGTTCCTCTCCTATTCCGGCTGGCCCTCCTTTGACGAGGCCATTCCCGGAGCTGTTAAGGAGGTTCCCGAGGAGTTCCCGGACGACCGGATAGAGGTTGTCTGCTCCCGGTGTGGAGCCCACCTGGGGCACGTCTTCTACGGAGAGGGTTATACTCCAAAGAACGTTCGCTACTGCATAAACTCTGCATCTATAGATTTCATTCCGGAGAGTGAAGTTGGCTCTGATTGAGCTCAGAAACATTAGAAAGGTTTACCGTCAGGGAGACCTTGAAGTAGAAGTTCTGAAGGGAATAGACCTTACAGTTGAAAAGGGAGAGTTTATCTCAATTGTAGGTCCTTCGGGTTCTGGTAAGTCAACCCTTATGTATATTCTCGGCTGTTTAGACAGGCCTACCTCCGGTGAATACTACTTAGACGGTAGAAACATTCTGAAACTGCCGGACGATGAGCTCTCTAAACTCCGTGCAGAATACATCGGTTTTGTCTTTCAGGCTTTTTACCTGATTCCCTACTTAACGGTTCTTGACAACGTTCTCCTTCCGGTTGAATACCTCCCAAAGGAAGAGAGGAAAAAGCGTTTTTCAGACAAACCGCCACAGAGAAAGGCTGTGGAGCTCCTTACCCGCCTCGGGCTTGGAGATAGAATCGGTTTTAAACCGGAGGAGCTCTCCGGCGGCCAGAAACAGAGAACTGCCATAGCAAGAGCTCTCATCAACTCCCCTGAGATAATCCTTGCAGACGAACCGACAGGCCAGTTAGACACAGAGTCAAGCCGTGAGGTTATGAGGATTTTTGGAGAGCTCCACTCCGAAGGAAAGACAGTAATCGTTGTTACCCACGATATGGAGATTGCAAAACACGCCCAGAGAATTGTGAAAATCAGAGACGGAAGGATCGTTGAATGAGGGGTTTCCTCTTGAAAGACCTCATCCTCTCGCTCCTTCACAATAAACTGAGAACCCTCTTTGCCCTTCTTGGAGTTCTCTTTGGTGTTGTCTCCTTGGTTCTCATTGTTGCGGCGATTGAGGGGAGCTCCCTCCTTGCAAACAGGGTTATAGAGAAGTTGGGTCCCGATTCCGTTCTTATTATTTCAGGCTCAATAAAGAAAGGACCCAGAAGCGGTTTTCAGAACCTTACACTAGAAGACGTTAGGGAAATTGAAAAACTTGAGGGAATTTTTGCCCTCACCTACGGCGTCGTTAAACCGATGACAGTTTCGGATATATCAACGTCTAAGTTCACAACGGTTTTTGGAGTAGGCGAAAACTGGCTCCTTTCTTGGAACTACAGAGTTGAAAAGGGAAGAGGGTTTACAGATTCAGACTTTAAAGACCTTAGAAAAGTTGCTGTTGTGGGCCACGATGTTGCCGATTTCTTCTGGCCGGGGCAGAGCCCAATCGGGAAAATTATCCTCATCGGAAAAGTTCCGTTCAGAGTAATAGGCCTCTACGCCAAAAAGGGGAAAACGCCAAACGGCCACAACTTAGACGACAGGGTTTTTATACCTTTTCCCGTTTTTGACAGGTTAGTTGAGAAAACCTACGGCCACATCAGTATAATCAGGTTTAGAGTTTTCAATATGAATGAGTACAACCAGATAGTTAAAGAGACCCGCCAGATACTCCTGAAACGCCACAAGCCCGACGACTTTATGGTAATTACTCCCGTTGTTGTTAAGAAGTTCCTTTCAATGCTCTCTGCAACCCTTGCCTTTTTCCTGGGAATTGCTTCAACAACAGCTTTAGTTGTCGGCGGTTTTGTCCTCTCATCTATCTTCTACATCAACATCTACGTTCGCCAGTGGGAGATAGGGTTGAGGAGAGCTCTGGGAGCCACTAAAAAAGACATTCTGAAGCGGTTTCTCTATGAGGCCGTTCTCATTTCCCTTTTTGCCTCTTTCCTTGGGAACATTCTGGGAGTAGCAGCTATAAAGTTCACTCTGCCCCTCCTGAAAATTCCCGTTGTTTACCCGGTTAAAGCCTTTGTTGTTGCAACTCTCTTTACGCTTGGAGTCTGCCTCTTCGCCGTCTACTTCCCTGCAAAAAAGGCCGCCTCTTTTGAACCTGTTTCAGCCCTCCGGAGGAAGGCTTGATGGTGGGAGCTCTCCTTGCCTACGCCAGAGAGAACAAGAAACGGTTTCTCCTCTCTCTCATTGGCGTTTCAATTGGTGTTTTTGTTCTTACGCTTATGCTTGGGATAACAAACGCAATGAAGCTCAAGCTTGAAAAGGCCATCGGGAAGATGGGCTCCTACGTTCTTGTAGTTCTTCCCGGAGAGGTGAAGAACCTCGGCGGGAGAACGATTCAGCTCTCTTTCTACCCAACTCTAACTTTAGACGATGCAGAGGCTATAAAGGAGAAGTGTCCGGACGTTTCGGCTGTTTCCCCTTTTAAGAAGGTTTCTCCAAATGTTCACTACGGCGGAAAGTCAATCTCTGCTTCTGTTAGAGGTGTCTCCCCTGATTACTTAAAAATCTCTGGCCACTCGCTCCTCTGCGGCAGGTTTCTGACAGATTCAGATATTAATAACATCTCAGAGGTTGCCGTTCTGGGCTACAACGTAGCAAAAAAACTCTACGGAGAGACCTGCCCTGTAGGAAAAACTATCTACCTCTTTAACGCTCCCTACCGTATTGTTGGCGTTATGGAGAAGATAGGAACAGACCTCAGCGGGGAAGATCTTGACGACAGGATTTACATTCCTATAACTTCTGCTGTTAAGAGGATCTCAAACGTTGACTACATAGACGGCATCTACGTTCTTCCCGTCTCTCCTGAAGCCTTTAAACCTGCTAAAGAAGAAGTTTACTCGCTTCTCCTTAAACGTCACGGGAAAAAAGACTTTTCAGTTAACTCTTACGCCGACCTTGTCAACACCCAGAAGCAGGCCATGGAGATATTTACAAAACTCTCTATCATTGTTGCCGTCATCTCCTTCGGCGTTGGTGCCCTTGGAATTCTGGCCGTTATGACCCTTTCTGTTTACGAAAGGCTTGTTGAAATCGGTGTGAGGAGGGCTTTTGGAGCTCCCCGCTCTGCCATTTTCCTTCAGTTTCTCCTTGAGTCGGCTCTCCTCTCTCTTACAGGCGCCTCTGCCGGTGTTGTTCTTGCAGTCCTCATAGTTTTCCTTATCTCCTACCTTGCCCACTGGCCCGTTTACCTTCCCTTTAGAGAGGCTTTCCTCTCCTTTTCCCTCTCCTTCCTGATAGGCCTTCTCTCTGGGATCTACCCTGCGGTAAGAGCTCTCTCTTTTGAGCCTAAAGAGATCCTTAGAGAGGAATAAAGTTTGACCAGATTAAAAATTTTCTGTTTATGGGACATATTTTGACCTATTCTAGTGCTAATATGAAAATAAATTAATCCTCAGGAGGGAGAGGTGAAGCGTTTAAACAAACTGGCCTTCTTTGATTATCCGGATTTTCTTGTCTTTGTTGACAGGTTTTGCCCTTTGTGTGGAGCTCCCGTCTCCGTAAAAATCGTAAACGGAATGGAGGTTGAAACCTGTCTTAACCCGGAGTGCCCTTACCTGCAGGTTAGAGAAAAGGAGGAAAGTTCCAGGAACAGCCATTAGCAGTAGAATATTTCCTAAACAGTTTCCGGTGGAGCTCCCTCTTTACTCTCGTTATTCTCGTTTTCTGAAAACAGCGCCTCTATAAACTCCTCCGGGTCAAACTTCCTTAAATCTTCTATCCTCTCTCCTACTCCTACAAACTTTATAGGAATTTTCAGGTCGTTGCAGATTGCTACAACGATTCCTCCCTTTGCCGTTCCGTCAAGCTTTGTCAGGGCTATCCCTGTAACGTCTGTAATCTCCTTAAAGGCCTTTGCCTGAGAGATGGCGTTCTGACCTGTGTTTGCGTCCAGAACTAAGAGAATCTCTGCCGGCTGGCCGGGAAACTCCCTTCCAATAACCTTCTTTATCTTGTGGATCTCCTTCATTAACCTCTCTTTGTTGTGGAGCCTTCCTGCCGTGTCAACGATCAGAACATCCTCTCCCTTTGCCTTTATACTCTGAATTGCGTCAAATACAACTGCCGCCGGGTCGGTTCCCTCCTGTCCCTTAACTATCCTGACTCCTGCCCTCTCTGCCCACACCTCAAGCTGTTCAATTGCCGCAGCCCTGAACGTGTCTGCTGCCGCCAGAACTACAGAGAGGCCAGAGTCTTTTAACTGTTTTGCCAGTTTCCCTATGGTTGTTGTCTTTCCAACTCCGTTTACGCCCAGAACCAAAATTACAGAGGGCTTTTCCGTTAGGTTCAGCTCTCCGTTGCACTGCCTGAGGAGCTCCTTCAACCTCTCTTTCAGAATCTTAAGGAGCTGGTCGGAGCTCTTTATCTTCCTCTTCTTCGCCTCGTTCCTCAAGTACTCAATCAGCTCTAAAGTTGTACTTACTCCAACGTCTGCAAGGATTAACCTCTCCTCAAGCTCCTCAAACAGACTCTCGTCAACCTTTCTCCCTGCAAAGTCTGAAAGCCCTAAGGCATCTCTTGTCTTCTTCAGCCCTTCCTTAAAGCTCTTTAAAATCTTTGAACCTGTTAATCCTAACTTCTCCTCAACCTCTCTCTTCTTAACTGTAAATTCCAGCTTGTAGTTTTCTGGAACTTTCTCCTCAACCTCTTTCAGGGCTTTCAGTGCAAGGTCGTAAAGCCCCTCCTTTATGTAGAGGTTCGCTATGTGGTAGTTTGCAAGGAATGAGAGCTTCTCGTTCTGGCTGTTCCTTGCAACGTCGTAGAGATTCCTGGCCTTCTGTAAGTTCCCCTTGTACTCCTCAATTAACCCTTTAAAGAAAGAGGCGTAGTCCTTTCCGAGTTCTTTCTCTAACTTCTCCGTGTAGGGCTCAAACTCCCTGTATATTGCAAGGTTCCTTACTATCTTAGCCGCTTCCTCTACAAGCTCTCCTCTGCTGTATATAAGGGCGTTTGCCACTGCCTCGGGAGCTCTCCTCTCGCTCTCCTCTGCCAGCTTCAGCCACTTCTCCGGCTGGTTCGGGTTTTCTCTGAGCTCCTCCTCTAAACCCTTCTTCTTCCTGAAAAAGCCGAACATTTCTACTCCTTCCACATTTTTTGAGAAAAACTATCTGCTACAGCTCGTTTGTCAACTTAACCAGTTTACACAGGAGCTCGTAGGGTCTCCCCTCCTCCATCGCCTTAACTGCCATCTCTATTCCGTCTTCAACCTTTTCAACCTTTCCACCTGCAACGAGGGCAAACCCTGCGTTTAAAGCCACAACGTCCCTCTTTGCCCCCTTCTCTTCTCCCGTCAGAATTCTCCTTACAATCTCTCTGTTCTCCTCTAACGTTTCTCCCCCCTTGATTTCTGAGAAGGGAGCTCTCCTCAGCCCAAAGTCCTCAGGCGCCACAATGTAACTCTTTATCTCTCCGTTTCTTATCTCCGTTACCTTCGTCGCCTCGCTTATCGTTATCTCGTCTGTTCCGTCTTTACCGTGAACGATAAAAGCCCTCTCTGTTCCAAGTTTCAGGAGAACTTCTGCCAGCTTTTCTGTGAGCTTCTCGTCGTAAACTCCCATCAGCTGGCGAACAGCCCCGGCCGGGTTTGTCATAGGCCCCAGAACGTTGAAAATCGTCCTTATCCCTAACTCCTTTCTCGGTCTTACAACCGTTGCCATTGCAGGGTGGAACTTTGGAGCAAACATAAACCCGAATCCCAGCTCCTCAATACATCTTGCAACCTGCTCCGGCTCAAGGTCTATCTTCACTCCGAAACTCTCTAAAATATCTGCACTTCCGCACCTGCTTGAAACAGACCTGTTTCCGTGCTTTGCAACGGGAACTCCGCAGGAAGCCACAACTAATGCAACTGTTGTTGAGATGTTGAATGTTCCCTTTAAATCACCTCCTGTTCCGCAGGTGTCAACTACCCTCTTTCTCAGCTCTTCACTTAAAGGGACTTTCCTGCTCCTTTCCCTCAGAACCTCCGTTGCCCCTGTTATCTCCTCAACAGTTTCCCCTTTACACCTGAGGGCTACCAGAATCCCGGCTATCTGAACGTCTGAGAGCATCCCTTCCATAATTGAGCTAAAGAGCCTGTAAGTCTCCTCTCTACTCAGATTTTCCTTCTCAACCAGCCTGTTCAAAACCTCTCTCACTTCCATTTCTCCAGCACCTCTCCTGCACTTAATATTTCTGCACCCAGCTCTTTAGCCTTTTCCCTTTCAGATTCTAAACTTCTCAGCCTGAAAAGGTGACTTTCACAACTGCAGTCTGTTGCTCCAAAACCTGAAACCGGCTCGTTCTCCTTTAAACTCTCTGCCAGTTTACATTCAAACTCCTTGTCTCTGAATACCCACACCTCAACAGGTTCAAACCGGATATCTGTTGTTATGAAATCAATGTGCCAGTGGCGTTTCTTCTCCCTTTTCAGGTGCCTCAACACCCTCTTTTCAAGGCTTCCCATCGCTGAACCGCAGTAGCAGTAAATTCCCTTCTTCAGCTCAAAGGTTTTCCCGCTTCTTACCCTTACGGTTAAATTTCCTTTAAGACTGAACACCAAGCCGTAGCTTCCTTTCAGGTATTCACCTCCTCTAAAGACATTCTGGGGAGAGCTCCCACATCCAACGAATCTCCACCTTCTAACAGAAACCGCCTGTATCCCACGTAGGCAACCATCGCCCCGTTGTCTGACGTAAACTCCATCTTCGGCAGGAAAACTCTGTATCCCTGTTCCTGGAGTTCTTTCAATTTCTCTCTCAAAAGGCTGTTTGCAGAAACTCCCCCGGAAACGGCAATCCTCTTAACTCCCGTTTCCTTCAGTGCCTTTTCCAGTTTTCCAATCAGATACTCAACTGCCGTCTTCTGGAAAGAGGCTGCAACCTGCTCTGACGGATAGCCATTCTCAATCAGCCGTCTTACTGCCGTTTTAATTCCGCTGAAGCTGTAGTTGAAGCCCTTTACCCGGGGTTTTGGGAGCTCCAAATACTTTCCCTCAAACTTCCTGTAAATTCTGTCTATTACAGGTCCTCCCGGATATCCGAGGCTCAGCATTTTCGCCACCTTGTCGTAAGCCTCTCCAACTGCGTCGTCCAGCGTTTTACCGATTACTCTGTACTTTCCAAACTCCTCTGCCAGAACTATTAGCGTGTGGCCTCCGCTTACAACCAGCCCTAAAAACGGGTATTCCGGCTCGCTCCCTATAAATGGAGAGAGCAGATGTGCTTCTATGTGGTGAACTCCCTTGAACGGTATCTCCTTCCAGAAAGCAACTCCCTTTCCAAACGTGAGCCCGACTAAAAGGGCAGGTAAAAGGCCGGGAGCTCTGGTAACAGCCACAAGCCGTATATCGTCTACCCCAATTCCTGCGACTCTTAAGGCTTCTTCAAATACAACGTCTATGTTCTCTGCGTGTTTCCTTGCTGCAACTTCCGGAACAACCCCTCCAAATGGCCGGTGGAACTCATACTGGGATGAGACTATGTTGCTTAAAACCCTGTTCCCGTGCCCGTCGTAAACGGCAACAGACGTATCGTCGCAGGAGGTATCTATTCCAACTACTATCACTACTCAACCTCTAAATCCCAGTAGATTTCCGGCCTGTGTCCTAATCTCTCCTCAAAGCTTCCGGCTATCTCAATGATCTTGTCTGCAACTGTTCTCTTAACATCTTTACTCTCTGCAACCACTTTTAAACAGGCGTCTATGTATATCTCGCATACGGGAACGACCTCAACTCTTTTAACTCCCGGTATTTCCTCAACTTCCTCAACTATCTTCTTAACGAAGTCCATCTCCTCCATCTTCTACTCCTTTTTCAGAACAACTATCTGATTCCTGAGGGTTTTAACTGTTGTGTTAAAGAGCTCCCTCAAGTCCTGATACTCATCAACAGGAACGACGTTCTTGTTGAGAACCATCTGTGAGTGGAAGTGGAGCTCCCTTCCATTAACTTCCCACTTGATTGAGAAGCTACCAACTCTGTTCCTGAAACTGTAGTTTTCAGGCTTCAGGTAGAGTGAATACCCTGCTGGCAGTTCTAACTTTACGTCTGAAACCTTTTCCATCTTATAGCCAACAACGTAAGGATACCTTCTGTTCTTTGCCGCAACTAAACTCACGAGCCTGCTGTAGTCTGGAGCCGGAAACTTGGCAAGTAGGTAGTGGGAGGTTATTGTTCCGTAGTTCCTGTCCTTTCCCTCAATCTTAATCCATACGTCTTTCTCGTTTAAGTCCCTGTAGTTTGAAATCTCATACTTCTCAACGTCAAACCCGGGGGAGACCTTTGCGGCAAGCTCCTCAACGTGCCTTTTAATCTGTTCAGTGGGAGCTCCCGTAAGCCTTGCCCTCTCTATAACTCCGTAAATTCCTGTATAGTCAAACTTAAACTTACCTTCTAAGCTTCCAAACGGCTTAAGAGTGAAATTACCGCTGAATCCTTCAACGTTAGCATCTGGCGGAAACACAGGTGTTTCGCCAACTGTTCCTTTCTCCTTCTTAACATCAACAATCAGAACTTTTCTTCCCTGGTCGCTCGGAGGTAGATAGCCGAAGGGAACAAAGTCTGAAGTTGTGTCCATAAAGAACCACTTCCCCTTCCACTTAACTGCCGCTATTTCGTGGTTGAACGCCGTGGGCATCGGCATTTCGGGATCCATGTTTGCCCTGCTGAGTGTAGGAATGAGAACAGGATATCCCTTGACACCTATAACTTTCAGCATTGCAATCAGCAGAGTTGCGTGGTCTTTGCAGTCTCCATATCTGTTCCTGAGAATTTCTGATGCCCTGTGGGGTTTATACCCGTTTATCCCGAACTCCATTCCCACATACCTTATGTTCTGGGCAACAAAGTTGTAGATAGCCCTAATTTTCTCTTCTTCTGTCTTTTTTCCCTTAACAACTTTCAGTGTGGTTTCCTTTACAAACTTGTCCGGCTTAACGGCCTCTTTAGCAAGGTCGGAATACCACTTTGCAACTTCCTGCCAGCTCTTTAGAGATGTTATGGCAACCCTTTTTGCTACTTCTTCAAACGGGGGCATGTTAGGTTCTTTAACTATCGGCGGAACGTTTTTCACTACCCAGGAGAGCTCCACAAACTTCCCTAAGTCCTTTCTTACTGGACGAGACTCCTTTTCACTCATGTTGTACGTTTTGAACCTGTAATACTTTCCCTTTGGAATCAGCACTTTAAACACTGCTTCTTTAACGGGATACTCATCCTGCAGGAAATCCGTTTCCCAGAACTGGTTTTTCATGTAGGGTTTAACGGTTTTCAGAACATAGGCATACTTGATTACAGAGCCGATTCTCACTCCCGGCATTGAGATAGTTCTGTACTTGAGGTCTGAGTAGATTGGAGCCTCTGATACAAACGGCGGATAAACGGTATTTATTGCCCTTTTCCCTGGTTTTAAGACCTTTCCATCTGGCGTTACTGTATAGGCGTAGAGAATCTTTAGTTTCTGGTGTTCTGTTGAAAACGGAATAACTATCTCTCCAAAGTCCTGAATTCCCCGCTTTCCCGTTATCTTTACAGCCTTTTCTTCCTTCCAGATTTTTCTCCCATCGGGGAAGAACTTAACGATGCACCTGTCGTAGAGGATTACAGCTCCGTAGTTTTTCTCTTTAGCAAGAGTGGGTGTGATAAGAAACAGAACGGTTAAAATGGCGGTTAGAAGCTGCTTCATTTCTTTCCCTCCTTCTTATTTTTGTGCTGAAGCAAGCAGTAATTTCCCAACTATCGGAATATCAACGTCTCCTTTTTTTGAAACTCCTTCAACTTCAATTCCAACTATTTCTCCGCTCTCATCGTAATCAACTACTATTCCTTCAGCGATTTCTTCCGATTCTGTACTTGGAGTTCCTTTTAATTCAACGTAGAGCGTATCTGTTTCAGGGTAGTATTTAAGCTTCATCTCTTCCTCCGTTTGAAGTTCCTATCAAAGAATGCGTTGTGCACGGTTTCTCCGTCTTCTAATAGAACTGCCCGTAAATATTTCTTTTCCTCCGGTATGTAAATCCAGCATCGTATTCTTCCGTCAGGTTGAACTTCCTTAAATGCAAACTTTTCCATTCTGACACTTTCAATCCATTCTGGTTTAATATATGGCCTTTTCCTGATAACAATTTCTGAAAAGTATCTTGTCGTTTTGCCAAAGGCCTTCAAAGGTTAACCTTCCATTATCTATTCTTCCACTATACCGTCCTCTCTAACGGCCTGGAGTATCTTCTCAATAACTCTGTCTATCAGTTCTTCAGATTCAGCCTCAACCATTATCCTCAGTAGCGGCTCTGTTCCCGAATACCTGATAACTATTCTTCCCCTGCCGGAGAGCTCCCTCTCAACCTCCTCTTTGGCCTTCTGGAGGTTTTCCAGACTCTCAAGTGGCGGTTTCTCTTTAACTCTAACGTTTTCAAGCTTTTGCGGGAATTTCTCTATTCCTTTGAAAATTTCACTCATCGGCTTCTTCAGCGATTTGACAATTGAGGCCACAAGAACAGAGGTCAGTATCCCGTCTCCGGTTTTTCCGAACTCCCTTATTATTATGTGTCCGGACTGCTCTCCTCCAACTACTGCTCCCACATCTTTCATCTTCTCCGCCACATACCTGTCTCCAACGGGAGTTCTGTGTAGATTCATTCCCATACCTTTAAGGAACTTTTCAAGCCCTAAATTGCTCATAACTGTTGCAACAACCTCATTAGATTTATTGCCAAAGTGTGCCGCTAAAATCCCGATTAACTTATCTCCGTCTACTACATTTCCTTCTTCATCTACGGCTATGCACCTGTCTCCGTCTCCGTCGTAGGCGAATCCCATGTGGAGGTGGAGTTCCCTAACTTTCTGGGCTATAAACTCCGGGTGGAGAGCTCCGCACCCGTCGTTTATGTTCTTCCCGTCGGGCTCTGCGTTAAAGGTGAAAACCTTTGCTCCCAGAGCATTAAATACATCCGGAGCTATCTGAAACGTTGCCCCGTTGGCGCAGTCTATTCCTATCTTCAACCCTGCTAAGTACCTTCCTGCAGATTCAAGGTGTTTCTTATACATCTCTATCAGGTTATAGCCGTCAAAAACTCTACCTATTTCGTCCGGGTTTGCCCTCGGGAGCTCGTACTTGTTGAAAACGACCAGTTCCAGCCCCCCTTCTTCAGCTTCAGAAAACTTCTCCCCTTCCTGGTTGAAGAACTTCAATCCGTTGTACTCATATGGGTTGTGTGAGGCGGAAACCATCACTCCCCCTGAAAACTCTCCCTTATCAACGAAGAATGAGATTGCAGGGGTTGGAACAACTCCAACGTCAATAACGTCAACTCCTGTGGCAGTTAAACCGCTTATAAAAGCAGACTTAATCATGTCTGATGAGAGCCTTGTATCTTTTCCTACAACAACTGTGTGTTTTTTGTCCGGAAACTTTGCATTCAGGTATGTTCCGTATGCAAGCCCTATCTTTTGAACCATTTCAGGAGTCAGTGGATACTTGTTTGCTATTCCTCTAATTCCATCAGTTCCGAAAAGTTTTCTCTTTACTTTCATCTTTCCCCTCCAGAAAGATTTCTACTTTTTGTGGTTCAACTTTGTAGTTTGATTTAAGCCCGACCTCCAGAACTGCGGGAGGTTTAACGTCTGAAACGTCCACCTTCTCCGTTCTGACGGATACTATACATTCTGCTGTGTTCTCAGGGAGTAGTACAACTGCATAGTTGGGAACTGTTCTGACTTTTACTCCCTCTTTCAGGCCGGAAAGCTCTACCTTTATAGGAACTGCTTTCTTAACCAGTTTCTCAACTTTTACCTTTATCTCTTTCGGTTCTACTTCCTTAAGATTTATAGTTGAAAACGGCAGCTTTATCATCTTTTTTTTAAGTTTTAAACTTACCCAGCCATTATTTTCTGATATATTGGGGGGAAGGATTACCTTTATCTTTCCCTCTTCTTTTAAATGTAGAATTTCTTTTCTGTATCCTTCAACTTTTATCCTCAGAATTTTTGGTTTATAGTCGGTTATTCTGTAGTCTCCAGATGAAACAGGTGTATAATTCATTGTTAGTATTGCTTCTGTTGTCTCTTTGTTTGTTGCAAGAAACCAGAGAAGAAGTGCAAAAACTACAGATAGAACCTTATAGTGAAAATTACTTGTTACAATTTTATACACTTTCTTCATCTGTTTTCCTCTTGAGGAGAAGGAACTTTCCTCTCTTTTCGGGAGTTTTTATCAGCAGTCCTTTTAGAACTTTCTTAAGCTTTTGAGGGTCAAGGTTTTTAATCAGCTTTCCTCCGTAGGAAACGGAGACAGTTCCGGTTTCCTCTGAGACCACTACGGCTACAGCGTCTGTTTCCTCAGTTATTCCAATTGCAGCTCTGTGTCTTGTTCCTACTGTTTGGGGAAGGTTGGGGTTAAGTGAAAGTGGCAGGAAAGCTCCTGCTCTGTAGACTCTATCCTTTCTTATAACTGTTGCTCCGTCGTGGAGAGGGGTTCCCGGCCAGAAGATTGTTATGAGGAGCTCCTTGCTTATCTTCCCGTCAACTACAGTTCCCGCCTCTGTGTAGTTATCAAGGTCTATTTCTCTCTCTATGACTATGAGAGCTCCTATCCTGTCTTCAGACATTGTTGCTGCTGCTCTTACTATCTCTTCTATTACCCTTTCCGCTTCTTCTTCAGAGGCGAATATACCGAACTTCTGTTCTCCCAGCCGTGCCAGAAGTCTTCTTATTTCTGGCTGGAATATAACTATAAGTCCAAAAGTTCCAACTGTTATAAGGCTGTTAAAGAGGAACGACAGGGTGTAAAGGTGAAGCGCCTTTGCAATGACTCCCAGTACGAGGAACAGGAGAAGACCTAAAAGGACCTGAACGGCTCTTGTCTGGGAAAGGTATTTGAGTATCCAGTAGATAATTGCTGAGACCAGAAGAATATCTATAAGGTCCCACAGCGTAATGTGGGGAATGAACTCTAACACTTTACCTCCTCAACAGCGGAAAGGAGCTCCAGCGCCTCAACAGTCTCTTTTACGTCGTGAACTCTAATAATTCTGGCTCCGTTTGTTGCCCCGATCACGGCGGCAGAGATGCTTCCTGCCAGTCTCTTTTCCGGAATTTCAACTCCGGTTACTTTTCCGATAAAGCTCTTTCTTGATGCACCGATGAGTATTGGTCTCCCTAAGACTTTCAGCTCCTTTAAATTCTTCAGTATGCAGAGGTTATCTTCAAGTCTCTTTCCAAACCCTATTCCCGGGTCAACTATCAACTGCTCTCTTTTAACGCCTTTTTCTTCGGCAGTTTTGATGATTTCTCTAAAGTAGTCAATAATCTCTCCCATAACATCTTCGTAGTAAGGGTTCTTCTGCATATCCTTTGGTGTCCCTTTTATGTGCATTACAACTGCAGGGCACTTAAACTGTGCAACAACTTCCGCCATCCTTTCATCAAACCTGAATCCGCTTATATCGTTAACAATGTCTGCTCCTGCATTGAGAGCTTCTTCTGCTACTCTGCTCTTGTAGGTGTCAATGGATATAAAAAACCCGTTTCCCAGTTTTTTCCTTACTTCCTCAATGACAGGAATGACCCTTTTCAGCTCCTCCTCTACAGGAACCGGATCTGATCCGGGCCGGGTTGATTCTCCTCCAACGTCAATAATCTTTGCTCCCTCCTTTAGCATCTCCTCACACCGTTTTACAGCGGCATCCAACCTGTTGAACTTTCCCCCATCTGAGAATGAATCTGGCGTTACGTTGAGTATTCCCATGGCGATAGGTTTTTTAAGAGGGAGCTCCCTACCTCTATACCTGATGGTAAATTCCTCTTTCTGGTAGTTTTCAAACACCTCTTTCAGCTTTTTTCCCAACTCTTTTAGGCCGTAAGGCTGAGCCTTCAGTTTATCTGTGAGTTTCCCCAGCTCCCTCTCATTTACCATAAGTAGAACCGTCCACTTCCCCGGCTTGAAAACCGAAGCACACCTTGGAACAGCACAGTCTCCACCTACCGATATTGCGTCCTGCTTCAGTATGTTTGCCCCTCTGGTGTCTATCTCCTCTATCTCAAACAGGTAGGTTTTCCCCTTCTGGCTCAGTATATTTATTCCCACAGGAGTATTCCCTAACTTTTTAAGGTATTCAGAGAGCTCCTTCTTGTTTTTTATCTCTTTAACTCTTACTTTCACCTTTAATATCTCCGCTACACTTTAATCACCGAAAATTATACTTTCGGGAGGCGTATGGGAACAGTTATAACTACCCATAAAAACATGGACTTAGATGCCCTTGGTGCGGTTGTAGGGCTTAAGAAACTCTATCCAGATGCCGAAGTTGTTCTTCCCGATACAAAAGGATCAGACGTTGTAAAGCTCCTTAAAGAGAACCCCGATATTCTGGAGTACACTGAAGGGAGCTCCTTCTCAGGAACCGTTGACCGTCTCATCGTTGCAGATACAGATTCCCTTGAGAGAATACCTGAAACCGTTCGCTCTAGAATCACAGATAAGACAGAGATAATCGTTTTTGACCACCACTCCCGAAACTTTGACCTTCCGGCAGAGATCCACTACAAAGAGGCGGGATCAACCTCTGCAATAGTTTCCCTCATTCTAAAAGGAAGAAAGATTGTTCCCTCTCCTTACGAGGCCTCTGTTCTTCTCCTCGGCATCTACACAGACACAGGTTCCTTTACGTACCCTTCAACTACCCCATTAGACTTTGTGGCCGCTGCTTACCTTATTGGTGTTGGTGCGGAGCTCTCCTTTGTCCGCCGCTACCTTCCAGGCGGTTTAACCGACACAGAGATAGACCTTTTAAAAACACTGAAAGACAACCTGAAAACCGTTGAGGTTAACGGAAACTTTATAGGTATAACCTTTGGCCGGTTTGATACTTACGTTGGTGATGTTTCCCACCTTATCAGTAAGCTCCTTGAAATAACCGGACTGCCTGCAGTTTTTGGAGTTATTGAAGTTCAAGGAACAACCTTTCTCATCGGCCGTTCGCAGAGCTCCAGAGTAGATGTTTCAAAGGTGGCAGAGAGGTTTGGTGGAGGCGGTCATCGGGAAGCTGCCTCCTCCTCTTTTAAAGGAAAGACCGTTTTTGAAGTCCTTGACCGGTTAAGGGAAGTTCTTCCTGAAACTGTTGAGCCTTTAAGGAGGGCAAAAGACGTTATGACCTCTCCTCCCATTACCGTTTCTGACACAGATACAGTTACATCTGCCCGTTTAGTACTTATGAAGAACAGTATAAATGCCGCTCCTGTTGTAAATAGTGAAGGTAAACTGGTAGGCGTTGTCAACAGAGCTCTCCTTGATAAGGCCATCTACATGGGACTTGAAGACGAAAAAGTTTCAGAAGTTATGGAGAGGGACTTCTTAACCGTTTCTCCAGATTCCCCTTTAAGCCTTGTTGAGGAGATAATAGTTGACAGACACCAGAGCTTCGTTCCCGTTGTTGAAAAGGGAAAACCTGCTGGAGTTATAACCAGGACTGATCTACTCCTTAACGTTTATAGGAGTGAGATCTCTGAAATCTCATCTTTCTATCGGAAACGTCTTTCCTCGTCTCCCCACTTCAGGAACGTTTCAGACCTCCTTAAAGGTTTCCTTCCAGAGAACCTTTACTCTCTCGTTAAGAAAATTGGAGAAATTGCAGATAGAGAGAAACTTAACGCTTACATAGTTGGAGGTTTTGTCAGAGACCTTATCTTAGGCAGGAAGAACTACGACGTAGACATTGTGTTAGAAGGAGATGCCACGCTCTTTGCAAAACAGGTTGCTAAGGAGCTTGGTGCAAAGGTTCACACCTTTGACCGGTTCAAAACGGCAACTCTCGTCTTTTCAGATGGAACCCGTATAGATATGGCTTCTGCCAGAACCGAAGTCTACAGAGCTCCCGGTGCCTTTCCTGAAGTTGACATGGCCCCGCTCAAGAAAGACCTGTTCCGCAGGGACTTTACAATAAACACACTTGCCGTAAAGATAAACGCTTCAGACTTTGGACGCCTGATAGACTTCTTCGGAGGCCTTAAGGATATAAAAGACAGGAAAATCAGGGTTCTCCACTCCCTCTCCTTTGTTGAAGATCCAACCAGAATCTTGAGAGCTCTCCGGTTTGCCACCCGATACCGATTTGACCTCGGCCGTCACACAGAGAGGCTTCTCAAAATGGCCGTTGAGAGGAAACTCTTTAAAACAGTTGAAGGTCAGAGGATTTACCATGAACTTAAACAGATAATGCTTGAGGAAAACCCTTTAAGGGTTCTTCTAAAGCTTGATAAATACGGAATTTTAAAGGAGCTCTTTCCCGGTCTTAACTGGAACCGTCACAAAAAAGACCTGTTTGAAAGGGTGAGAAAACTTGTTAACTGGCACAAACTTACATTTCCCGACAGTGAAGCAGATTACCACCTTGTTTACTTCGGAGCTCTCCTCTACAGAGAGCCCCCTGGCCGAATAGAAAGCTATCTTAAGGATCTCTCCTTTCCCAAAAAGGAGGCTGAAAAGCTGTTACGTTATCTGAGGGAGCTCCCTCAAACGGTAGTTTCCATCAGAGAGGCGGAGCTCCCCAGTCAGGTTTACAGGGTTCTTGAGAGAAAAGATGACGAATTTCTCCTCCTCCTTGCTGCTGTCTCTCCTCAGATTGAATCTTCCGTTCTCAACTTCATGAAAGAGTGGCGCTACCTGAAGCCGCTGGTTTCCGGCGAAGACCTGAAAAAACTTGGACTTAAACCGGGTCCCAGTTTTAAAGATTATCTTAATAAGATAAAATATGCAATCATAGACGGTAAACTCCCTAAAGAGAGTAGAGATGCGCAGTTGAAAGCCCTCAAGGAGCTTGTTAATGCAGCAGAGAATTCTTGACTATTTTGAGCTTATTTCCGTTGCTTTCTTAGGATTCTCCCTTGCTTATCTTATCTCCTCTGCCGTATCCCTTAGATTTCCCGACGTTTCCCACTTTAAACTGGAGAATATCAACTGTCCTTTTCACTCCTATACTACCGATTTCATGGTGGCGAAAGAGGGTTTTTTCAAACCTGAAACCTCTCCTTCAAAAGTCTCTGTTCCTGTTATGGAAGAGACTTTCTCTCTGGGCGAATACACCCTTAAGGGAACGGTTGTCTGTAGCGGTTGTAATCGCAGTATTGCAATCCTTGAGAAAAACGGAAAGTCAAAGATAATTTCTGTAGGTGAGGAGCTCCACGGTTACAAACTAATCAGGGTTTATCCCGATAGGGCTATCTTCTCAAAAGGCTCAAGGGAAGTTATTCTGATTTTGAAAAGCCTGAAAAAAGTAAAACTTAGTTCCTCAAATTCCGCTTTTAGCTCTAATTTGCAGACAAATTCCTTTACAGTTAAGAGAAGTGAAGTAATCAATCAAATTTCTTCAGGAGATTTCCTCCGCTACATAAACATAGTTCCCATTACCAACCCTTCAGGGCTGAAGGTTACCTACGTAAGCCCCAGAAGTTTTATCTACAAGTTAGGAATTCGTCCCGGAGATGTGATTATCTCAATCAACGACATACGAATAAAAACTCCCGAAGACTCATTTTCCGCCTTTGAACAGCTGAAAAATGCCGATTCAATAACGGTTGTTGTTCTCAGAAACGGCAGGGAAGTAAAACTCCACTATGAATTGGAATAGGAGAGGTTAAAATGGTCAGGAAACTAATTACGGCGTCTCTCATCTGTCTGGCAACTTTTTACCCTTCTGCCTCCTTTTCTCAGCGGCCCACGTCTGTTCAGATAAACTTTGAGGATGTTGACATTAAAGACTTTACAAAAGTTGTCAGTCAGGCTGTTGGAAAAGACATAATAGTTCCACCCAACTTAACCGGCAAAATAACAGTTATTTCACCTAAGCCAATACCAAAGAAGGAGCTCTTTAATCTCTACGTTGCGGCTTTAGACGAGCTTGGATATCAGGTTGTTGACTACGGAAGCTACGTCAAAATAGTAAGGAACAGACACGCTGCAAGAGAGTCAACTGCTATTGCCAGAGGAAGACTTGATGGTGGAGATAGAGTTCTGACCTACGTTTACCTTCCCCACCACCTTGACATACTGAACCTTCAGGGTCTTGTTAGGAACATGCTCTCAGATATAGGAAGAGTAAGTTTTGTAAGGGATGCAAACGCCATAGTTGTAACCGATAAAGAGAAAAACCTCCACAGACTTATGGTTATACTCAACAGACTTGACAGAACTCCCGTTAAGCTTCAGATAGCCACATTTACTCTGAAAAATGCCAATGCAGAAGACGCCGTAAAAGTCCTTTCAGCTGTTCTTGATAGAGGTTTCGCTTTTGATATAGCCAGGACTGTTCCTATTCCTGGAAGAGACTACTACCACTTTGCCGTAGATGAGAGAACAAATACAGTTTTCTTAGTTGGAACTCCTGCAGTTATAGAGCGGGTAAAGACCCTCCTTCCCCACATAGATACTCCGGTTTCAGTTAAGTCGGGTGATATCCACATCGTTAAACTCAAATACGCCTTTGCAGACGATACGGCTAAGGTCCTTGACTCACTCTTTAAGGGAGTAAACAGCAGAAAATATGGTCTGACCGGCCCTGTAAAAGTTGTTGCCGACAAGGGAAGCAACTCCCTTATTATTCTGGCCTCACCTCAGGACTTTTCAGTTGTTAAAGATGTAATTTCCGGCATAGACGTTAAAAGGCCACAAGTTTTTGTTGAGGTTCAGATAGTTGAGATGTCTATGGACAAGCTCCTGCAAATGGGAGTTGAGTGGAAGTTTCTCTCCCGTGGTGAGCACGTTCCATTCGGCGGTAGCCTCTACGGTAACCTTCCCCTCCAGCCCGGCTATCCGTCAGCTTCTCCAGGTCTTCTCCTTGGAATTGCCAAGTGGAGAAACGGAACTCCCGACATAGGGCTTCTTCTCAACGCTTATGCTAAAGAGGGCGGTGTAAACGTTATTGCAACTCCTCAGATTCTTACTCTTGATAACGAAGAGGCTGAGATAAACATCTCAAAGGTAATTCCCTACTCTACAGGCCTTAAGTACGATGCCAACAATAACCCGGTTATTTCCTACGATTACAAAGATGTAGGTATAGTTCTCAAAATAACTCCCCATATTACCTCTTCCGGTGAAGTCCGCCTGAAGGTTTACGAGAAGGTTGAAGACGTTGTTGGCTATGCAAATGCAGACCAGACGGCTCCTATAACCTCTAAGAGAGAAGCAAAAACTACTGTTGACGTTCAGGACGGTCAAACCCTTGTTATCGGCGGGCTTATAAAGAGTAAAAAACTTACAACTATTGAGAAAGTTCCTATCTTAGGGAATATTCCTATAGTAGGGAACCTGTTTAAGAAGACGGGTCATCAGATTGAGAAAACCAATCTTCTCGTTTTTATAACTCCCCACGTTGTCAGGAACCTTGAAGAGGAAAACAGTTTAACGGCCTCCAAGATAAAGGCTTACATTAACAATATAAAGAGTATTCAGGAGTCAAGGAAAGGAATATTTTCCGACTTTAAAGGATTTGGGAAGTTTGAACTGAATCAGGAGAAAGAGTTTAATGTTAAGAACCTTAACTGAAAGAGAGTTTATAGATAAACTGAAATCGGAAGGTCTTATTCCAGACAGAGATTATTCCTCTTTCAGGCAGGTTTCCGGTATTCTTAAGTGGAACCTGCCGGAAGTTGAGGAGCTTTTCAAAAAGAGCGGTTTTGAGTTTTACGGGGAGCTCCCCTCCCCTGCCGACCAGGAGCTCCTCCAGAGAGTTCCTCTACAGATACTCAAGAGAGAGCGCCTCATTCCCGTTTCAGAGGACGAGAACAGCGTTACCGTTGCAACCGATAACCCATTTAACTACGAAGGGTTAAAGAAACTTGAGTGGTTTTTCTCAAAACCTGTAAGAACTGTTGTAGTTCCCTTTGATGTTGTTACTGATTTCTTTTCCTCCGGAGACCGTACTTCAGACGAAGCTCAGATTCAGGAGTCTTACGGTGAAGACCTCCTTACCGTTGAGGAAGAAGCTCCGGCAGTTCAGTTTATAAACGAAATTCTTACCCTTGCGGTAAGGGTTCGGGCCAGCGACATCCACTTTGAGCCCTTTAGAGACAGAATGAGGGTAAGGCTCAGGGTTGACGGTGTTTTGAAGACTGTGAGGGAGCTCCCCTCCTCAAAAGTTCCTCCTGTCATTTCAAGACTTAAGATAATGGCCAACCTTGATATAGCCGAAAAGCGCCTTCCTCAAGACGGCCGGATAATGGTTCGCCTAGGAGGAAAGGAGATAGACATCAGAGTCTCTACACTTCCCACTTACTTCGGAGAAAGGGTAGTTCTAAGGCTCCTTTCAAAAGAGAGCATTCTCTACTCCACAAAAGAGCTGGGACTTCTGCCCGACGACTATCAGACCTTTTCTCAGCTTATTAAAACACCTCACGGAATCATCTTAGTTACTGGTCCTACAGGTTCAGGTAAAACAACAACCCTCTATGCTGCCCTTTCTGAGATAAACAGAGAGGAGATAAACATAATTACAGTTGAAGACCCTGTAGAGTATCAGCTTGAAGGTATCTCTCAGGTTCAGGTAAAGCCTGAAATTGGCCTTACCTTTGCCAGTGCACTCAGGAGCATACTGAGACAGGACCCGGATGTAATAATGGTTGGAGAGATAAGGGATGCTGAAACTGCAGAAATCGCAACCCAGGCGGCTTTAACGGGCCATCTTGTCTTTTCTACCCTCCATACCAACGATGCTCCTTCTTCTGTGACACGTCTTGTGGATATGGGTATTGAACCTTTCCTGGTTGCATCTTCGGTTATCGGTGTTATAGCTCAGAGACTTGTAAGGAAAGTGTGTCCCCACTGTAAAGAACCTTACACTCCTACTCCTCAGGAGTTAAAAGATTTAGGTCTTCAAGGTTTTTCAGGCAGTTTCTACAGAGGGAAAGGTTGTGAGTACTGTATGGGAACCGGTTATCTGGGAAGAACGGCTATTTACGAAATACTGGTTGTTGACAAGGAGATAAGGAAACTTATCCTTGAAGGTCGGGATAGTGACGAGATTAAAGAATTTGCAGTTTCAAGGGGTATGAGAACTCTCAGAGTTGACGGGGCTCAGAAAGTGAAGATGGGAATAACCACTCCTGAAGAAGTTCTCAGGGTTACGAGAGGATAATGGCTGTATTTTCTTACAGAGCATTAGACAGCAGGGGTAAAGAGGTTAAAGGAGTGGTAGAAGCTCCCTCAAGGAGCAGCGCGTATGCCCTCCTTAAGAGTAAGGGGATTTACCCTTTAGATCTCTACGAAGAAAAGACGGAAGAAGGTGGGGGCTCCCTCCTTAAACTTTTCAGGAAAACTCCGTCTTCCTCTGAGCTTACACTTTTCTTCAGAACCCTTTCCACCCTTTTAGATTCCGGGATTCCTATAGTTGATGCCGTCAACTCCTTTACAGAAGGAGAGGAGAAAGAGCACCTGAAAGTTTTCTACAAAAAACTGGTAGACGGCTTGAAAGAGGGACTCTCCTTCCACGAATCCCTGAGAAGGGCAGGAGTAAAAGACCCTGTTATCCTCTCTCTCATATCTTCAGGTGAACGCTCTGCCCTCCTTCCAAAAAACCTTATTATGGCTGCAGAGCTCCTTGAAAGACGGGAATCAATAAAGGGAAAAGTTCTGCAAGCGTTAATTTACCCGTCAGTTCTTCTGACAGTTGCTTTTGGCGTTATCGTTTTTATGCTTGTTACAGTAATTCCAAAAGTTAAAGCCATCTACACTACGGCCAGGCTGGAGCTCCCCCTCTCAACCCGTCTTCTTCTATCGGTGAGCTCTTTTATTCTTAACCACTACTTCTTTGTACTGCTTTTACTTTTGTTTACCGTTACTCTTTTTATCTTCCTTTCCCGTAAAAAGAGGCAGCAGTTAGATGCCCTAAAACTGAAACTGCCACTGGTGGGAAGACTTTTCTGTTACTCTGAACTTGTAAAATTCTTCACCACTTTTGGAGACCTTCTCTCTGCCGGAGTGCCCGCAGTTGAATCGTTTAAAACCGCTACAGAGACTATTGTTAATAAACAATTAAAACAAGAGTTTCTTAAAAACATTTCAGAGTTTGAGAGAGGAACTCCCTTTTACCAGCTTCTTTCAAAGATCGGTTACGTACCGGGGGTTGCCGTTCAGCTAATAAAGGCTGGAGAAAATTCCGGCAATCTTTCCCAGATGAGCTTAAGAGTGGCAAGGTTTTTAGAGAACGAACTGAACTTTAAAATAAAAAGCTTGACTTCTCTACTTGAGCCTGTTACTATGCTAATTGTAGGAGTGATTATCGGTTTTATAGTTTACGCTCTTCTTCTTCCAATTTTGAGTATTAGTACTATAAAAGTTTTTTAAAAATTACGGGGTGTAGTTAATGGAGTGGTTAGTAAAGTTTTTTAAAGGTTCTGATTACCTTGTTCCTGCTCTTGATATAGGAACATCATCGTTAAAGCTCGTTCAATCTGAAAGAAAGGGAAACAGTTATAAAGTAAAGGTATTCGGAAAAAAAGAGTACAGAGAGCAGGTGTTTGCCGGAGTTGAAGTAATTGATGAGTTTGAACTTATTGATACCATTAAAGAGCTCTACAGGGAGCTCTCCATTAAAGATAAAGAAGTAATAATTCACGTTCCTCTGTCTGCCTGTTTCTACAGCGTTATCAGCATTCCTTCCTCAAAAAATCCTGAAGAAGCGGTAATAGACTACATGAAAAGTATTATAAACCCGGAGGAGTTCTCCCTCGTAAACATAGATTACAAAGTTCTTCCTGTCTCTATAGAGAAAGGGAACGTTGATATAGCTATTGCTGCAATAAGAAAAGATTTCCTTGAGAGCCGCGTAAAGCTCCTTAAGGAGGCCGGTTTAACTCCTGTTGTTATAGATGTAGAGCCGGCTGCGATAAACAATCAGTTCTACCTTAACAATCCGGAAAAGACGGTTTCTCCGGTCTGTTTGGTGGACATAGGAGCCTCCTTTACTAAAGTTATAGTTTCTTTCGGTGGTTACCCCTACATTACCAGAAACGTGGAGATAGGTGGACAGGCGATTAACGAACAGCTTCAGAAGGAGTTTATGCTTAGTTCTCAAGACGTAGAACTCTTAAAAAGAGGGGAAACCATAAAGGATCTTACTTACGATGAAGCTTTTGGCGTCATTAAAAAGGTTTTAAGGAAAATAGCTACAGAGATAATGTGGACTATAGATAACTTTAAAGACCGATTTAATCTTGAGGTTGAGTCAATTTACCTCTACGGAGGTTCTGCAAAGCTTAAAGGAATTGTGGACTTTTTAGGGGAGCTCTCCGGCCTGGAAGTTGGCAGAGGTAACCCGTTAGGATTTTCCGGTATATTTGGAAACGAAGAATTTGCCGTAGCGTCAGGACTAAGTATCAGATATAAGGGTGACGAAAATGCTAAGGTTTAACTTCGCAGAGACGAAAGAGTCAGCCTACTCTAAGTATTTAAAACCTGATTTAATTTTCTTTTTCCTGATTATCGTTTCTGTTGCTATCGGAACTTACCTCTATTCAGTTTCGCTAAATCAGGAGATTAAAAACGCCCAGCTTCAGATAAACAGCCTCAAACGGGAGATAAGCAGACTGCGTCAGATTCAGAGATCAGAAAAAGAGCTCATCTCCAGAAAGAGGGAGCTCCAGAAAAAACTTGATGTG
>JALTBO010000084.1 GCA_027075275.1 Desulfurobacteriaceae bacterium
GTTTTCGCCTGCAGATGCAGACTCACCAAGGGTTACACCATCTGCTTTTATCTTAAGGTTAATCCCCACAAGAGATGCTGCTGTTAAAGCAGCACTCTTTTTGAGGAAATCTCTCCTTCCAATTCCCATCGTGCCCTCCTTCAATTAATACTGTTGTGGGTTAAAGTCTTTTGCTGTTTTAATGTTCTTCACACCGTTGCCGTGGAACTCAAAGATGTGAGCTTCATGGCAGTCCCAGCACTTGGCGCCAGGTTTTTTCTGCTGCATGGTAACAACTTCCTGGTAGTGACAGGCCATACACTTCGTAATAGGTGGAACTTTGTGGAAGTCGCTAAACGTTCCGTGACACTGGAAACAACGAACGTTATTTATGGCGTGCTTTGAGTGTGCCCACTGCTGGTAAACCTGCGGAGTTACTTTCTGGTGGCACACTCTACACTGCTGCTGCTGTGGTGGCAGCTTTGCAATTACACTGGGCGGAACAGGGTGCTGGTCTGCCATTGCCAGCCCGCTTCCGGCTATCATCAGGCCGGCAAGCAGTGATAATGTTTTTGCCTTCACTTTGCACCTCCCCTATAAAAGTTCTATTCGTACCCCTCTTGTGATTCTACACCTTTTTTGCTGAAGAACTCTTTCAGCTTCTCCTCAAAGTTAAATCCGTGTCCAACGTACCAGTGACACGTTAAACAGTCCCCTTTTATTTCGCCTGCTTTAAGTTTTTCATGCATAATGTTGTCTGGAAGGTTGGTATGGCAGCGTTCACAGTTGGAAACAAATACGTAGTGCTCTCTTTCTTTCCTTTTCTCAATCCAGTGCTGAAGGTCGTCTGAGTAACCGCCCTTAAAGTAGTGACCGATTGCATCGTTTGTACCAAACTTTGCTTTATTTAACAGATAGGTCACAACGTTGTCGTGTGGCAAGTGGCAGTCAACACATCCGGCTCTAATAGCCCCTCTTTTGTTGCCAAGTGGACCATGAGGACCTGTCTCCCAGGCCTCAAACATAGGTTTCATCTCGTGACAGGAACCGCAGAACTCAGGCTCCGCGGTGTTCTCAATCATCTGGGCGGAGATGAGAGCTCCCACACCTGCAATCACAATCCCGACGACACCACCTACTATAAAGGCCTTTGTCTTCTCCGTCACTTTCACCCCCTTGAAGCCAGATTATAAGAAATTCCTTATGGAACAATACAATTTTAACAAATATCTATTCAATTTTCAATAGTTCTCATCCTCAAAATAAGGTTTCAACTCCTTAACTTCTCTACCGTTAGGATTTATAGAAACCATTCCAGAGTAACACTTAAAGGCACTATCAAGGTCTCCCTTTTTTATATACCCCTTGGCTGCCCTGTAGTAGAGTCTGTAAGCTTCCTCTCTGTTCTCGTTTATGTCTGCCATAACTGCTTCCATGTAGAGAAGCCGGGGATCGTTTGGCTTACAGTACTTCTCGGCCTTTTTTATCTCGTCAGCCGCATCGGGGTAGTCTGAAGCTGTAATATACTGATCGGCAAAGAGGAGATGACGGGTGCATAGGTCTAAAGTTTTAGGATTTACCGGCGATGAGATAGGGAGCTCCTGCGGGCCACCGCCAGAAATTCCACTTTCAAGAGGTGAAGGCTTAAGAGGAGGCGGAGAATAGGAGACTGTCTTCTGAACGCTACCGCAGGAAGAGATGAAAACCAGAAGAATTGGGAAAATAATTGGAAGTTTACGCATTTCCTCTACCTTTCTTTCCGTTCTCAAGGAGTTTTAAGTATTTAGAA
>JALTBO010000085.1 GCA_027075275.1 Desulfurobacteriaceae bacterium
ATATACTGACTGCACAACTGAAGGTCGACGACGAAAGCCTCGTAAAGGGGCGATGAGAAAACGTTATATAGCGAAACAGAGGAAAATTACCGGTTGATAAAATCAGACCATAGTGGGATTGAAAGAAAGAAATAGCGAAAGTAATATCAAACATAAAAGGAGAGATAAAATCAGACCATAGTGGGATTGAAAGTTAAAAAATTTTCCGGTTATATGGAGGTGATGTGAATGGTAGATAGATAAAATCAGACCATAGTGGGATTGAAAGACGCCCGTTCCACTCACACCGCAGACGAACTTCATCGGGATAAAATCAGACCATAGTGGGATTGAAAGCATAAGCATTCTCCGAAGATACCTATGTTTGGATCTCTGATAAAATCAGACCATAGTGGGATTGAAAGTCAACTGTGTTCTCTTCCTCTTTTACCGTTATACCGTCGATAAAATCAGACCATAGTGGGATTGAAAGTGAAAAAATAGCACAGGGAACTATGAAAATTGGAGGTAGATAAAATCAGACCATAGTGGGATTGAAAGAAAGTTATTGGCGGTCCTGATGTTAGTTTAACTTCTGAGATAAAATCAGACCATAGTGGGATTGAAAGTATCTTACGGTCGTGAAGGCAAGCATGAACTGTCTGAGGATAAAATCAGACCATAGTGGGATTGAAAGTTGAAAACGAAGTAGTCGTCCTTGCACGGAATTACTAAAGCCGGATAAAATCAGACCATAGTGGGATTGAAAGCATAATACACAAGAGCAGTGAACAGGCACGATGCGACGATAAAATCAGACCATAGTGGGATTGAAAGCAGTTATTTTGTCTATTTCGTCTATTTTTATTTTTATGATAAAATCAGACCATAGTGGGATTGAAAGGACTTACATGGTAGAATTGCCAGAGGTCGTAGTAGTAGGATAAAATCAGACCATAGTGGGATTGAAAGAAGCACGGTTTCGAAGCAGTGGGTGGTTACGATGTTCTAGATAAAATCAGACCATAGTGGGATTGAAAGAGACACTAAAAACCAATACAACTTTGAGCGAAACGACATGATAAAATCAGACCATAGTGGGATTGAAAGTGTTTGCTCTAACGACTTCTGTAAACTGTGCATCGTGGATAAAATCAGACCATAGTGGGATTGAAAGCTAATATAGCACTTTTCGTTGCCTTTTAGGTTCTCACAGATAAAATCAGACCATAGTGGGATTGAAAGTTCGGAGGGTGCGACAGCTACCAGCCTACGCAGTCCGGATAAAATCAGACCATAGTGGGATTGAAAGATTTCCTTTACCCCTCTTCCTTCATTCAAACAAATCTTGATAAAATCAGACCATAGTGGGATTGAAAGGAAGAAATCGAAGTGGGAGTTCAGTCAGCAAAAGGTGGATAAAATCAGACCATAGTGGGATTGAAAGCAAAATCCACGCTGCGAATACGCTGACCCACACGACTAGATAAAATCAGACCATAGTGGGATTGAAAGGTAGCAACTGTGACGAAAACTGATATTACGACGCCTAGATAAAATCAGACCATAGTGGGATTGAAAGCGTTCAGCCCGGGTCGAGCGTGAACAACACGCTGTCAAGATAAAATCAGACCATAGTGGGATTGAAAGTTTATGCAAAAAGGACTGTGGGTGGTAGGCATGGTAGTTTTACTCTTTAGCAAAGACAGAAGAGAAAAGGAAAACTGTAGCAAATTTTCCCAGAACTTAACAGATTCTGTGCAAGTTTCTATTGCAAAACGGAG
>JALTBO010000086.1 GCA_027075275.1 Desulfurobacteriaceae bacterium
TCTAAACTGGGTTTGTACCCTGGAACTTTAAGGTAGATGCCGTACGGGAGCTCCTTCCTGTCGTAACTTACCTTCTTTCCCAGTGTCAGGTAGTAGAACTTGTACCAGTCAAAGGGGTGGGAGTAGGTGTGGCTTGCAGCCTCAACGTAGGGTAGGGAGAATATGCTTCTTGCAACCTGTTGGTAGAACTTTGCCTTTTTTGGATATAGACCTTTAGGGTCAACTTCTGAAACGATAACCGACACTGTTGTGGGGAGTTTATACTTTTTCAGAATTCGGTCTCTTAAAACCTCTCCGTCTGTCTTTCCCGGTTCAACCAGAGACATTCCTGTCAGTCCGTCACCGTCTATGTAGACTGTCAGTATTCTCATTCCGTTTTCTGTTGTTGTATCGGGAGCCGGAATATATCCGAAGACTTTTCTAAACAGCCAGAAAGGGTCAAAAACCCAAAGAGACTCCTTAAAGATCTCTTTTATCAGGTATCCTTCAAAGCCGTATCCCCCCCAGGGAGTAAGGGCTACAGGAATGAACTTCTGCCCTTTTGAGTTCTCTAAAACTATCAGCGGAATGCCTTTTTCTGTGTAGATTATGTCGTTTACAGGCCTGGGAAATGCAGGTATTTCAAAACCGTAAGGCCCGTAAGTTTTAACTATCCTGAATGTCTCTCCGGGAGCTCTGTTTTTCTCCTCCTCTATGCCGAGTTCTTTCAGTTCTTCCGGTTTAAATATGTCGGCAGAAACTATGAAAACCTTTATTCCCTTGTCTATCTGCTCCTTTAACCACTTAAATACTCTGTCTCTGTTTTCAGGGCTCAGGTTCCAGACGACAATACCCCTTACCCTGTCTGCAAGGTACCCTTTAGGAAGGTTATCTGCAGAGACCAGCTGTGGTGAAAATCCAAGCCACTCAAGGGGCATCTGCACAATCCTGTGAATGTCCGGGTAGATCGGCTCAATGTTCGGGTCGTACACGAGGAGTATCTGCCTCTTAATCAGGTGGTAGATTCCCTCTCCTACTGTTTTGAGGTATCTGTCTGTTACCCATGGGACAAAACCCAGTTTGTATATCTTTTCGGCCAGCGCCCTCCTCTCCTTCTCTCTGTTGGGGGGAAGGTAGTCTATAACGATTACCGGTACTCCACTCTCCTTAACTTTTTGAAGTTTTGAGAGAAGTTCTTCTGTTTCCTTTTTGGGCATTTTTACGTAGTTCCCACTGCTATCAATTCCCCTGTAAAGCGATTCTGCTACAAAACCGTTAATGTCGTTCTTTACTCTACTGAATATGGAGAATGCTCTATTTACGAGAATAATTTTTTTCGGGTATTTTTTCCTCAAAAACTTTATTAGCTCAACTTCTCTCTTTTCGTATGAACTCCACTCTTTTTCCGGAAGGAGCATCTGGTAAGAATCAAGAGTATCAAGGAATACTCCGTCATAGTTTTTAATGAGTCCTAAAGCTTTTTCCTTTACTCTGAGAAAGCAGGGCTCTTTCCGCAGGTCTATAATCTTGCTGTTCCAGTTTTTGTTTTCACCTAAAATGCAGTCTTTAGGGGTTTTCTCCTCTTTATCTTCCTCTCCTATGCTCAGGTATGCAATTATTTTTCCTCTCTTTTTCATGTAGTACTTCTCTTTTAACTTTTCAGGTGGAAATGTAGAGGGATCTACAACTATCCAGTCGTAAAGGTATAGAAGGTTTTCAGGTGGTTTTGAGTAGATGAAGGCTGCGGAGGGGAGCTCCCCTGCTGTTACCGGTTCTGAAAGCAGGCTAAGAATTAAGCATAAAAGTCCTATAGTGAATCTCATACAGAACCCTCCTCAGCAGAAGTATTCCCAACAGAAGGCTTATTAAAAGAGCAGAGAAGAAGCCGTAACCGTAGAAGTAAGGCCCTAACTTTATACTTATGTAGGTCAGGACTGCATTGAGAACGGCAACGGTAAAGGTGACTGTCAGAGCTTCTACCTTCAGGTCAAAGTAGTAGATAAGAGAGAGAACTGCCATTACTAACAGCTGTAGAGAAGTTCCCAGTAGAAGAACGTTAAAAAGGGGAATGTAGACCAGTGAGATGTGGAAAACCCTGAATATGGCCTTCTCAAACAGGAGAAGAACTATGATAACGATCGCCTGAACCCTTATCGTTTCCTGAATGATACTCCTTGCCGAGGCTATCATATCGTAGCCCAGCTCGTATATTCTCTCAAGTGTTTCGTTCTTTATTATCGCCTCGTAATACCTTGAGTAGTAGATTGCAAATTCTCCTTCAAGCTTCAGGAAGAAGTATCCCATTCCGGGAGTTATGGCCAGGTAGGCCAGGAACATGGGAATGTCGTAGACTATGGAACTCTTGAAGGGCCCTAAAACTGTGCTTCCTGTTTCCGGTGAGAACCAGAAGATAAACTTGTCTATCCAGACTCCTGTGTTGTAGAAGAAGCTGACGGGGATGAGTATTTTGTATCCGCTTTTCAGGAAGTCCAGGTCAAATAGCTTTCTGGTAGGGTACACCTTAAACAGGTATCCGGTTAGCAGGGTAAAGGTTATTGCAACTCCTGTAAAGAAAGCTGTTAGCAGTCCTCCTATTCCCATATTTGAGAAGAAGGGCGTTATCAGGACTATTGTTCCAAACCCTGCTGTGAACGAGAGAAGGATAAGCTTGTAGTCTTTAAATGCCGTTAGCAGTATGTTTATGAGCCAGAAGCCGGAGCAGAGAGACAGGGAGAATGTGAAGGCGATTTTGAAAGTTGTGGGGAGCTCCCCCATAGTGGTGATGGAGAGAAGAAGCCCTGTCAGAAAACCCAGCGATAAGGAGAGAACGAGGGCCCCTGAGAAGTTGGACAGTATTTTCTCTGTCTCTCCTTTGAAGTAACGGTCTGCAATGTACCTTGTCAGAATAAGCTGAAGGGGAGATGAGATTATCAGGCTTAGAGCTATTATGTATGTAACTACTATTTGATACTGTCTAACGGTAATCTCATCTATAAACTCCCTTGCAACCAGACCGGAAAAGAGAATTGAGAAGATAGAGATTATTATAGGACCGGCGCTTAAAGAGATTCCGTAAGTAAGGGCGTAAGAGAGTCCTATCAGGCTTTTTTTCTTTAGAATTTTCCTTATTTCAAAAGCTATTCCGGCCACTTCAGGTATCTCCGGTAGAGTTTCCTGTAGCCTTCAAGGAACTGCTGGTGGGAGTAGAACTTTTCAACTCTCTCTACAGCCACCTTTCTTGCCCTTTCCCACTCACCTCTGTTGGTTAAAAACTTTATGTAGCTTTCTGCAGCCTCTCCAGGGCTTGCAACAGGAACAACTTCTCCTGCTTTTCCTAAATTGGTGTCCTCATCCGATATTCCTCCGTAGATGAGCTGTCGGCAGGCTCCAACGTCTGTTGCAACGCAGGGAACTCCGGCTGCGAACGACTCTAAAACAACTAAAGGCATTCCTTCGCTGATAGATGTAAGTGTTGTTAACCTGACAGAGGCCAGTATCTCTTTTACGTTCCTGAATCCTAAAAACTTCACATTTTTGTTTAGTCTTAAAACGTTTACCAACTTTTTGCACTCCTCGTAGTACTCAGGATCCTCGTCTGTTGGTCCCACTATCCACCCTTCTGCTTCAGACATTCTGTCAACAACGATTCTCATTGCTTTTATAAAAGTTTTTATGTCCTTTATGGGAACTACCCTTCCTATGAGAGCTATAACCGGAGGAGCTTCTGAGTTTTTCTTCCTCGCCTCAAGGTACTGTTCCACCTTTATCCCGTTGGGTATAACCTCTGTCTTTTCAGGGGGAGCTCCCAGGGATATCTGAACCTGTCTTGCGTCCTCGTAGAGTGAAACTATTCTGTCTGCCGCTGTATAAGAGAGCTTTCCTAAAAGGAGGAAGAAGTTTATCCAGAGCTCCTTAATATGTCCCACCTCGCCGTACTCTCTCTGGAAGAAGAACTTTTCTTCCCTTATGAAGTCTGAGATCAGTATGTCTATTTTCCTCTCTCTCGTATAGATACCGTGTTCTGTAAGTATAAACGGCCTTTTCCATCTTTTTCCCAGCAGAGATGAGAGAAAGCCAGCGTACCCGGTGGAAGGGCTGTGGATTATAGCTGTTTCCGGGAGCTCCCCAACTATCCGGCTAACCCTCCACACAGGCAGGTGTATGTTCCTTACAGTCCAGAAATATTCAACGAAGGGGTTGTCCCTTGCCAGCTTAAGGTAAGAATCTGTTATAAACTCCCAGGAGGTTCTGCCGTAAAGAAACTCCTTCTCTGTAATTTTTCTCGTATAGGTTTCAACACTTAGCAGTTCTTCGGGAACTTTCCCCTCTTTTATGAGAGTGTGAATGTCTTCAAGCCGTTTCAGGAGTTTTTTATTTTTCTCCACTGGTAGGGGTTTGGGTAACTCCTCATCGTCAAAAAGGTAGGCGGCCTTAAAGTAGATGAGGTTTTCCGGCAGCTCGTACTTTATCTCTCCGTAGTCTTCTCTCCTGCTTCCTAAGAAGATAACACCAAAGGTGAACTGGTTCAGGCCCGTTATTAGCTGGTGAATCCACGATGAGACTCCTCCCCTTACAAAGGGGTATGTTCCTTCAGCAACTATGAGAATATCAGGGTCTTTCCTCACTTCCACTCCAGAAAACCTTGGCAAACTGAACGTTGGGATAGATGGAGTAGGGGAGCTCCCCGAACAACCTGCGCACGTTTTTCAGATTTCCCATGTAGTATTCTGCTTCTGCAAGGTAGGGAATAACCCTGTTTTTCTCAATTCTGTTTCCGGTTTTGTAAGCAAACAGAAGAAAATTTCTGGCCTTTTCAATTTTTTTCTGCTTGAGGAATATTCTGCCTGCTATAAATGCAGTGTCGCTATCTTTAAGAACATCCAGAGATTCCTCTGCGTACTTCAGGGCTTCTTTAACGATGAAATCCTCAAGTTCCGGGTCTACAAGGTTAAAGTAGAGGAGTTCCCAGTAGTAAGAGGCTATCTCCTTTGCGATTTTTGCCCGTTTTACTTTGTCTTCTTCAGCTTCGTACATCTCTTTTAACCTGCTTATCCTGTTGTTTATCTCTTTCTCAAGCTTTACAAGTATTGAGAAGGCTCCCAACCTTACTTCATCGTTTCTCTCTTTAAGGAACTTTTTTGCGGCTTCTACAGAAAAGGGGTTTAATAGATCCTTTAGGAACAGAAGGAGCTTTTCTTTCCCTTCAAACTGGGCAATTATTCGGAGAGCTCCCTCGCCAAACTTCCTTGGTTTAACCACAACAAACTCGTTTAAAACCTCTTCAACGTCTAAAGCTTTTGAACTAAGTTTTTCCTCTGTTTTTTTGGTTCTGTAGAGGAAGTAAAAAGCTGTGGTTATTAGTACTGCTCCTCCTACTGGAATTAGTAGCGAAATGGCAGTGAAGGTTAAAAGGTTTTCTTTCAGACTTTTTACCCTGTTTCTTAAGAGAAAGGACAGACAAGCAGAAAGGATTAGCGATGATAGTAGATGAAAAAGAGTAAAATTGGTAGCTCTTTCGGTATGCAGAAGGAGATATACCGAAAAAATGTCAATTAATATGCAAACAAAACCTATAAATAGTCCTAATATCAACCTTACCTCTATCTTATAACGTATTCCAATCTCTGGAATATGTTTCTATCTACCGGGAAAATTCTATAAATGTAGTCTATTTCCTCTCCAAAAACCCGCTCTATTTCATCTTTTACCCTTTTGATAAATCCTTCTGCAGATTCAACAGATGAGAGAGGCAGTAAAACGAAAGCGTAAATGGCTCTGTTCAGGGTTGTCCAGTCTACAGTATCCATTCCTCTTACTCTCTTTTCTAAGAAGAAGGGGAAGTCGGTGTGAACATCGGGGACTCTGAAAATTACCAGGGAGCTCTC
>JALTBO010000087.1 GCA_027075275.1 Desulfurobacteriaceae bacterium
AGAGTTAAAACACTCCACCCGAAAGTCCACGGCGGGATACTTGCAGACAGGTCTAAAGACGGGCACCTTCAAGCAATGAAAGAGCTTGAGATAGAGCCGATAGACATGGTTGTTGTCAACCTCTACCCGTTCAAAGAAACTGTTGCAAGAGGAGCCGATTTAGACGAGATAATTGAGAACATAGACATCGGCGGCCCAACGATGGTAAGGGCTGCAGCTAAGAACTTCAAGCACGTTGCAATTGTTACAGACCCTTCAGACTACAGCAAAATTATTGAGGAACTCAGAAACACCGGAGAGCTTTCTCTTAAAACCCGCTTCTACCTTGCAAGGAAAGCCTTTAACCTTACAGCCCACTACGACGCCCTCATCTCAGACTTCCTCTTCAGCATAGATGAAGAAGGAAAGCCCGTTTCCTGCAGGGAGCTCCGCAACCCTCTAACAATCACTTTTGAGAAAGTTCAGGACCTGAGGTACGGAGAGAACCCCCATCAAAGAGGAGCTTTCTACAGGGAAGTTTTCGTTAAAGAGCCCTGCGTAACAAGGGCAGAAAAGCTCCACGGAGAGAAAGAGCTCTCCTTCAACAACATCTACGACTTAGACGGAGCTCTCAACTTAGTCTTAGAGTTTGACCCTGAGAAAGAGGGAACAGCCTGCGCAATCATAAAGCACGCAAACCCCTGCGGAGTAGCCCTTGGAGAAACTCCTGAGGAGGCCTACGAGAAAGCCTTAAAAGTTGATCCCCTCTCAGCCTTCGGCGGAATCATCGCCTTCAACACAAAGGTTTCACCGGAAGCTGCAAAGCTGATAACAGAGAGGTTCTACGAGTGCATAATCGCCCCAGACTACGACGATGAAGCCCTTGAGATTCTTAAAACAAAGAAAAACCTGAGGGTTCTAACAACAAAAGGTTTAACGGGAATTGAGAGGAGAGGTCAGGACTCTCCCTTTGACTACAGGAGGGTTGTTGGAGGCCTTTTGGTTCAGGACAGAGACCTGATAACCGTTGACCCCGAAAAGCTGAAAGTTGTAACAGACAGGGAGCCTACAGAGAAAGAGTGGGAAGACCTCCTCTTTGCCTTTAAGGTTGTTAAGTGGGTTAAATCAAACTCCGTTGTTTACGCAAAAGACAAGGTGGCAGTTGGAATCGGAGTAGGCCAGACCTCCAGGGTTGACTCGGCCCGCTGCGCAGCAGAAAAGGCAAAGCTGATGGGATTAGACCTTTCCGGCTCCGTTCTGGCCTCTGAGGCCTTCTTCCCCTTCAGAGACAGCATAGACGAGGCTGCAAAGGTTGGAGTAACGGCAGTAATCCAGCCCGGCGGCTCAATAAGGGACAAAGAAGTCATAGAAGCAGCCAACGAGCACGGAATGGCAATGGTCTTTACAGGAATAAGACATTTCAGACACTAAAGTGTTATAATTTCGTCAAACTGCGAAATAGAGGACTCAATGGACGAGAAGTTAAAGGAGATCTTAGAGCTCGGATTCAAGTTCCACGGACACAAGTGCCTTGCAATGCCAATGGGACTGAGGGCAGGCCTTAAAGCAATGGAAGTTCTAGGTGTTGACAGGGCTCAGGACAAGGAACTCCACGTAATCTCAGAAACCGGAAAAGGCCACGCCGCAGGATGCTTTTTAGACGGAGTAATGGTTGCAACAGGGTGCACCTACGGTAAGTCAAACATTGAAAAGAGATACTGGGA
>JALTBO010000088.1 GCA_027075275.1 Desulfurobacteriaceae bacterium
TTGTGGCGTGTCATGAGATCTAAAACGGTTTTAACGTATTCTCTGGTTTCTGCTCTTGACGGGTTTCCAGAGTACTCGCCGTAATTTGCAAGCTCCTTAACGTACCCAAGATCTGCAACTGTGTCTGCGTAAACGACAGATGCTCCACCGCCGGCAACTAACGTCCAGATCCTACCTTCAGGGTTGAGGATTGTGAGCTTGAGAGAAGCTCCAGACTTTTCGTCCATCTCCTTGATGTATTTCTCCTCGGGGGAGAGCTCCCCTCCAAACCCTGCAGGAAACTCAAGTTCTCCCCACTTCCTTCCAACTAAGAACTGGGCTGTATCGTCAACCCTTCCAACAAAGTCAAGTGGGTAGACTTTGTTTCCAACCATAACGAGTGGGTTAATCTCAAGGTAAGCAAAGTGCATGTCCCTGAAGAACCTGTAGAGGCGCTTAACGAAGTCTGCATACTTCTCCTTATCCTTAATCTCAGGTGGAACGTTCTCCTCAATCAGCCTGTCAATCTCCTCCTCAGTTGCAAGTGGAGGAATTACAACCTCTTTCACCTTGTCCCAGTTCTCCTCAACGTCAATTCCACCGAAGGCAGACATGTAGATGTGGTCTCCGTCGTAACCGAGGGTCATTGCAACGTAGTACTCATCTTCCGGAGCGTGGGGAACGCACGGCTCAATGAGGAAGTGGGTGAGCTTACCCTTCTTCCCCTTAATTTCAACCTCTTCCTGCATTTTCTCTCTGATCCACTGCTTTACCGTTTCGTAGTCTACATCACAGGGCTTTTCCTTCTTAAAGAGGATGAGCCCAAGCTTTCCCCTCTTACCAAAGAGCATGTCGGGCTTTGCAACTAAGGGCATCTCCTTGAGCCAGGGGTACTGTTCGGGGAGTTTGTCAAGGTCTGTTTCGGGAGTTACGAGGACAGACTTAAAGTCGTACTCAAACTCCGGGGCGAAGTACTCGTCCCAGTGCTGGGCAAGGATCCTCTTGCCGTCGTACTCTCTGATACCTCTCTGTGCCATCTATCTCCTCCTAAGTTGTTTACTGCTTATGTGTTGCCTTCCTGTTTTCAAAGGGCAGGGCAAGGTAGATAAAGAATAGACTGAGGATTATAAACATCAGCGTAAACAGAACAACGATTATCACTACTCCTCCAGCCTGTTGATTTCCCGTTTATAGAGGTAGCCCGTAAAGATTAAGGCTACTAATAAAAATAGTGACGCAACAGTTCCGCCCATTACCATTGGGCTCTTTCCCTCTCTATGAAACGTTGTAAGAGTTCCTCCCGAAACAAGGAGGAAGGTTGTAAAAACTTTTCCAAATAAATCCTTATAGAACTCAACCTCTTTCTCTGTCCTTAAGCTCATATATCTAACCTACAAAAAAGGGGGGCTTCATGCCCCCCTAATTTTAACAACTTTTTTACAACTTGTTTACAGAGAATCTATTATCTCATTGAAGGTCTTTGAGGGCCTCATTGCAGCTGTAGTTTTCTCATCATCCGGGTGATAGTAACCGCCGATGTCCTTTGGAGAGCCCTCTGTTGCAGCAATTTCAGAGAGTATTTTCTCCTCGTTTTCAATAAGTTTTGCCGCAACAGGTTCAAATATCTTGGCAAGCTCTGGGTCTTCTGTTTGAGCTGCAAGCTCCTCAGCCCAGAACCTTGCAACCCAGTAGTGGCTTCCGCGGGTATCTAACTGGCCAACTTTTCTTTTTGGTGTCTTGTCTTCGTCAAGGTACCTTTCAACAGCCTTAGAAAGGGTTTCAGCCATAACGAGGATTCTCTTGTTCTCGCTTCCTGCCTGCTTGTAAGCAAGCTTTAAAGCCTCAACAAACGCAAGGTACTCACCTAAGGAATCCCACCTGAGGTGACCTTCCTTAACAAACTGCTGAACGTGCTTTGGAGCTGAGCCGCCGGCACCTGTTTCAAAAAGTCCGCCACCGGCAATGAGTGGAACGATTGATAAAGCTCTTGCAGATGTTCCAACTTCAATTATCGGGAAGAGGTCTGTCAAGTAGTCCCTTAAAACGTTTCCAGTAACAGAGATTGTGTCAAGTCCCTTTCTAAACCTTTCAAGTGTAAACTTCATTGCCTCCCTTGGGGGCTTTATGTAGTACTCAACGCCCTCAAGGTCGTACTTCTGGAGCTCCTCCTTAACCTTCTCAATGAGCTCCCTGTCGTGGGCCCTTAAGGAGTCTAACCAGAAGACGATTGGAAGTCCTGTTTCCTTTGCCCTGTTGACGGCAAGTTTCACCCAGTCTCTGATTGCAATGTCCTTAGCGTGACAGCTCCTGTAGATGTCTCCTTCCTCTACCTCGTGCTCCATTAAAACGTTTCCATCCTCATCAACGATCCTGAACTTACCCTTGCTCGGGGCAAACCAGGTCTTGTCGTGGGAACCGTATTCCTCGGCCTTCATTGCCATAAGGCCGATGTTCTGAACTGTTCCAACCTTTGTTGGGTCAAACTGGCCGCGAACCTTAATGTCTTCAACGATTTCAGAGTACATCGTTGCGTAGCACCTGTCTGGAACTGTAATTACGCAGTCGTCTGTTTCTCCACTTGGACCCCAACCCTGAAGGCCGTTCTTAATAACTGCAGGAATTGAGGCGTCAATAATTACGTCGTTTGGCCTGTGGAGGTTTGTAATCCCCCTGTCTGAGTCAACCATGTAGAGCCTTGGGTTCTCCTTGTATATCTCTTCAATTGTCTTCTTAATCTCTTCCTGCTTCTCAGGTGGAAGTTTTGAGAGTTTGTTCTCAAGGTCAATGAGCCCCTTGTTGGGGTCAAACCCTATCTCCTCAAGCTCTTTTCCGTGCCTCTCAAAGAGCTTTTTGTAGTAAACCCTGATTGCATCTCCGAAGATTGCAGGATCGGAAACTTTCATCATTGTTGCTTTGACGTGGAGGGAGAAGAGGATATCCTTAGCTTTTGCGTCGTTTATTACCTCCTCAAAGAACTCCTTGAGCTTTTTCCTGCTCATAAAGGTTCCGTCAACAACGTCCCCCATTCCCATTTCAAACTCTTTGAGAACCTGGACGTTGCCGTTCTCGTCAACGAACTCGTACCTTATCTTTGTGTCTTTCTTAATGGTTACAGATTTCTCATTCTCGTAGAAATCTCCGCTCTTCATATAGGCAACGTAGGACTCAGACTTTGGAGAGACCTCTCTCATTCTGTGGGGGTGCTTTTTGGCGTAGTTCTTAACAGGTGGAGCGATACGCCTGTCGGAGTTTCCCTGCCTTAGAACCGGGTTAACAACGCTACCTACACACCTGTCGTATTTGGCCTTAATCTCTTTTTCCTCTTCAGTTTGAGGGTTCTCGGGGTAGTCTGGAAGGTCGTAGCCTTGTGACTGGAGCTCCTTAATACACTCAATAAGCTGGGGAACTGAAGCTGAGATGTTTGGGAGCTTAACGATGTTTGCTTCAGGCTTCCAGACCAGCTCTCCAAGGTATGCAAGGTCGTCTGGAGCGTAGCCAAACTGGGCAAGAACCCTTCCTGCAAGTGAGATGTCTTTCAGGTCAACGTTTACGTCTGCGTGCTTTACAAACTGCCTGATGATTGGAAGAAGTGAGTAGGTTGCAAGGAGCGGTGCTTCGTCTGTCTTTGTCCAGACAATAGTTGGCCTTTTAGCCATATCTATCCTCCTCCAGATCTGATTTCAAAGAGAAAAGGGGGCTTTAAGCCCCCGAATTGTTAGTTGTTCTTCTGGTTCTCAAACTTCTGCTTAACGTAAGCAAGAACGCCACCGGCTTTGATTATCTCAACCTGACGCTTGTTGAGGCCGTGCTTTGTAGGGATAGAAATGCCTTTTGTTCTGTTGATTACTGTAATGATGTTGTCCTCTCCGGGAGCGAAGTTTGAAAGGTCTATCTCTAAAATGTCTCCTTGGTCAATTTTGTCGTAGTCTTCTTTGTTTACGAATACCAGGGGAAGAATTCCAAAGTTTATAAGGTTTGCGTGATGAATACGGGCAAAGGACTTAGCAATTACTGCCTTAATTCCAAGGTACATTGGGCCAATTGCAGCGTGCTCACGGGATGAACCCTGTCCGTAGTTCTCGCCACCTACAATAAATCCACCACCCTTCTCCTTGGCCCTCTGAGCAAAGGTCTCATCTACAACAGAGTAAACGTACTCAGAGATTGCAGGTATGTTTGAGCGAAGTGGGAGGATCTTTGCACCACCAGGGATGATGTGGTCTGTTGTGATGTTGTCTCCAACTTTCAGGAGGACTTCACCTTCTAACTTATCTCCAAGTGGCTCTTTGTATCCGACGTAGTTAATTGTTGGTCCTTTGAAGACTTCAACTTCGTCCGGATCTGCAGCAGGTGCAAATATCATTGAGTCGTCAATTTCAAACTTCTCAGGTAGGAATACCTTAATCTCCTCAAGTCCTAAGTCTCTCGGGTCTGTAATTACTCCCTTCATTGCAGTTGCTGCTGCAGTTTCGGGGGATGCTAAGTAAACCTGAGCGTCCTTAGTTCCGGAACGGCCGTAGAAGTTCCTGTTGAAGGTTCTAACAGATACTCCTCCAGAAGGTGGTGCAAATCCCATTCCTATACAGGGACCACAGGCGTTTTCAAGGATTCTAAATCCTGCTCTGAGGAATACGTCGTAGTAGCCTTCTTTGTCCATCATTCTGAGAACCTGTTTTGAACCGGGGGAGATGGCTGCTGAAACTAACGGGTGAACCCTCTCTCCGGTTCTCTTGAACATTTCACCAACGGTTTTAAGGTCTCTGTAGGAGGAGTTTGTACAGGAGCCGATTGCAACCTGGTGAACCTTCAATCCTTCAACTTCTTTAACTTTCTTAACGTTATCGGGCATGTGTGGGCAGGCAATTAGCGGTTCAAGTTCAGAAAGGTCTATGTCAATTACCTCGTCGTAGGTTGCGTCTGGGTCTGCCTGGAGTGGTCTCCACTGAGCTTCCCTTCCCTGTGCTTTCATGAAAAGGTAAGTTTGCTCGTCGCTTGGGAAGATAGACGTTGTTGCTCCGAGCTCTGCACCCATGTTTGTTATTGTTGCCCTTTCGGGAACGGTTAGGTATTTAACACCCTCTCCACCGTACTCAAATACCTTTCCAAGTCCACCTTTAACGGTAAGGCGGCGGAGGAGCTCCAAGATGATGTCTTTAGCTGATACGAACGGCCTTAACTTTCCGTAGAGGTTTACCCTTACAACCTTTGGCATTGTGAGGTAGAAGGGCTCTCCTGCCATTGCGAGGGCTACGTCCATACCGCCGGCTCCGATTGCCAGCATTCCGATTCCGCCGGCAGTTGGCGTATGGGAGTCTGAACCTAAGAGAGTTTTCCCTGGAACTGCAAACCTTTCAAGGTGAACCTGGTGACAGATACCGTTTCCTGCCTTTGAGAAGTAAATTCCATACTTGGCTGCAACAGTCTGGAGGAAGAGGTGGTCGTTTGCGTTCTCAGGACCACCTGCCTGGAGGGTGTTGTGGTCTACGTAGGAGACGGAGAGCTCCGTCTGGACCCTGGGAAGTCCCATGGCTTCAAAGTGGAGGTAGGCCATTGTTCCCGTTGCGTCCTGTGTAAGGGTCTGGTCAATCTTGATAGCTATGGGCTTTCCTGGGGTCATATCCCCTTCAACAAGGTGGGTCTTGATAATTTTCTGGACGATGTTCAGTCCCATTTCTCCTCCTGTATAGTAAATTTCTAAAATAGCTTTCTAAATCTTGCCAAAAATTATGTAAAAATTTTGTAAAAATTTCAATACTGCCTTTGTCCAATTTGACTAAAATCCTGTCTGTCTGGAGGTTTTCCGATGGAGCCTCTGGTTTTAGAGGGGAGAGTTCCCGTTTACATATACGCCGATACTGTTGAGCCTGAAGTCCTTGCTCAGGTGGAGAGGGTTAAGGATCTTCCATTTTTCAGGGATAAGATTGTTGTTATGCCAGACTGCCACGCCGGTAAGGGTTGCGTTATAGGCTTCACTGGCTACTTTGACGATGTTGTAATTCCCAACATTGTTGGTGTTGATATAGGTTGCGGAGTTTATACCTATCCTCTTAAAAAGAAGGTCAGCCCTGAAAACCCTAAAGAGGATCTGAACCTTGCCAGGTTCGACGCCTTTGTAAAAGGGAATATTCCTGTTGGTTTGACTTCCAGAACGAAGTCTAACGCGAAAAAGTTGCCTCTTTCCAAAGAGGACAGGGAGCTCCTTTCCGAAATCAGGTCAGTTCTTATAAACACCTATCGGATAGACCTTCAGGACCCTATCCTCCAGGTTGGAACTCTCGGCAGCGGTAACCACTTCTTGGAGCTAGGAGTTGATGAAAAAGGGGAGCTCTACCTGACGGTTCACACCGGTTCAAGGAATTTGGGACTTAGAGTGTGTAATCACTTTCAGAGACTTGCCTGGGAGCACACCAGAAAGGCGATGCCTGAGCTACCAAAAGACCTTGCCTTCCTTCCCATGAAGAGGGGAGGTAGAGAGTACATAAGGGCTATGAGGCTTGCCCAGAAGTATGCAGATCTTAACAGAAGAACGATTTTGAGGATTATTGTTGAAAACTTCTTCAAGGAGGAATTTGACGAGTCAAGGATTATAAAGAGCGTTCACAACTACATAGACGTTGATAGGGATATGTGTGTTAGGAAAGGTGCAATTTCAGCGCATAAAGGGGAACGGGTAGTTATTCCATTTAACCTTACAACAGGACTTGTAATAGCCAGAGGAAAGGGAGTAAGGGAACTTAACTTTTCAGCTCCCCACGGTGCAGGCAGGAAAGTGAGTAGGAGAAAGGCGAAAGAGCTCTTTTCTGTCAGTGATTTCAGAAGAGAAGTTGAAAAGGCGGGAGTTTACTCTTCTACAGTTTCTAAAGATACCTTAGATGAAGCCCCGTTTGCCTACAAAGATCCGGAAAAGATTCTAAAATTCCTGCCTAAAACTGTTGAAATTGAAAAATTTGTGAAGCCCATTTTTAATTTAAAAGGGTAGGGAGGGATTTAACCCTCCCTGAGAGAGAGGAAAGCTGTTCCCAGTATTACTAAAATTGCAATAGATGAGATAGCGATAACCATTGTAAGTTCACTTTTTGAGTTCTCTATTATTCTGTCTATTCTCTGAATAAGGTCTTTTGCGATGTAATCTTCAACTTTTTTCATCAAGTTTATCTTTTCTGTTATTGTCTGGAACCAGACGTCAGGATCTACGTTAAAGTTTCCTTCTGCAGATTTAGAAATGGCAAGTTCTTCGTACTTCTTAACTTTCTGATATGGAACAGAATTTTTTACGGTTTTAATGTAGTATTGGTAGACGTTTTCTGGAGCTGCAAGCTGGAACGCTTTCAGGAATGCCTTCTGCTGGGCCATAAGATCTATAAACCTTTCAAGGTGCTGGTTTGATAAGAACTTGTTGTTGGCAAAGGCTACAGATAGAATAGCCCTTTCAAGCCCTGCTTTCTCCTTTGCGTACATGAAGTTGGCATAGGCAAGGAGCTCCCTGGCAATTTCGGGATCTGTTGACTCAGAGGAGAGTAAACCAACAGAGTCTATAAGCCTGTTGTTAAGCTGTGTGTAGAACTCTATTGCTTTGTTGAGTGGTATTGAAAGGTTGTCAACTTTGTTTCTAACTTCGATGAGCTGTGGAAGTTGATCGTTTATCAGGCTTATAAAGAATTCCCTTGCTTTTGGAGGTAGCGCCTGAACGGTCTCCTTTGAGAGGATTTCCTTCAGCTGGGCAATTCTCTTATCCGTTTCTTTTCTCTGCTCTTTCAGTTCTTTGGAAAAGGTTTTCCCTCCACTTCCGAGGAAACCGGCCGTTCTTCCCCTCTCTTTCTGGAGCTCATGAACTAATAGGGAAACTCTTTCTGCAATTGAGATGCTCGTTTTAAGTTTTTCGGATTTAAGATAGTCTGTATAGGCTTTGTTTATTAATTGGTAGGAAAGTACTCCAATGGCAAATAGGGAAAGAAGCGTGAGCAGAACAACTTTGCCTTTGAGTTTGTATCCCACGGCTCTCCTCCTTGCTTAATTTCGGTTAATTGTACTTTAAGGAGAGCCGTGGGAAAACTTTAAGCTACAGGGTAGGCAAACTCTGGTCTTTCTTCAAGCAGTTTAATCTCTGTTGCTTCCTTCGGCAGGGGAACGACTTTAACCCTTTCAACCCACCTTTCCGGCAGGTGGATTACACGTTTTCCTATTCTTATAACTGCCGGAGAAACTTTCGCTTTGTACTTTATCCTGACTCCCCAGACCTTTCTGCCAAATTTATTTTCAAACTCACCGGGGCCTTCCATTTCAATGTCTTTAGCTGAACCTGGGAAGTAGATCCTCTTTGCAAAGTATCTGTTTCTACCTTTGTGGAGGTAGACGAGCCACAGGACTTTGCCTTCTTTATACTTAGCTTCAGTAGGAATATACTGCTCTGCCTTCTGTTCTTCCTCAAGGAGTCTATGAACGTACTGTTCTAATGTCTCATCTTCCCTTACTTCGTTTTCTGTCCAGACTTCAAACTCTACTTTCCAGCCTCTTACCGTTGCTATTATGTTTGCCAGTTTAACGTTTCTCTCTTCCTCTTTCTCAACTAACTGGTCAATTTTGTCTAAAATGTTGGAGAACCTCTCTCTGAAATCGTCAAGCTTTGTTACTGCTACGATCAGATCCCCCTGTTTCTTAAGCCTTTCAAGGGTTTCTTCATCTTCAGCCAAAACCATTGCTTTTCTAATTTCACAGAAGTTCTTACGGAGCTCCTCCAGGATCTCTGGAGAGAGCTTCAGTTCTACAACGCTCTCTAAGATTTCCTTCATTATCTGTTCTGGGATCTCTTTTAACTTCTCATCAATACTTCTGTTGTCGCTTCCCCAGGGAGAGTACTCCTTATCCCAGTTTTTATACTTTGCAATGTAGTTTGCAAGTCTTACAGTTACCCTGTTTTCTTCAAGGGCAACTTCCCGGAGCTCCTCAACCATCGGTCCGAACTTTTTCTTCCAGAAAGGGGAATAGGTTAGTGTGCAGAGGTAGTCTGAACGTTTTTTCAGATCTGTAAGCTGTTCAGGAATTTCAACTTCTAACATTTCATCTCTAATGATGCAGTTGATACGACGGATGTCTTCCGGGCCTTCTACTTTTCCGTAGATCCTTGCCATCTCTCCCTCCACAATTGAGTTTTAGTTAATTCTGTTAAAGGAGAGGGGAGCTCCCTCCCCCGATTTCAATTTAATTGAGCTTCTCCAGAGCCTCAAGAATAAGAAGGCCCGCTTCGTTTATTGAGTTCTTACCTACAAGGTTAGAAGCTCTCAGTATAACCAGCTCTTTCTCAAAGGATTCAGGATCTAAGCCCGACAGTTTAATGGCCTCTTTAATGTTCTTCGGAAGAATTCTTACCTTCTGCTCTTTTACGTAGAGGGTTCCAACCTTCCTCAGAGCTTCAAGAACCCTTACTGCAAGTGGTGTTATCGGGTTTGCAAAGCCTTCAGGTGTTCCAGAGAGGGCTTTTTTGATGAGCTTTCCTGCCTCTGTAAGAATAATGGCCTCGTTCTGAAGGATATCTATGTAACCACGTGCTTCTAACTTGTTGAGTGCGTAGTCAATCTCCTCCTGCCATGTTTCATCAAACTGGTCGTAAACGTCTTTAACAAAGAAGCCTTTCTCTGGAATTTTATGGAGAACCTGAAGCTCAAACCTTGTAATGTGAGGTAGTCTCCTTATCTCGTATGCCATTTCAGCATACATCTTTCCTGCTTCTGTAGCCTCTCCTCCACCTATCAGCTGGGCCTTAACTCCCCTGTTGTACCAGTCAACGTTTGGAGCTGCAAACTCTTTGTTCGTAATAGTTATAGCCTTAACTGCGACTGCCGGAATTTCCCTGAAGCCGCGGGTTTTCATGTCTTCCAGAACTTTCTTCCCAAACTCTGTCAGGTAGTGAACTTTCTTTCCTTCGTACTCCTCAGCCCTTACAAGGTTGAAAGATTCAAGAGTGTAGAGGGATTCCTGGACGATGTCGTACATCTTTTGGTACCACTGGTTACCCTTTTCGTAGAAAGACTTAAAGAGCTCTTCTACCGTTTTCACTTCGCTAAACTTCTTCTTAATCTCCTCCTTCTTCTGATATCCAAGGTCTTGATAGATTCTCCTTCCGTAGTGCTCAAGGAGGTGTTTATACTCCTTAAGAGGTTTGTAGAACAAGTAGTGAACCAGCTCGTCAACTGTTGGAAGCGTAGACGGATCCTGTTCGTGGTGTTTCCACACTTCTTCTATACCCCTTAGGAGCTCTGCGTCTAAGATTTCAACGTTTATTGATTTAACGGGTCTGAAGCTCCTCTCTTTCCAGATTCTGTAGGCTTCAAGTAGGTGTTCTCCTGCAGGTAGCGGGTTACCCTCGTCGTCTATCAGGGCGAGTTCAAAGAGAACCTCTTTTTCTTCGTCTGTTACTGCCTCAAAGCCTTCGTAAACAGCTCTCTCTAAAGAGTCCATTATGTCTTCGGAAATAACAGTTTCAAGTGTTGGAGCTATTGTTTCACAGGCTGCCTTTATCTCCCTTCCAAGTGGAGTAAGTGCGTATATGTCTGAAGTTGGAACGGAAAATGCCAGCAGTCTCATTGCCCCCATAAGGATCGGGAACCTTCCACCAGCCGGAAGCATTGAGGACTCTGCAGAACCTGCCGGCATCTCTTTAATGTACTGGCAGAGCTCCCTGTCTATTATGAGCCTTGGATGAGCATTTACAAAAACCTCATAGATGTCTTTAGCATACTGATTAATAGCCTTAACTGTTCCCTTTTTCTCTATCTTCCTCTCCTCAATAAATCCTCTTTTCTCAAGCTCTTTTTCTGTTAGCGGTCCCGGGATGTCGTCGTTCTCAATGGCGGTTTCAATCATCATGATGACTTCAGATCCAAGCCACCTGAAGTCTTCAGTCCATTTAGATGGGTGGTCAATAAGTTTCTTCTCAACCATTTCGTCTAAGATGTTGGCCAGAACCCTTCCCCAGTAAGTAAGGGAGTACTCAAGTGGTCTTACCATTCTTAAAAGGTTCATCCTCTCAAGCTCTAAGAACGGTGGTTCTTCGCTCTTTACAAAGAGCTGGCACGTAGGTGCGTTGTTTTTCTCCTCCTCCCTCACTCTTAAGAGCGCAAGGGCGTGTTCTTTTCTGATTACCATTTACTTCCCTCCTCACGAATTTTCTTTCTGTAATTTAAATTATGTCAAACGAAATTTTAAGTCAATTACCACTCCTCCTCTCTTTAACAGTTGCTGTTTCTGTTTTATCATACTTCCATCATGATAAAAGAGCTGTATGAAATAAGGAAGCTGTTATTTTTATCGGTTCCCGTTGGGATACTTGCAGGCCTTCTTGCTGCCGCTTTTCTCTATACGCTTGATCACTGCACATTACTGTTTCTGGGAAAACTTGTAGGCTACTATCCCCCTAAACCTGCCGGAGAGGGAGGGAGCTCCGCCTATGCCTTCTATATCTCCCATAGGTTTCTTCTTCCTTTTGTTGCTGCTTTGGGTGGGCTCATTGTTGGTGTTATGGTTTACCTGCTTGCTCCTGAAGCAGCTGGAGTGGGAACAGACGCTGCAATAAAAGCCTTTCACTACGGACTGCCTGTTGGTTTAAGGAGTTCTTTTGTTAAACTGATTGCTTCTGCCGTAACTATCGGTTCGGGGGGAGCTTCCGGCAGGGAAGGGCCTATGGCCCTTATAGGTGCAGGTGTAGGACGATGGTTGGGGGAAGTTCTCAGGCTAACTCAGAACGAGAAGAATATACTCCTGGCCGCAGGGCTTGGAGCTGGAATAGGAGCGGTTTTTAGAGCTCCCTTTGCCGGTGGAATTCTGAGTGCCGAGGTTTTTTACAAGGAAGATTTTGAAGTTGAAGCCCTCATTCCCGGTTTTGTCGCCTCAATTGTTGCTTACCTTGTTGCCGGCAGTTTTGTCGGGTACAGACCTCTCTTTAAAACAGAGATTCCATTTCCCCACTTTTCAACCGAGGAGATAGCCGGGTATATAGTTCTGGGCATTACCTCTGCCTTTGTTGCAAAGTTTGCAGTTTTTACTTTCTACAGGATAAAGAAGTTTTTTAGGGAGCTCCCCGTTCACCCTGTTATCAAGCCTGCCATCGGCGGTTTTCTGGCAGGGCTGTGCGGTCTGATAACTCCTCTGGCAATAGGTAACTCTTACGGATGGATTCAGTTCTTTATGGAGAATGCTTTTCTCTACATTTCACTTCCGCTTTTAATTCTCAGTATTCCCCTCGTAATCATGGCCTTCTCGTTTACCCTTGCCTCAGGCGGTTCTGGAGGTGTTTTTGGACCTTCACTTGTTATAGGCGGAATAACCGGTGCTACTCTTTCCGTTATCTTTAACGACCTTTTAGGAGGGAACGTCTTTGACACAGGAACGATGACAGTTGTGGGCATGATATCGGTTTTTACTGCGGCGGCCAGTGCTCCTCTATCAACGATCGTTCTTGTGACAGAAATGACTCAGGGTTACAACATCCTTCCCTATGCCCTTCTCTCTCTCGTTATAGCCCATAACCTTGCCGGGTATGAGAAAACTCTCTTTGAATACCAACTTCTCAACAGACTGGAATCTCCAGTTCACAGAGATGAGTTAAAGGCCTACATACTGAGAATTGCCAAAGTTAAGGACGTTATGACCAGAAACGTCATAACCCTTAAACCTGATGCTTCTGTCCTTGAAGCAAAGAGGATAATGGCGGAGAAGTTTATTGCAGGTATTCCCATAGTTGATGACTCTGGAAAGGTTGTGGGAATAGTGACAACGTCAGACGTTCTAAAAGTAGATCCTGAAAAGATGGCGACCACAAAGGTTGAGGAGATAATGACCCGCAAACCTATGTGCGTTCTGCCAGACTGGAACCTCCTTGAGGTTATAAGGCTGTTTGTGAATAACGGTTACGGGAGAGCTCCCGTAGTAACAGACTTTGAAACGATGAAACTTGTAGGAATAGTTTCGCGGGCCGATATAGCCCGCTACCTGATAAAGAAAGGGGTTGCCTAACTTCCCTGGTTTTTCCTTTTCTTCTCCTCAAGTGTGTGTTTCCAGGCAAGGACGGCAAACGAGAGGGGCAGGAGAATAGCTATAACTGTGCAGATTATTCCAAGGATCGTGTTCTCACTCACCTCTCAACCTCCTGGTAAATTCTTAAAACGTTATAGAGTGTATCCCTCTCAACGGGAATCTTTCCAGCTTCCTTTATCAGTTTGATGAGCCTCTCCTTTGGTATGAACTGGCCGGCTCTTGCTCCGGCTGCCTGAGTAATATCCTCCTCGGTTACAGTTCCATCTATATCGTCAGCTCCAAACTGAAGTGCTATCTGTGCTACTTTCTCCCCTAACATTATCCAGTACGCCTTTATGTGGGGGAAGTTATCTAACATAAGTCTTGAAACAGCAATGGTTTTAAGCTCGTCAAAGCCTGTTGTATAGTTTGCTCCGGGGATCTCTGTATTTTTCGGGTGGAAGGCTAAAGGTATAAAGGTTTGAAAACCTCCTGTTTCGTCCTGGGCTTCTCTGAGCCTTATCAGGTGGTCTACCCTGTCGGCATACGATTCAATATGGCCAAAGAGCATCGTTGCGTTGCTCTTAAGTCCGAGTCTGTGGGCGGTTTTGTGTATCTCTAAATACTCTTCTGCCGTTATTTTGTCCGGGCAGAGTTTTTCTCTTACTTCTCTTGCAAATATTTCTCCTCCACCTCCAGGTATTGAACCAAGCCCTGCTTCTATTAAATCTTTCAATGTTTCTTCAATGCTTCTGTTTCCTTTTTCAGAGATGTACTTTATTTCCTCCGCTGTGTAGGCCTTTATGTGGATTTCTGGAAAGGCCTTTTTTACTTCTCTTACTATCTGCAAGTAGTGTTGGTAGCTCCAGTCGGGGTGAAGGCCGCCAACTATATGAACCTCTGTAAGGCCCGGGTTGAGCTCTCTGTAATTTTCAAGTTTCCTTAGTATCTCCTCTATAGTTAGCTCGTAAGCGCCTTCTTCTCCCTTTTTCTTCCTGAAGGCGCAGAACTTACACGTGCCCACACATACGTTTGTTGGGGTTATGTGGACGTTTACGTTGAAGTAGGCAAACTTGCCGTTTTTCTTCTCTGCCACAAGGTTGGCAAGGTATCCTATTGTGTGAATATCGTCTGATTCAAAGAGGGTAAGCCCATCTTCAAACGACAGCCTTTCTCCGTTTATCACTTTCTCTGCTATGGGAATCAGTCTTTTGTCCCTTATAAGTTCCATTAGTAAACCCTCAGAACGTTGTAGTTCGTATCCCTCTCAACGGGAGTCCTACCGGCCTCCTTTATCAGTTTTATTAGCCTCTCTTTGGGCATGTAGGAGGAACCGGGAGCTCCCGCCGACCTTGTTATCGTCTCCTCAACAACCGTTCCATCTAAGTCGTCTACACCAAAGTGGAGAGAAACCTGAGCCAACTTTTCTCCCAAAGTTATCCAGAAAGCTCTTACGTGGGGAAAGTTATCCAACATAAGCCTTGAAACGGCCAGCATCTTTAGGTCGTCAAATCCGGTTGTGAAGTTCCCGCCGAGCTCTGTGTTCTTAGGCTGGTATGCAAATGAGATGAAGGCCTGAAAACCTCCCGTTTCGTCCTGGAGCTCCCTCAGCCTTATCAGGTGGTCTACCCTCTCCTCCACGGTCTCTATGTGGCCGTAGAGTATTGAGGCGTTCGTTTTCAACCCGTAAGAGTGGGCTATCCTGTGGATTTCAAGGTACCTTTCTGCAGAGAGTTTCTGAGGGCAGAGTTTCTCTCTTACCCTTTTACTGAAAACCTCAGCGCCTCCTCCGGGAAGGGCATCAAGCCCTGCTTCTATTAGCTCTTTTAGTACTTCTTCTGCGCTTTTTCCCGATATTCTGCACAGGTGGTCTATCTCCTCGGCGGTAAAGGCCTGTATTTTTGCTTCAGGAACGGCCTTTTTTATCTCTCTTATGAACTGAACGTACTTCTGGTAGTCCCACTCGGGATGGAGTCCGCTGACTATGTGTATTTCAGATACTTCTCCGCTCTCCTTTGCTTTTTGAACAGCTTCATCAAGGGTCAGCTCGTACGCTCCTTCCTCTCCCCTCTCTTTTCTGAAAGCACAGAATTTGCAGCTTCCAATACACAGGTTTGTAAGGTTTATGTGCCTGTTTACTGTAAAGTATACGAGGAGTCCGTTTTTCTTCCTGTTTACAAAGTCTGCAAGTTTTCCCAGGGTTAAGATATCTTCTGTTTCAAACAGCTTAACTCCATCTTCAAAGGAAAGCCTCTCTCCCGCTGCTACTTTCTCTGCTATCGGGAGGAGCTCCCTGTCCTCAACCAGTCTTTCGTCAACTATCTCCTCAACCGTTACCATTTTCCTCCTCAAAGGGTTTGATCTTCTTCTCCTTCAGTATCTCCATGAGTTTTTCTATCCTTCTAACGGTTTCATCAGAGAGGTGGTGTTCAATCAGACACCCCTCTCTTTCTGCATCTTCAGGCGGAAGCCCTAAAACCGATTTAAAGAACTTTATCAGGATCCTGTGTTTCCTGTAGAGCTCCTCGGCGTAGTTTTTTCCCTTCTCCGTTGTACTCACGTAGCCGTAGGGTTCATACTTTATAAATCCCTTTTCAGACAGTCTTTTTAGAACCTCTGTAACTGTAGGCATTTTTACGTTTCTTGCCTTTGCTATCTCCTTTACCCGGGCTACCTTGTTCTCTTTCTCAAGGAGGTATATAGTTTCAAGGTAGTCCTCAAGCCTTGGCGCTAACTTTTCTTCCATTTCCTTCCTCTCCCTTCTTTTACCCTTAAGAATATATTCCTAACTCCGTTAAGTTTCACTAACTCCTTACCTTTGTTCCGCAGTGCTGACAGAGGGAACTTTCCGAAACTATGAACAGATTTTCTCCCGAAATTTTTCTCGGTTTTTCTCTGTAGATGTCAACTGTGAACCAAGCTCTATCTGAAAGCCTTAATTTCTTTAGAACTTCAGCTGCAGTTTCCCTTGCCCTCTGGCAGGCCTCAACAAAGGTTGTCATTCCGGTTGCAGCGTCTCCCGTTACAGACACTCGCTCTCCAGAGAGCTTTTCAACAGTTTCTCTGTCAACCTCAAACCCTACTGCCGGAACTACGTAATCGCAGGAGAACCTTCCGCAGGAGAGGAGGAGCTCTCCCCCTTCTATTCCTTTAACAGAACAGCCGGTGTATAACTTTACACCTTCGCTTATTGCCCTGGAGAGCTCCCTCTCCTGGGCCCTTACTTTTTCAGCTTCACCCCTGTAGAAGATTGAAACGTCAGCTCCCAACCTTACTCCAAGTCTTGCAACGTCTAAAGCCGTATCACCTGCTCCTATAACTGCAAGCCTCTTTCCCTTTAAATCTGGAGGGTTTTTCAGAAACTCCAGAGGGTAGATAACCTTTTCTCCTTCAACTTCTCTTAACCTCTTTTCCAGTCCAGCTCCTACAGAGACAACGGTCCAGTCGTACCCTTCCGGTTTCTCTTTAACTTCCGTTTCTCTAAAAACTCTTATGTTTTTAAACGACAGTGCGTACTCAATCTCTTTCTTAACCAGTTCCCTGTTGAGTTTAAAGTTAGGTATGTAGTTGATAATTCCTCCCAGCTCCTTTTCTCTTTCAAAGAGGTCAACGTGAACTCCTGCAGAGGCCAGATAGTAGGCAGCTGTTATTCCTGCCAGCCCTCCACCTATAACTGCAACCCTTTTTCCGGTTAACGGAAGGAAGGGTTCCCTTTTCTTTATCTCCAGTTTTTCAAGGACAAGTCTTCCCATTTCCCTGTGAACTTCCCTTATTCTCAGTGGCCTTTCGGGAAGGATTCCACACTTTTCCTCACAGGGCGCCGGGCAGAGCTCTCCCAGCGTAAAGGGAAAGGGAGCCGACAGAAAGAATATTCCGAAACCCTCCTCCGGTTTTCCTTCCTCACAGCAGGCCATAAACGAGGGAATTTTAACCCCTGCAGGGCAGAAGTCTTCACAGGGAGAGGTCTCTCTTACCGGTCCCTTTCCAGCGTCTAAAACCTGGAGTCCGTAGAGGAGCAGCTGAGCCCCTGCAAGAGTGATGGAGCCGTAGTTTACAGGGAATCCTAAAAGGTACCAGTAGTAAAAAGGGAAGGAGAAGAGTGTGAAGAACGAAAGGCCTGTTAGGTATCGCTTTTCGTACATCTGTCCGAGCCCGGGAAGGAATGACGAGAGAAGCCGGCTCTTTTTCCTTTTCCTTATCAACCTGATGGATTCAAGGGCAACTTTCCTGTCCGGTTCCATACCTTCTCCTCTGTCGGGAAATACAATTATAGAAGTTTCAATTTATTAAAGTTCAGGAGGAGTTATGCTTGAGGGAAAAGTTGAGGGGGCCGTTTTTGGAGGCGTTATAGGAGATGCTCTGGGAACTCTGGTTGAGGAGATGGACAGTGAAACCGTAAAGAGGGCTTACGGAGGTCCTATCTTTGACTTTAGGGAGCCTTCTCCCCTCTCTGTCTGTCCCCATCTGAAAAAGGGACAGTATTCCCACGAGTCTCAGGTTTTTCTAATGGCCCTTGAGGTTTACGCAGAGAAGGGTTACTTTGACGAGAATCTCTACGTTGAAAAGCTGATAGAGTGGGTAAAAGATGAGAAGTCCCACAGGTATCCGGCAGGTTCCCATATAAACGCTGCCCTCTCTTACGCTGCCGGTCTTGAGCCCGACGAGGCGAGGGTAAAGGCCTGCGACATAGACGGTGCCATACCCGCTGCTGCTGCCGGTATTTTCAGGTGGGACAGCAGCTACGACGCTTACTCTGAAGGGAGTTATATCGCCTCAATTACCCACGATGACGAAGCCCTTGTGGATACGGCTGGGGTTCTTGCCGTTGCAGTTTCAGAGGTTCTGGGAGGGAGGGTTCTCCTCTCTACCAGAGAGGATAGATTGGGTTTTGTTGAAGTTCTCAGGGAGTTTGCACAGACCCAGATGGTTCGTTCCTACCTTGACCTCCTGTATCAGGCCCTTGGGAGAGAGACTTCCAGTTTGGACGAGGTTATACTCCTCCTGGGGAACGGAAATTTTGCCCCCGAGGCCTTTTCTCTTGCCCTCTTTGTAGCTTTAACCAACTCTACCTCTTATAAGAAGGCGGTTGTAACTGCTGTTAACTCTTACGGTGATTTTGGTGGAGATACAGATGCTATCGCTTTTATTACTGGAACCCTTGTTGGAGGGTACCTTGGGGTTTCGTCAATACCGGAGGAGTGGCTCAGGTGTGTGGAGGGATCAGATTACATTAGACTTCTTACAAAGAAATTAATTGATAAAATCAGACAATAATTTGAATCTGAAACTTGGAGGAAAGAATTATGAGGTATAGAGAACCTGTTTTAGCTCTTTTTGTTTCGGCTCTCCTTACAGGAACTGCTCCCGCCGTCTGCACTCCTGATACTCCCCTTCTGAAGGTAGACGGCCGAACTGTTGACTACTCCTACTTCCAGTATGTTGAGTCAACGATACCTGAGTGGGCTATGAAGAAGTACTATCCAGGAGTTAAGGGTAAGGAGGAGCTCCTCCAGAAAGTCCTTGAAAGACAGCTGATACTCCAGTACTACAGAGATAAAGGTTTCTTTAAAAAGCCTGAAATTAAAGAGCATATTGAGAGGTTTAAGATAAAGACCCTTGCTTCGTTATACCTTATGAAGCATATGAAGTCTCCAAAAGTTACCGAAGCTGAAATAGAGAAAACAATAGAGAAGTATTACAGAGGAAAGAAGATTACGCCGGAGCTCCGTCGTTCTGTGAAGATAAACCTTGAGGCCCAGAAACTATCTCAGGAAAGGCAGCAGATTATCTCATCTGTAAAGTCCCGTTTGAAAACAGTTAACCTCAAACCTAAGTCCCTAAAAGACGTGGTTGCACTTTACGGGAACAGGAAGATAACCTTTGGAGATATTAAGCCCCTTATTGAGGGCAGAACCACCCCCTACAGCCTAAAGAGAGCTCTTGAAACGTATGCTCTCTACTTAGAAGCTTTGAAGGAAGGACTTGATAAGGAGCGCCAGTTTAAAAATCAGCTCCTTTCCTTTGAAGAAAACTTAGCTGTTTCCTCTTTTGAAAAGAACATTTTGAACAGGATAAAGGTCTCAGATAAGGAGATAAAGGATTACTATAAGAAACACAGGGAAGAGTTCAAAGCGCCTGCTTCTGCGAAAGTTCTTATTTTCGTCTTCCCTTCAGAGAAAGAGGCTGAAAGTTCCCTTAAAGCCCTTGAGTCAGGTAAATCCTTAAAGGAGGCTGTTCCCGGTTCTGTTCTCTCAACGGGCCGTGAGTGGACAGTCCTGTCAAACGACAGGAACAACCCTGTCTCTATGCTGGTTTTCTCGTCAAAGAAGAAGTACAACATTCTTAACATGCCAGACGGAAGGACCCTTCTGATAGTTGTTGAGAGCAGAAAGCCTTCAACCTATCTCCTGTTGGGGGACGTTTACTCTACGATAAAAAACAGGCTCGTAGAGAAAAGGGCAAGGAAGGTTATAGAGGAGAAGTTAGCCGAGCTTAAGAAGAAGTACTCTGCCCAGGTTCTTCCCGGTTCAGACCGCTGTTTCAGGGAGGAGGAGTCCAACTAAGGGCTCCTCTTTCAGGAACTCAATCGCTTTTAAGAACTCTGAAATCCGGGCTTTTTTCAGGTCTTCCAGAAACTCTGTTGAGTAGCCTATGTCTTCCATAACGGTTACTGCAAATCCTAAGCTGTCTGCCTCTGCCTCTCCCGACTCCCTTCCGAAAAGCTCACTTCTGTAGAGTTTCCTCTTTGCCACTTCAAACTCTTTCTCTAACAGTTTTGGGAGCTCCCTGCACAGTTCTAAAATTCTCTCAACCGCCTCTTTGGGGTTCTCAGTTACAGCTCCCACCGTAAAGTTGGCCCCGAACTTTAAGTTCTGGTAGTTTGACGAGGCTGAATAGACTGTTCCTCTCTCCCGGAGCTCTCTAAAGAGGAGGGAGCTCCTTCCCAGCGACAGCAGGGAATCAAGTATGTCGTAGTAGACGTCGTGTCTTCCTGCAGGCGGCAGTTTCCAGCCTAAAAGGACGTAGGGGAGCTCCACCGCCGGGTGCCTTATTGTTAGCTCTCCCCCTGAGTTGGAGTCTGCTTCAGTCTCGGGAGAGAAGACATACTCCTTCCTTGACAGCCAACCAAAGAGCTCCTCAGTCTTCTCCAGGACCTGTTCTCCTTCAATCTTTCCTTCAATAACGACGGTCAGTCTTTTCGGTGTGTAGAACCTCTCGTAGAAATCTCTGACCTTTTCAGGTGTAAAGCTCTTTACTGAATCCTCACACCCCAGTATAGGAAACCGGTAGGGAACTCTCCTGTAGAGCTTTCTCAGGAACTCCTCTGAGAAGACCTCGTGTGGGTTATCCCTGCTCCTTGCTATCTCCTCTAAAACTATGGGGATTTCCTTCTCAACGTGCTTCCGATCAATCAGGGGTTTTAGAGTTAGGTCTGAAAGAACCTGTAGAGCAGTTTCCCAGTGTTCTGCCGGAAGGTTTACGTAGTAGTAGGTATAGTCGTAAGAGGTTGCAGCGTTCAGCTCTCCACCTGCTCCCTCTATAACTCTGTCTGCCTCTCCCTCCGGAAAGTTTTCGCTTCCGTTAAATACTATATGCTCAAGGAAATGGGCTATACCCCTTTCGTCCTCTTTTTCGTAAGCTGTTCCTGTCTTTACCCAGACTGCTACGGTTACAGATGAGAGGTCTTCTCTCTCTTTTACAACTACCTTTACTCCGTTTCCCAGCGTCTTTACCTTTAACATACTGAAAATTATACTTTAGAGAAACTTCCGGAGGGAATAGAACTTGAAGGCTCTTATTTTAGGGAAAGGGGTAAGCGGCAGGGGAGCGGCTGCCCTTTTAGGCTCTCTCTGTTTCGCCTATGAGTTCTACCAGGACGGTGATAGTTTC
>JALTBO010000089.1 GCA_027075275.1 Desulfurobacteriaceae bacterium
AGGACTCCTCTGGAAGTGATGAGATGAAAACCGTCTCACCTTTTTCAAGGGCTTCTCTCAGCAGTGGATCTTCTAAATGGAGTTCCACAGGTTCTCCCAGGTGGAGCTCCGGTTCAAAGTGGCCTTTTCTGTAAGTAAATACTGATCCCGATTCAACAAAGAAGGCGTTAATAAGCATATCTGAAAAGAGGTCAGTTGCCCTTTTCCTATCTTCCGGAATGGCCTTTTTTATCTTTGTTAACAGACTTCTAAGGCTTATAGGCTTTAGAAGGTAGTGTTTTTCAAGTTGGTCGTGGGAGAGCTTTAGAAGGATAAAATTACTCATCTGGTTTCTCAGTTTCCCTTTCAGGTAGTCTGTTTCCTCTGTCAGGAGTTTTATTTTTCTGTTCCAGAAGTAGTGGAACTCGCCTGATATGAGAACTGTTAACAGTGTCCACATAAAGAAGTTGGCTGGAAACTGACTGTAAGTTTTTTCAAGGAGTGGAATAAGAATAACAACCGAGAAAATTCCGGCTGTGAGGCCGTGAAAAAGGGTTAATGTAAGTAAAAGTAGTACCAGAGGATTGAGACTCTTCTCTACAAAGAAGGGATCTTTTAATTGAAAAATGTGGACTATTAAAAAATAATAGCCTAAAATGAGTAGAATAGCTTCAAAAACAGGAAGAAACCTCTTTAAATTTTTCGGTTTAATAGGCATCCTCCACTTAAAATACTTTGTCAAATAGCTCCTGGGTAATTAAACCTAAAGATTTGTGTCCCCAATCTGTTCCAGAAATGGTCCCTGAGGTGATCTTCCCCGTTTTAACGTCTTTTATTGTATAGGTAATGCTTACGGCAGGTTCTCCATCAATTCCAACTTTGTAGCGCCACTCGTTAACGCTTCCCCCTACAATGCAGGTGAACTCTTTTTCTGCTTTCTTCTCTAAGTTTCCAATCTCGTTTGTTGTAAAGTCTTCCTCTTTTGGGGAAAAGTAGAGAACCGCGTTGTAGCCTTTAGATTTCATTACTCCGTACAGTATCGCTGCAACTCTCTCTCCGGCCAGAGGGGTGTCTGAGAGGTTGCTGAACGGTAGAACAGCACACTTTTCCGTTTTTGGAACAGTTACGGGAGCTCTGTCTATCTGGGCGCAGCTAATAAAGAGTAAGAGGGGTAAAAAGAGTGCTATGAGCATTTTTAGATTTGTTTTCATGGAACCTCCCGCAGGGTTTGTTAGCCTATTTTAACTTAAAGTTTCTGCAAACCAGCGGAAGGTCCTTTCAAGTCCTTTTTTCAGAGAGAAGGATGGAGAGTATCCCAATTTTTCCAGTTTTGATACGTCGGCTGCGGATCTTCTTATGTCTCCTTCTCGGGGAGGAAGAAATCTTACCGGTGGTACCTCACCAGCTATCTCCTTTAAAGTTTTAATCAACTCTAAAAGGGAAGTCTCTTTTCCTGTTCCTACGTTGAACACTTCTCCGTTGGTTCTTTCGTCTCTTTCTGCTATGAGAAGTGCTTTTACTACATCTTTTACGTAGACAAAGTCCCTCGTCTGTTTTCCGTCTCCATACACGTCTATGGTCGTTTTTTCTCCTTTCAAGTGTTTGAGTGTTCTATTTATGAAGATTGAAATTACTCCTGAGTAGGGCGAGGAAGGATCCTGTCTCTCTCCGTATACGTTAAAGAACCTGAGGGCTGTTGCCTTTAGTCCGTAGAGCGAAAAACTGTTGACAACGTAGCGCTCTGAAGCGTACTTGTCCACTCCGTAGGGTGTTAACGGTTTTACCGGCATGTCTTCTCTTTTGGGGAGTTCCGGCAGATCTCCATAGACGGCAGCCGATGATGAGAAGACGAATTTGCCTACTTTTGTTCTCTTTGATTCTTCCAAAAGGTAGAGGGTTCCGTCAAAGTTTACTCTGTGAGTTTCAACAGGTTCCTCAACAGATTTAAATACAGAGGCTACCGCTGCAAGGTGAAAAACAGTATCAAACCTGTATGAGTCAAAGAGGTTCCTGAGGAGCTCCCTGTCTGTTATTGACCCTTTTATAAAAGTCAGGTTTTCGCTTTCAGGCAGGTTTTCAACTTTTCCCGTTGATAGGTCGTCTAGAACTACTACACTCCTGCCCTGTGAGAGGAGTTCCTCTACAAGATGGGAGCCTATAAAACCGGCTCCTCCCGTTACCAGAGTTGACATTCTATCTCCCTATCTGTAGTTTAACAGGTGCTTTTTGAACAGTTCTGCCGTTTCTTTGTCTAATGCCGTTAGGTGAACTTCTCTGATAGGGGTTTCTTCCCTTTCCTTCAGGAATTTTACAACCTCATTAACGATAACACCTGTTCCTTCTTCTTTGGGATAACCGAATATTCCGGTGCTTATTGCCGGTAGGGAAACAGATTTTACTTTCAGATTTTCAGCAACCTCAAGGGCTGATCTTACAGCGCTTCTAAGTTTTCTCTCCTCGTCTCCCTCACCCCAAACAGGGCCGACCGTGTGAATTACGAATTTTGCTTTCAGTTTTCCCCCAGATGTATAAACGGCACTGCCTGTAGGAACCGGCCCTCTTTCTCTTACTATCCTGTCGCTTTCTTCCTGAATAACCTTGCCTCCTTTTCTGACAATCGCTCCGGCAACACCTCCTCCATGCTTTAGCAGGCTGTTTGCTGCGTTTACTATCGCCTCTGTACTTTCCTCCGTTATATCTCCTTGAACAACTTTAATTACTTTTCCTTCTATTTTCAGCTCAGCAAGGGTTTTCACCCTCTCCTCCTTGATTTCCTTTTGGTTGAGAATTAGATTATTAGTAATTCCTAAGTCGGCACCTCCCATACCTCCGGGAACTGTTCCCGGAGTCTTTCTTACCCCAGATCTCCCCAGATAAACTGTATCAGTGCCATTCCGGCTATTGCCGCCGTTTCGGCCCTTAAGATCCTTTTCCCCAGGTAGATGGGCTTAAAGCCTTTTTCTTTTAACAGCTCTATCTCCTCTTTTTCAAGGCCTCCTTCTGGGCCTACAACGAAAGAGACGGAGTTTGCCGAGTAGTTCTGATAGTCTTTTAGAGATTTTCCCCCCTTTTCCCAGAGAACGAAAGAGAGGTCGGCACTGTTTTCTATCTCAGACAGTTTTACAGGTTCTCCGATTTCGGGCAGAACGTTCCTTCCGCACTGTTTGGCGGCGTTAACTGTTATTTCCCTCCACCTTCTCAGTTTTCCTTCCCAGTTCTTTATAAGCTGTGCGTTTGATGACCTGTTGCAGATTACGGGAATAACCTCCGTAACTCCTAACTCTGTTACCTTTTGAAGTGCTAGTTCAAACTTCTGGAGTTTGTTTGTTATACCCATAAAGAGAGTTGTGTGAAGGGGGCTATCTCTGTTTACGTTTGTCTCCTCTAAAACCTTTACTCTGACAGAGGTGGGTGAGGCAGCGTCTATAACGGCAAGATACTCTTTCCCTTCTCCGTCAAAGACGATTATCTCATCTCCCTTTTTAAGCCTTAGAACTTTGAGGGCGTGGCGGGCCTCCTGACCCCTCAGGAAGGCCTCGCCGTTCTTAACGCCATCTATCTTGAACCGTCTCATCTATTTAACTCCGGTTGTCTCCTTGTCTTTTCTCCTCTTCTTTTCACGAACTGAAATTCTTCCTTTGGGTGTGATGTCAAAGACGACCTCTCCGCCCTCTGTGAAGCGCCCCATCAGTATCTCGTCTGTCAGCCTGTCTTCAATGAGGTTCTGGAGAGCTCTCCTTATTGTCCTTGCACCGTACTCTTTTCTGAACTCCTTCTCCACAACGTACTCAACGAACCTGTTTGTGACGTGGACCTTTAGGTTCCTCTCTGCAAGCTCCTGGTTGAGTCTTTCAACCTGCTTCCTGACTATCTCCTTAACGTCCTCTTTTGTGAGAGGATGGAAGACGATTATTCCGTCTAACCTGTTGAGGAACTCGGGCTTGAAGAACCTTTTAACCTCGTCAAGAACGTGAGACTTCATCCTTTCAAAGGAACGCTCCTCCTCTTTCCCGTCGGAAACCTCAAATCCCATTCCTCTCTGAGCTGAGAGGAGGTGTTTGGCCCCAAGGTTACTTGTCATTATCAGTATTGTGTTTGTAAAGGAGACCGTTCTTCCAAGGCCGTCTGTAAGCCTTCCGTCCTCCATTATCTGGAGGAGTATGTTGAGAACGTCGGGGTGTGCTTTCTCTATTTCGTCAAGGAGGATGACGGTGTATGGCCTTCTCCTAACTGCCTCCGTCAGCTGGCCACCCTCTTCGTATCCAACGTAGCCGGGGGGAGCTCCAATGAGCCTTGAAACGGTGTGCTTCTCCATGTACTCAGACATGTCGAGCCTTACCATCGCCTTTTCGTCGCCGAACAGGTACTCGGCAAGCGCTTTTGCAAGCTCCGTTTTACCGACGCCTGTGGGTCCTAAAAACAGGAAGCTCCCTATAGGCCTGTTGGCGTTTGCTCTTATTCCTAACCTTGAGCGTTTTATGGCTTTGGCTACAGCTTTAACTGCTTCTTCCTGACCTACTACTCTCTTGTGGAGCTCCGCTTCAAGTCTTAAGAGTTTTTCAGCCTCTTTCTCCTGAAGCTGCTGAACGGGAATGCCTGTCCAGAGGGCTACTATCTCCTCTACCTTTTTCTCATCAATAACCACTTTTTCAGAAGACTGTTTTAACTTCTCCTGGCGGCGGAGCTCCTCAAGCTCGGTCAGCAGTCTTAACTCCTTCTGCTTGTACTCATGAGCCTTTTCGTACTCGGCCATTGCAAGGGCTTCTTCCTTCATTGCCTTTACTTTCTCTATTTCTTCTTCCAGGGCTTTAACCCTATCGTTCTTCCCTGCAGACTGGAGCTGTGCCTTTGCGCCGGCCTCGTCTATGATGTCTATGGCCTTGTCCGGCAGTTTCCTGTCGTTTATATACCTTACAGCAAGTTTTACCGCTCTCTCTATTGCTCCATCTGTAATAACTACGTTGTGGAACTCCTCAAACTTGCTTTTAAGCCCTTTCAGTATCTCTATCGTATCCTCAACAGAGGGTTCCTCAACCATTACAGGCTGGAACCTCCTCTCAAGGGCTCCGTCTTTCTCTATGTATTTCCTGTACTCGTCTATAGTTGTTGCACCGATTACCTGAATTTCTCCCCTTGAGAGGGAGGGTTTCAGAATGTTTGAAGCGTCCATTGAGCCTTCTGCGGCTCCGGCGCCGACCAGGGTGTGGATCTCATCAATGAACAGAATAACATCGTTGTTGTTCTCAAGTTCTTTAACTATGGCTTTAAGCCTCTCCTCAAACTGGCCTCTGTACTTTGTTCCGGCAATGAGGGAGGCCATGTCTAACGAAACAATTCTCTTATCTTTGAGTTTTTCAGGCACTTCACCTTTCGCTATTCTAAGGGCAAGGCCTTCAACGATTGCAGTTTTACCAACTCCAGGTTCTCCTATTAGAACCGGGTTGTTCTTCCTCCGCCTTGCAAGAATGTGGGTAACTCTCTCTATCTCCTTCTCTCTTCCTATTACAGGGTCAAGTTTCCCTTCCCTTGCAAGTTCTGTTAAGTCACGTCCGAACTTGTCAAGGTTTGGTGTGGAGCTCTTCTTAGAGGATTTCTTCTCCCTGTTTATTCCCTTAAGGAGGTTTGCAACCTCTCTCCTCAGGGTGTAGTGGTCAAGTCCGTAGCTTCTGAGGATTCTTCCGGCAAGTCCCAGCTTCTCCTTCGCAAGAGCTATGAAAAGGTGTTCAGGTCCCACATAGGCGTGGCCGAGAATTTTGGATTCCTCAAGGGCGTGCTCAAGAACCCTTCTTGCCTCTGTTGAGAACGTAATTGTGTTTATGTCAACTTCGTAGGGTGCAGGCTGGACCTGAGAAATGATTATTTCCTGAATTCTGGGCTTGGAGATGTTGTACTTTGCGAGAATCTGGTTTGTAATTTCGTCTTCTTTGAGAAGAGACAGAAGTATATGTTCCGTTCCTAACTTCTCACACCTTAGGGCTACTGCCTGCTCTTTGGCCTTTATAATTACCTGTCTCGCTTTTTGAGTGAATCTTTCAAACATACACGCTCCTTCTATTAGGTTTGTTTAACTATTAAGCCATCCTTTATAAAGTATACGTTATCTGCATAACTTTCCAGCTCGCTGTTGTGTGTGGCTATCAGGAATGTGGTTCCGGTTTCTCTGTTAAGCCGTTTCATGGTTGAGATTACCGAGTGGGAGCTTTGTGAGTCTAAGTTACCGGTAGGTTCGTCTGCGAGGACAATTTCCGGTTCTGTTACAAGCGCTCTGGCGATTGCCGTTCTCTGCTTCTCTCCGCCAGAAATCTCAAATGGTCTGTGAGATAATCTATGTTCAAGTTCAACAAACTTCAATACCCTCTCTGCCCTCTCTTTTGCCTCTCTTTCAGAAACTCCTTTTATAAGCAGGGGGACCATTACGTTTTCAACAACTGTCAGTTCGTTTATTAGATAGTGAAACTGGAAGACGAAACCGACTTTTCTGTTCCTGAAAAGGGCAAGCTCTTTATCGTTCAGCTGGAAAACGTCTTTTCCTCTGTAGAGGACTCTCCCTTCTGTGGGTCTGTCAAGGGTTCCAAGTATGTGGAGGAGGGTTGACTTGCCAGAACCTGATGCTCCCATTACCAGTGAGAACTCTCCCTGTTTTAGGGAAAGGTCAACACCTTTTAAAGCTATAACCTCGTCGCTTTCGGTTTTGTAAACTTTAACCAACCTTTCTGCTCTTAGTATCTCCAAGCACCACCTCCTTCGGAGAGAAAAATATGGAAAAGAGAGTTCACAAGCTAACGTTTTATCACCCAAAACTTGAGAGGATTTCAGGCTGTCTTGAGGAGGGTTATGTCGTAGGAGGTTTTGTAAGGGATAGGCTGTTGGGAATAAGACGGGAGAGTGTTGACATAGACCTCGCCGTTCCGAAACCTGAATATGTTGCAGAGTGCGTTGAGAGGGAGCTCTCCCTGAAACCTTTTACCTTTGAAAGGGTGAAAACGGTTTATTCCTTTATGGGAAAAGGGTTCAGAATAGACATTTCCGGGATTCTTGGTAACTCTATAGAGGAAGATCTGAAAAAGAGGGATTTCACCGTAAACGCTATTGCTGTTGACGTCAGGGAGCTCTTCCTTCCGTTCAACGACGATGCCCTTCTGATAGACCCTACCGGTGGGTTTGAGGACCTTCAAAGGGGAATAATAAGGCCTGTTTACCGGGAAGCGCTCTCAGACGACCCTGTAAGGATCTTGAGGGGAGTCAGATTAAAGTTGGAGCTTGATTTTGATTACCACGACTCTTTTGTTTCTCAGGCAGTAGAGAGTAGCCGGCTTTTAGAGGGAGCTCCCCCCGAAAGGATAAGGGACGAACTCGTTAAGGTTCTAAAACGGGAAGATTTTCACACTTTCCTGAGAGAGATTGATACTTTAGGGGCTTTCTACCCTGTTTTTAAAGAGCTTAAAGGTATTGAGAGAATTCCCCCATCCGGGCTTCACCAGTTTAACCTGAAAGAGCACACTCTTAGGTGTGTGGAACTGATTGAAACCTATGCTCTTCCACGGAAAAGTGAAATTCTGGAGGAGTACGGAGAGAGAGTTGGAGTTGAGGAGTTTTTCCCGGGATTCACAGATGGGGAGTGTTTAAAGCTTGCTGCTCTCTACCACGATGTCGGGAAACCCGGTACTGTTGAGGAGAAGAATGGCAGACTTACCTTCTACGGCCACGACAGTCTGGGAGCTGAGATTGTGAAGGGAGCTCTACTCAGGCTCTCTTTCGGAAAGAGGGCTTCTAAATTGGCTTACACCTGTGTAAGGTATCACCTGAGACCTTTCTTCCTCTACGAACTCTTTAAAAAGGGAGAGCTTTCAGATAGAGCAGTTTACCGGTTTTTCAGGGATGCAGGTAAGTATGTTTTTCACGTTCTACTCCTTTCAGTGGCAGACTTCGGCGCAACTTCAGAGAGGTGTTACGGGGAGCTCCCCGCCTACATCTCCTTCCTGAAAGAACTCATCTCTTTTTACAGAGAAAGGCTTGAAAACCTTAAGCCTCTCCTTACAGGAAGTGAGATAATGGAGATAAAGGGTATGGAAAGGCCTGGCAGGTGTGTAGGTATTTTCAAAGAGAAACTTTTGGAGCTTCAGGCCCTTGGTATAGTGAGAACAAGAGATGAGGCGGTAAAGGCCGTTAGAGGTTTTAGCTGTGAGGATACTCATAAACAGTAGCTATGTTGTTAAGCCCGATGGAGAAGTGATAAAAGATGGCTGGATAGTTGTTGAAAATGGCTTTATATCCGGTTACTACAGAAAGCCTCCGGAAGGGGAATTTCACAGAGTTGAGCGCCTTTCCGGTTACCTTTACCCTCCTTTCGTAAATGCCCATACACACCTTGAGCTTTCCCTCCTCTCATTTAATCCTGACTCTTTCTCCTCTTTCTTTGACTGGCTTCTCTGGATAATAGGCAAGAGGGGGCTTTTCACTGAAGAAGAGATAGTTAGAGCTCTAAATGTTGCTGAAAGTGAGCTTGAAGCCTCCGGAGTCGTTTACGTAGGCGACATCTCCTCCTTTGGGCTCTCCGCAGATTTTCCTTTTAAGAGAATAAGAGTAAAGGCGTTCAGGGAGTTTATAGGAAAGGATTTTAACCCGGGAGAGTTTACTCCTCCCGTTTCAGCCCACGCTGTTTATTCGGTTTCGTTTAGTGCTTTGAAGTCAATAGCCGAAGACAGCTTAAAAAGGGGCTACAGGTTTCAGCTTCACCTTGGGGAAACCTATCAGGAGCAGCTCTTTGTAAGGTGTGAGCCAAACCTGTTTGAGGATGTTGTCTACCCCTTTATAGGAAGAAAACGCTACGAGAGGATCTGTTCAGAAAACCTAATTGATTACCTTAAAAAGGCGGGAGCTCTCAATGAAAACCTTATAGCCGTTCACTGTGTTAATCTCTCTGAGAGAGAGCTTGACTCTCTTAAAAAGGTAGGAGCTTCCATCGTTCTCTGTCCGCGCAGTAACGTCCACCTTAAGGTGGGTTTTCCCAGCGTTGAGGCTCTTTTAGGGTACGACAAACTGGCCCTTGCAACAGATGGCTTGAGCTCAAACATTACCCTTTCTGTTGTTGATGAGCTGAGAGCTCTCTACTACGCCCTTGAGGGGAGGGTGAAGGTGAGGGAGCTCCTCCCTCTGATAACCACCTCAGCGGCTCAGGTTCTCTCTATTGAAAATTACGGTAAGGAAGCTCTTTTCTCCTTCTTACCTACTCTGAAAGTCAAAGAAGACCCCTTTACCGCCCTTCTAAGAGGTGGCGATTTCAGAATTCTTGACTACTCAGATTCACTTTGATTTAATTAAGCCTGAGTGCGAAAACACAGACAGCAAAGGAGCCACAATGTTTAAAGTCCTATACGATATCTTCAGTTCCGTCAAACTTGCCATAGTTCTTCTCCTTACACTTGCAGTAACCTCAATAGTTGGAACAATAATTGAACAGCAGCAGGATCCGGAAAAGTACCTGAGGGAGTACGGAGAGACAACTTATAAAATTCTTAAGTTCCTCGGTTTTACAGACGTTTACCACTCCTGGTGGTACATAGCTCTTTTAACCCTTCTTGCCGTTAACCTGATAGTTTGCTCAGTAAAGCGTCTTCCCAAGATCTGGAAAGTTGCAATGGAACCTCGTAAAACCCTCCCTTCAGGTTACGAGAAAGGACTTAAGGTTTCAAGTTCAATAACCCTTCAGGCTCCGATTTCTGAAGTAAAGGAAAAGTTGACAGGTGCCCTTAAAAGTTTCAGGTATAAGGTGGAAATTTCAAAAGAAGATGAATCTGAGGTTCATATTTTTGCAGATAAGAACGTCTTTGCCAGGTTTGGAGTTTATATAGTTCACTTAGGCGTCTTAATCGTTCTAATTGGAGGACTTACAACCGCCATTTTTGGTTTTAGAGGTTATATGAACCTTGCTGAGGGAAGTGCCAGCAACTTAGTCAGCTTCTTTTCGGGGCCTAAAATCGTAGAGCTTCCTTTCTATGTTAAATGTAACAAGTTTAAAATAGACTTTTACCCTTCTGGGATGCCAAAAGCCTACATTTCAGACCTGTCAATAATTAAAAACGGTAGAGAAGTTTTAAGGAAAACCATTGAAGTTAACCACCCACTTAAGTATGAGGGCATTTACTTCTACCAGGCCAGCTACGGGCAGGGGGAAGCCTTTCTCCGTATAGTTTCACCAAAAGGTGAGAAGATTGTAGGTGTAGCTTTTGGTCAGCCGGTTAAACTGGGAAAAGATACCTACCTCAAAATAGTTAGTTTAGACGGGAACACAATGACAGTAGGAATAGAGTTCATTCAGAACGGGAAAGTTCAGGAAGGAGCCATAAAACCTTTTATTCTTTATAAGGTTCCAGGGACAGATAAGTCGTTTGCAATGGTTGACTTTAAACCTGTTTTCTACACCGGGCTTCAGGTTTCAAAAGACCCGGGAACCTGGATAGTATGGTTGGGAAGTATTGTTCTTATAGGCGGTCTTATAGTTGCCTTCTTTATTCCCCATAAGAGGATCTGGGCAAGACTTGAGAAGAAGGGGGAGGATAGAACAAGGCTTGTTATTGGAGGGCTTGCGAACAAAGGAAGTGAAGGCCTTGCAAGGGAGCTTGAGGAGGTCTTAGGGGTGCTGAAGTCTTCATACTGTAAGAATACCCCTAAGGAGGACGAGTCATGATTCACTCCGTAACACTCTTTAACGCGGGAATGGTAGCCTATTTCCTTGCGTTCCTTTTCTACACCATTTACACCTTTTCAAAGAGCAACTGGTCGTCAAAGCTTGCTACCTTCTTTGCCTGGTTAGGCGTTTTTATTCAAGGAGCAGGCTTTGTTGTGAGGGGAATAGAGAAGGCAAAGGTGAATATGGTTTCCGACTGGACCGCCTTTTACAAGTACGCTCCCTTTACGAACATGTACGAGTCTCTGATGCTTTTCGGTTGGATGGCTGTGCTCATCTACCTCATCTTTGAGTGGAAGTATAAGAACAAAGCCTTTGGAATGTTTGTCGTTCCACTGGCCCTTGTTGGAGAGCTCTCCACTCAGATACTCGGTTTCAGCGAAGAGGCTCAACCTTTGGTTCCGGCACTTCAGAGTAACTGGCTTCTTTTCCACGTTGTTACAACGTTTGTCGGCTACGCAGCTGCAGCTGTTAGTGCTGGAATTGCATACGCTTACTTTGCTAAAAGGGATGACACAACCACTAAAGACTGGATTGTTATCTTCCTCACAACGTGGTTTATCTTCTTCTTTATCATCTACTCAGCTTTCAGAGAGAACTTTATTCTCTACCTTGGAGTTTCAGCCGTAGTAGCAGCTCTTTTCTGCCTGTTCCTCTATCTAATAAAGAGAACCGGAATTGCCAACATTCTTCCTTCAATTGACGCTATGGAGCAGATGATGTACCAGTCTGTTGCTGTAGGTTTTGTTTTCCTCACAATAGGAATCATTCTTGGGGCTGTTTGGGCTAAGTACGCCTGGGGTGGTTACTGGTCTTGGGACCCTAAAGAGACCTGGTCTCTAATTACCTGGCTGGTCTATGCTGCCTATCTCCACGCCCGCTACATTAAAGGGCTCAGAGGTAAACCCCTTGCTTACTTTACGATAGTCGGATTTCTGAGCGTTATCTTTACCTACTACGGTGTTAACCTAATAATTCCAGGTCTTCACAGCTATGCTCAGTAGTTTTTAAGGCCGGCTTCGGCCGGCCTTACTGTTTTCTGCTCAGGTATTCGTGAATTCCCCTGGCGGCTTTTCTTCCGTCCCCCATCGCTACAATTACAGTTGACCCTCCTCTTATAACGTCTCCTCCTGCGAAAACTCCTGGAAGGTCTGTCATCAGTGTTTCAGGGTCAACGATGATTTCTCCTTTTTTACCTCTCTTTATCTCTTTGACCCCGTCTACAACTACCGGGTTAGGTCCCTGGCCTATTGCCATTACAACGGAGTCTACCTCTATTATGAATTCTGAACCAGGAACGGGAATCGGTTTCCTTCTGCCCGATTCGTCCGGCTCACCAAGTTCCATTCTGACGCACTCTATTCCCTTTATCCAGCCATTCTCACCTACGAACCTTACAGGGTTTGTAAGCGTTTTAAAGATTACTCCTTCTTCCTCTGCGTGTCTTACCTCCTCAACCCTTGCTGGCATCTCCTCTTTAGAACGTCTGTAGATAACCATAACCTCTTCCACTTCCTTGAGCCTGAGGGCTGTTCTTGCAACGTCCATTGCTGTATTACCGCCGCCTATGACTGCAAGTCGCTTTCCGGTAAAGACCGGGGTATCCGTTTCAGGAAATTTGTAGGCTCCCATAAAGAGAACTCTTGTGAGGAACTCGTTTGCCGAGTAAACTCCGTTCAAGTTCAGACCTTCAATGTTCAGCATGTAAGGAAGACCTGCTCCGGAACCGATAAAGACAGCGTCAAACTCCTCTAAAAGCTCGTAAACCGTTTTTGTTTTTCCTACTATAAAGTTCAACTCAATTTTTGCTCCCATCTCTTTAAGGAAGGAGAGCTCCCTCTCCACAATCTCGTTGGGAAGTCTAAACTCCGGTATTCCGTAAACCAGAACTCCTCCCGGTTCGTGGAGGGCTTCAAATATTGTTACCTCGTAGCCCATTTTCAGCAGGTCTGCCGCGCACGCTATTCCGGCAGGGCCGGATCCTACAATTGCAACTTTTTTATTCCTTTTCTCTGTTATGACTATCTTTTCGTAGCCGACGGAAGCTTCGTGGTCTCCGGCAAATGCCTCAAGTGCTCCTATAGCTACAGGATCTCCCACCTTGCCAACAACACAGGCTCCTTCGCACTGAATCTCCTGAGGACAGACCCTTCCACATACAGAGGGGAGTATATTTTCCTCTTTTATTTTCCTCGCTGCCTCTACGAATTTACCTTCTTCTATTAGTTTTATGAACTGAGGAATGGGAACGTTAACCGGACATGCCTTTACGCAGGGAGAGTGGGGACACTGGAGACACCTTTTTGCTTCCTCCATTGCCAGCTGGGGAGTATAACCTAATTTAACCTCTTTAAAGTCTTTTACTCTCTCTTTCGGATCTCTCTCTGGAACAGGAACTCTCTTTTTTATTATCTCCCTCTTTGCCATCTCTATCTCCCGTGGCATCCGCAGTGTTTTCTCTGGAATTCTTTAAAGGCTTCTTCTTCTTTTTCTCTGAACATTTTAAGTCTGTTCATCAGTTCGTCAAAATCAACCTGGTGAGCGTCAAACTCCGGTCCGTCAACACAGGCAAACTTTACTTCTCCTCCAACAGTTACCCTGCAGGCGCCGCACATTCCAGTTCCGTCAACCATTATGGGGTTCAACGATGCAACGGTGGGAACTCCATAGTCTCTGGTTAGGTCTGCAACTGCCTTCATCATGGGAACCGGTCCGGCGCAGATAACCATGTCAACTTTTGTTCCTGAGTCTAAAAGGTTTCTGAGAGCGTCTGTAACCAGTCCTTTCATTCCGTAGGAACCGTCGTTTGTTGTTACTATTACTCTGTCTGCAAGGAGCTCCATCCTGTCTTCCCAGAATATCAGCTCCTTTCTTCTAAATCCCATAATTACTGTAAGCTCGTTGCCGGCTTCTTTAACTCCCTGTGCTATGTGGTGTATAGGAGCAAGCCCCAGTCCCCCACCTACTGCAACTACATGTCCCCACTTCTCTATGTGGGTGGGTTTCCCCAGTGGACCTACAACGTCTCTTATGGAGTTTCCCTCGTCAAAGCAGGAGAGGTGGTAGGTGCTTTTCCCTACTCTTTGAACCATTAGGGTTATGGTTCCCGCTTCGGGGTCTTTGTCTGCTATTGTCAGCGGGATTCTTTCACCTTTTGCGTTAACTCTGATAATTACGAACTGCCCCGGTTTTGCCTTCTTTGCTATGAGAGGGGCTTCAATGATAAACTCGTCAACGTTTTCTGCAAGCTCTCTCTTTTTTACTATTCTGAACAACTAACACCCCCTTTGAGACTTTTGTTGTTTTATTATAGACTCTTGTTAACTATTTAAGAACTTCCAGCGGCTGGATGTGGTAAGTCTTACCGTTGTAAACCCTACTTATGTCAAAGTAGAGTCCGCTCTTTCCCCATATTCCGGAAGTTCCAGCAGTTCCTATTACTTCTCCCCTCTTTACCAGCTGATTTGGTTTTACAAATACTTTATCAAGGTTTCCGTATACCGTTCTATAGCCTTTGGGGTGCTGGATAATTACCATGTTTCCGAAAGCTTTTAGAAGTTTACTGTCTTTCCCGGCAAACTTTACTATCCCTGTTTCTGCGGCTTTGACGGGAGCTCCCGGCTGGTTCACTATGAAAATCCCGGGGTATCCATCCTCCCTTATTGTTGGGTCAACTTTTCCGTCTAGCGGAAACTGAAACCGTAGAGGTCTATTAAGTTTCAGCACATCTCTATAACCTACCAGTATTTTGAGTCTCTGGCCAGGGCGGAGTATGTAGGGTCTTCTAAGACCGTTTATTCTTATAATTGTTCTTGGTGAAACGTGGAACTTTTTAGCTATTTTTATAACGGAATCTCCCCGTTTAACCCTGTAGTATTTGTACACAGGGACTTTTGTCAGTCCATTAGGTACGAAAACTGGACTATTTTTCCTTTGGTGAACAGTTCTGACAGTTCTGTTTTTTGATTTTATGTTTCCTTTAACTGGAATTTTTAGTCTCTGCCCCGGATAAATGATGTTTTTTTTCAGTCCGTTTACTCTTTTGATTTCTGCAACAGTTGTCCCGAATTTTTTTGCTATTTTTCCTAAAGAATCTCCTCTTTTTACTCTATAAATGGTGTATTTTTTAGTTGTTTGGACAGTATGGATTCTGTTTACAGGAATTTTTAACCTTTGACCAACGTATATTTTACTGCTTTTTAGCCTATTAGCCCTTTTTATCTGGTTAACAGATAGACCAAATTTTTTAGCAATTTTATTTAGAGAGTCTCCTTTTTTGACCTTGTAGTAAATTGTGGCGTTGGCTGAATAGGTGATAAGAAATAGGCTAATAAAGAATAGTAAAACTCTCATACTTTCCCCACGGTTCTGTAAACTTGTATTCAACGTCTGTTACCTTTGCAAGGAACGGGCCTTCGTAGAGTTTTGAGAGGAGCTTCTTCAGGTTCTCCTCCTCTCCCTCTGCGTAAACCTCAACCCTTCCGTCAGGTAGATTTCTAACAAACCCTCTCAGCCTTAACTTTTCTGCAGTGCTTTTTGTAAATGCCCTGTATCCTACACCCTGAACTCTGCCGGATACAAATGCGTGGAGGCCTTTTACAGCCATCTTTTCAGCTCCTCAAGGGTTCCATTAAATCCTATATCTATCAGGTCTTCAAATCTGGAAAAATCAAAAGGACTATAAGGAATTTGATGGTTAACTATGATATCACAGTAACGGAGTCTCCAGCTCTGGTTTTCCAGTACACTGGCGATAGAAGACCTTTCAAGGACTTCAGTTATAGAATCAGGGTTAAAGCTTTCTGTAACAGTATTTATGTTTGAGCAGATGTTGATTTCAACTCCTGAGGATTTTGCCACTTCGGCGGGCAAACAGTTTCTAACACCACCATCTATGTAAAAGTTATTTTCCACCTTCCATGGGGCAAAAAGAGGGGGAACGGAACACGAGGCTACTACTAAGTCGGCTGAGGGCCCTTCTCTCTTTACTTCAACTTTCAGGGTTTTCAGGTTTACTACAACGGGAGCAAATGGAATTTTCAGCTCTGAGAGGTCAGGATTTCCTGTAAGTTTTACAAGGATGGAGTAGAGCCCTTCAAGTTTAAATAGACCGCCTTTAAAGTGCGGTTTTGCCAGTTTCCTCCATGAAAGATTTTTCCCTATTTCTGCAATTTTCTCCAGGGAAAGGCCGAAAGCGTAGAGGAAGCCAACAAGAGCTCCCGCGCTGGAACCTGCTATAAACGAAGGGCTGATTCCTTTGTACTCAAGGGCTTTTAGAAAACCGATATGGGCGGCTCCCTTAACAAAGCCGCCCGATAGAGTAACTCCAACCTTTTTCATTTAGAATTCTAACTCGTCTCCCGGATTGAGTATCTGAACGTTTACTCCCCTTGCCTCTGCCAGCTTCTTAAAGTCTTCAGGCTCGGCATCTATTATTGGCCATGTCTTAAAGTGCATCGGAATTGCAATTTGAGGCTTTATGAGCTCTGCAGCTATTGCTGCGTCCCTTACGTCCATTGTGAAGTTTCCGCCAATTGGCAGGAGTGCTGCAAATACTTTCTCGTACCTTCCTAAGAACTCCATATCTGCTATTAGTCCTGTATCTCCTGCGTGGTAGATTGTTCTTCCCTCAACCTCTATCAGCATTCCGCATGGGGTTCCGAGGGTGATGACCTGGTCGTTTTCAATGACGGAGCTCCCGTGGGCGGCAGGGACCAGCTTCACCCTTCCAAAGGGGAACTGGTAGCTTCCTCCTATGTGCATTGCGTGAACATTCTCAACGCCTTTTAAACTACAGTATTGGCACACTTCAAAGATACTTACAATTGTTGCTCCTGTTCTCTTTGCTATCTCTACTGCATCTCCAAGGTGATCTCCGTGTCCGTGTGTAACGAAGATGTAGTTGAGGTCTGTAAAATCCTCAGGCTTTGCAACTTTCCATGGATTCCCGTTTAAAAAAGGGTCAATCAGTGCCTTTAAGCCCTTTCCTTCAATGTAGAACGTGGAGTGTCCTAAATACCAGAGCTTTGCCATCTCTCCCCTCCTACAGAGCTTTTATCAGTTTTGGAAGCCTTGACCTTATTTTGAATCTGGTTCTACCGTAAAGGGGAGTTCTTTTAGCTATAGCAACGAGGAAAGTATCGTTAACCAAATTGTAGACGAAAATTGCATAGTTTTTTGAAAAGATTATTGTCTCCTCAAGGCTGTCTTTCTCTCCGGTTAGCTCAAGAATTGTTTCATCACATGTTTTTATAGGGTTAACAAGCTGTGTTGAGAGCTCCTCTGAGTCAACAGAGGTTTCTTTGCTGTCGTATCTGTAAACAACTATTCCGTCTTCATCTATTATGAGGGCCGATTCAACTTCTGGAATTTCCTCAACTAACGATTTTAAGATCTCTTCGCTCATAAATCCCCCTAAATAAGTCCCCTTTCAATGAGGAGCTCCGCTATCTGAACAGCGTTCAGCGCTGCTCCTTTTCTTAAGTTATCTCCAACAATCCAGAGGTTAAGACCGTTTTCTATTGTATCATCTTTCCTTATCCTTCCAACTAAAACGTCGTCTTTCCCTGCAACGTCTATTGGCGTAGGATAGACGAGGTTTTCAAAGTCGTCCATAACCGTTACGCTGGGAGCTCCCTCTAAAGCCCTCCTTGCTTCCTCAACAGATATAGGTCTTTCAAACTCAAGGTTTACAGACTCAGAGTGTCCTATGAAAACGGGAACTCTTACGCAGGTTGGTGAAACTTTAATGGAATTATCGTGCATTATCTTCTTTGTTTCATTAATCATCTTTATCTCTTCTCTCGTGTAGCCGCTCTCAAAGAACTTATCTATGTGTGGAACGCAGTTGAAGGCTATCTGCTTTGGGATCTTCTTCGGCGGAGGAACCGGTTTTCCTTCAAGGACTGCCCTGCTCTGTTCCTTTAACTCCTCAATGGCCTGAGCACCGGCTCCTGAAACTGCCTGGTATGTTGAAACAACAACCCTCTTTATCCTTGCAATATCGTGGAGAGGTTTAAGAACGACAACCATCTGAATGGTTGAGCAGTTGGGATTTGCAATTATTCCCTTATGCCAGTCAACATCTTCAGGGTTAACCTCTGGAACGACTAACGGAACATCCGGTTCCATCCTGAAAGCAGAGCTGTTGTCAATAACTACAGCTCCCCTCTTAACGGCTTCCGGGGCAAACTGTTTGCTCCTCTCTCCTCCTGCGGAGAAGAGAGCTATATCAACTCCCTCAAAGCTTTCAGGTTTCAGCTCCTCAACGGTTATCTCCTCTCCCTTAAACTTGACTTTCTTACCTGCAGACCTTGAAGATGCAAGGGGAATGAGTTTCTTAACGGGAAAGTCCCTCTGCTCTAAAACCTTTATCATTTCCTGGCCAACGGCACCTGTTGCACCGACAACGGCAACTGTATACCCTTTCATTCCCTACCTCACATAGACTTGATTTCTTCAGCTATCAGGTCTCCCATTTCCTCCGTTGAAACAAGCTTGCACCCTTCGGAGTAGATGTCCTTTGTTCTATAACCCTTTGCGAGGACGTTTCTTACTGCCCTATCTATTGTCTCTTCAACTTCAGGCATGTTGAACGAATAGGTAAACATCATTGCTGCAGAGTTAATTGTTGCTATTGGATTTGCAATGTTCTGGCCGGCTATATCTGGAGCTGAACCGTGGATAGGCTCGTAAAGGCCAATCTCTCCGCCGATTGACGCAGATGGAAGCATTCCTAAAGAGCCTGTTAGCATTGCACAGGCGTCAGAAAGAATATCTCCGAAAATGTTCGTTGTAACGATAACGTCAAACTGCTTCGGCCACCTGATTATCTGCATTGCAGCGTTATCCACGTACATGTGGTTGAGCTCAACGTCTTCGTACTCTTTGTGAACCCTTTCAACAACTTCTCTCCAGAGAACTGTCGCCTCAAGAACGTTCGCCTTATCAACGCTGGTTACCTTCCTGTTTCTCTTCCTTGCAACCTCAAATGCTACTCTTGCGATTCTCTCAACTTCGTGCTCGTAGTAGCGGAGCGTGTTTATTCCAACCCTCTCGTCACCGTCAACAAAGATTCCCCTGGGAATTCCGAAGTAGATTCCGCTGGTAAGCTCCCTCACAACCATAATGTCAACGCCCTTAACAACCTCTGGCTTAAGGGTTGAGGCGTCTATCAGCTCGTCGTATAGTTTTGCAGGACGCAGGTTTGCAAAGGCGTTTAAGAGTTTTCTCATTCCGAGGAGAGCTCTCTCAGGTCTTATCTCAAAGGGGAGGCTGTCCCACTTAGGTCCACCAACAGCTCCAAGGAGAACGGCATCGGATGAGAGAATTATCTCTTTAGTTTCATCGGGAAACGGAACGCCAGTTTCGTCAATTGCGGCTCCACCGATAAGGCCGTACTTGTAGTTGAGCTTAACGTTGAACTTCTCTGAAACTGCGTCTAAAACCTTAACTGCCTGCTTAACTATCTCTGGGCCGATACCATCTCCGGGAAGAACGGCTATTGTAAACTCTTTCAACTTACCCCTCCTTCAGTCCTAACTTTTTCTTTGCATACTCCATAAGTCCACCGGCTTCCATTATCTGCCTTATATCCTCTGGAATCGGGTTGGCCTTAAACTCCGTTCCCTTTGTTACATTCTTAATGACTCCCGTTTCCGGGTTTATCTCAACAATGTCTCCCTCTTCAATTCCTTCAACAGCTTCAGGAGATTCAAATATCGGAAGACCGATGTTTATTGCATTCCTGTAGAAGATCCTTGCAAAGGACTTTGCTATTACTGCAGAAACCCCTGCAGCCTTTATTGCAATTGGAGCGTGCTCCCTCGAGGAACCGCAGCCGAAGTTCTTACCTGCGACGATAATATCTCCAGGCTTTACCTTTTTGGGAAATTCAGGGTCTGCATCCTCCATAACGTGTTTTGCAAGCTCTTTAGGGTCTGATGTGTTTAGATACCTTGCTGGAATTATCTCATCGGTGTTAATGTCGTCTCCAAACTTGAAAGCCCTTCCTTTAAATACTTCTGCCATTTTTCCTCCTTAATAAAAGAACTTGTTTGCTGGAATTGTAAATCGTTAAGGTGGGCTCTTCAAGGGATAAAAGGTTGGGATTTTTGAGAGGAAATTAAGGCGGGAAAATAAAATGGAGCGGGCGACGGGATTCGAACCCGCGACCCTCAGCTTGGAAGGCTGATGCTCTAGCCAGCTGAGCTACGCCCGCTCATTGGTTGCGGGGGCGGGATTTGAACCCGCGACCTCCGGGTTATGAGCCCGGCGAGCTACCAGACTGCTCTACCCCGCGTCAGTGGTGGAGGGGGCAGGATTCGAACCTGCGTAGGCGTAAGCCGGCGGATTTACAGTCCGCTGCCTTTGACCACTCGGCCACCCCTCCACGTATGGTGCCGGCTGAGGGAGTCGAACCCCCGACCTGGTGATTACAAGTCACCCGCTCTAGCCAGCTGAGCTAAGCCGGCACATCGTGGACGGTGAATAATATAGGAACGGCGGAGATTGTGTCAAGAGGTTCAGATATAATTCTCCACCCTAACAGACAGGGAGATTGGCGATGGAGATACTGATTCTTGGCCCGGTTAAAGGTGCAGTTGAGAGGTTTACAGGGCTTGTGGAAGTTTCCCAGCCCGATATTGTTATAACTATTGGTCCTCACGGTTTTGAAAAGCCTGTGAGGGTAGATAAAACCTGGTTCTACTGCAGGGGAAATTCTGATAACCTGGAAGTTCTGGAAAGGAGCTCCGGCACCGACTTTCTCTCCCGCCTCTTCAGAACAAAAGAGGGACTTACGTTTAGTGGAATTAGCGGCGTTTACAACCCGTCAACTGCGAAGTTCACAAGGGCTGAATGGATAAAAGTTAAGGGAAAAATCGGAAAGAGCAAGCAGAACGCAGTGTTCAGGGAAGACGTTGAAGCTCTAATAGAGCTCTTTAAACGTTCTGGGCTTGAAAGGCTTGACTTTCTGGTTATTGCAGACTCTCCAGATAGGCCGGTTTTTAAAGAGGTTCTGGAGATAACAAAGCCCAGATACCTCTTTTATCCCTCTCCAGAGTACAGAAAAGAGAGAGTTGGAGATACTGTTTACGTTGGCCTTGAAGAGGTTGTTTCTCCGAAGGGCAAGTACATTTTCCGCTTTGATAGAATTGATTCTCAATAAATCAGCT
>JALTBO010000090.1 GCA_027075275.1 Desulfurobacteriaceae bacterium
CTCTTTAGTTTCTTGTACTTCTCAAGTGCTAACCTTTTCTGAAGGGGAGAAAGCCTATCTATAAAGACAATACCGTTCAGGTGGTCTATTTCGTGCTGAAAAGCCCGTGCAAGAAGCCCCTCTCCCTCAATTTCAAACTCCTCTCCGTTCAGGTTCTGAGCCTTTACCTTTACGTAGGCGGCTCTCTTAACCTTTTTATAAAGACCTGGAAGTGAGAGGCAACCTTCCTCTTTTACGATTTCCCCTTCCTGTGCAACTATTTTAGGGTTTATTAAAACTATCTGCTCTTTTCCCTGCTTCTCGGTCTTTGAGTGGAGGTCTATAACGACAACCCTTTTTAGAACTCCTACCTGATTTGCGGCAAGTCCCACTCCACCCTTTTTGTACATAGTTTCAAACATATCGTTTACAAGGTTTCTTATCTCCTCGTTGAACTCTTTAACTTCCTCTGCCTTTGTCTTTAATATTTCGTTTGGGTAGATAACGATATCTCTCTCCATTTAGCATTCCTCCGTAAGTATTCCAGGCTCTTTAAAACGTCTTCGTAGGTTTTGTTTTCAAGGTTTAAAATATACTCCTGTTTCAGCTTTTCCATCTGGGTGAACACTTCAGGGTAGTTCACCGTTCCCGTTCCCATGGGAAAGTGGTTGTCCTGGAGCCCTAAGTTGTCGTGGAGGTGGAACTCGTATATCCTGCTTCCCAGCACTTCAAACCACAGTGAAACGGGAACTTCTGAAAATAGGTTCATATGGCCAACGTCTAAACAGACTCCGACGTTTTCGGGAAGGTTTTTTATAAAGTTTTTAAGATTTTTGGGATTTCTGTCAAAAACGTTCTCAAGGGCTATCTTCCCCTTCCAGTTTTCTGCAACCTCTCTGAATGTTTCAAGAGCTCTTTCAAACCAGCTGTTGTAAAAAGGGTCAACTTTCTGGGGGTGGTAGCCTGTGTGGAAGACGATGACTTCAGCGTTCAGAACTTTTGCTGTCGTTACAGTTTCAAAAAATCTGTCCCTTGTGGCCTTTAGAATGTAAGAGTCTAAGGCTCCCGGGTTCAGGTCTATGAATGGGGCGTGGACTGTTACGGGAGCTCCCCCTGCAAGTCTTCTCAGTTTACCGAAATCTTTGAGTGTGAGGGAGTCAAGCACCTCTGACGTTATCTGGAGCTCCACTCCGAGTCCGACCTCCACGAACCGTTCTATCAGCTGGGGGTTTTTCAGTATCTCTTTTCCGGGAACGTGGGCAACTACTTTCATATCCCTTCCTTTATCGTAAAATCTGAATTGTTTAAATTAAACTAATCTGGAGGGAAAGTGAAATCAACTACGGCCGCCCTTTTACTCCTTTCCCTTCTTCCTCTTTCCTCTTTTGGGTTCCAGATTTCCGGTGAAGCCGGGTTTTACGGGGTTAATCTTAAAGGAAACTACAGACGGGAATTGGGCCTTGAGAAGTGGAGGGGGAGGAAGACCGGTTATTACTACCGCTTAAACATCGGTAAAACTTTTTATCTGAGCAGGGGAACAGCCTTCAGGTTCTCTGTTACCTCCGGAACGACTAAAGTTCCCTACGTTAACATCTTCACATCAAACGGTGATTCCCTCTT
>JALTBO010000091.1 GCA_027075275.1 Desulfurobacteriaceae bacterium
GTTTTAGGATTACTTTTTTCTGGCTGTGCGTCAACTCAGCTTTCAAAAACAGATGCGGCAATGCTGGGAGCTCTTGGCGGTGCTGCCGTAGGAGCTGCAACACATAAGCACTACAAGGCTAAAGCCGAGGACGCTGCCATCTACGGTGCTGTTGCAGGGGGAATCTTAGGTTATGTCTTTGGAAGCGACCAGACCAGCACCCACACGGTTAACGCCGATACCGAATACGATGTTAAGACAAAAGACGGAAGGGTTATCCACGTTCACGAAAACTGGTACACGGTAGACAGCCAGCCTGCCCCTTCAACCAAGTAGGGACTTAAAGTAGGAGATAAAGGGAGCTACAACTAAAGGGTTTTCCGTGTAGAGACCTTTTTCAGGTGAGTATATCTGGAGAAGTTGCTTTTCATCAACAATCAGGAGGTATGGTATATCCACCTTTTTCTCAACGAACTTTCCACCCAGCTTCTTTATCTCCTCCTTGCAGGGGGTATCAAACGTACCAACAGCTATCAGCTCAACGGCCGACGGCAGGTATCTATCAAGGTTTCCTCTACAGCCGAACTTAAAGAGAGGGCGTATGCCTGCTATCCAGACAGACTTTTTTGCCTCTGATATTGTGCTCAGTGCCCGTGAAATTAAGGCTTTCTCTCCTTCTAAAGAGAAGACCTCACCTCCGTCTTTCTCCTCTTTCTTCTGGAAGTGAGAAAGGAGCTCCTCCACCTCTACTATAAGTTCCCTTAAGAACCTTTCCCTTTTTTCAAACTCCGTTTTCAGCTGGTATATCCTGCCTAAGAGGGCATCGCGAACAGAAGCGGGAACGTAAATTTTGGGTTTTCCGTTTATTGCGTAGATGAAACCTTTTTCTTCAAGGCTTCTAAGTGAGTCGTAGACCCTTTGTGGAGGAATTCCCGATTCTTTCGCAATCTCTGTTGCAGGAGCTCTTCCCAGTTTTAAGAGTGCTACGTAAGCCTTTGCCTCATAGGAGTTAAGGCCAAATTCCCTCAACAGTTTAACGCTCTCTTTCTCTCTCATATCTCTATGATATAATGAAAGTAAATTCACCACCAAATAGTGGTTAAGGAGGGTGCCGTGGAGAGAAGGAAGTTCCTAAAAGACGTTGCAAAGGCTGGATTAGGGGCAGTTGCCGGCTTAACTGTTGGCTCTGCAATGAGCTTTGCGTCTCAGAAGAAGATAGAGCTTCCACTTCCTTACGTGAAGCTTGATCCAAAGAGAGTGGCCGATAAGGCCTACGACGGTTACTACCAGCACGAGTGTGCTTACGGAGTTTTTAACGCCGTTATAAGTGAGCTTCAGGAGAAGGTTGGTGGACCTTACCTGGGGATACCAACCCTTATGTTCTGGTATGGCGGCGGCGGTGCTGCAGGCTGGGGAACCCTATGTGGAACCCTTAACGCTGCAGGTGCGATCTTCAATCTTACATGTGACCTGAAAGACTTTAAAGCTATGATAGATACCCTCTACGACTGGTACCAGAAGACTCCACTTCCTACCTACGTTCCCTGTAAAGGTAAATGGTGCAAGCAACCTTTCCCTGAAAGCATTTCCCATTCCCCTCTGTGCCACGTTTCTGTTCAGAGGTGGTGCAAGATTGCCTCTGTGAAGTTTGGGAAACCTGTTCTTTACAACAGCAAAGAGCGTTCTGAGAGGTGTGCAAGGCTTTCTGCAACAGTTGCAGCTAAAGTTGTTGAGATGCTGAACGACTACCACTTTGGAAACTTTAAACCCTACAAGGTTAAGGGAGCTCAGAAGACAAAAATGGACTGCAGGCTCTGTCATGAAGTGACGATGCACGAGCTCTCTTAACCGATTAAAGGAGTTTTGCTATGGATGTAAACGGAGAAATTTTAAAGAGAGTTCAGCTCCTCTTTTCAAACTTTACGCCGAAAGTTCTTGCAAGTAACCCCTGTGCCGTTGAGCCGGAGCAGGTTGTTGACCTTATAAAGGAGAAACAGGATTTTGTTATTCTGGATATCAGGACTCCTTTAGAGCAGGAGCTCCTTGCACCACGCCTTAAGAATACCCTCTACATACCGATGCACGAACTCTTTAAAGAGGAGAACCTTAAGAAAATTCCAAAAGATAAAACTGTTTTGGTTCTCTGTCACACAGACAGGAGAGCAACGGCGGTTGTTGTTGCCTTAAGGCTTTTGGGTTTTGACAGGACTTTCGTTTTGAGGGGTGGAGTTGTGGAGCTCTCCCGGGTTGTTGGGAAGGAGCTCTACAACAGGCTCTTTTAAGGGGGTGGTGAAGGGGGAGCTCCCCTCCCCCACTCTTAAAAGGTTAATACCTTATCGCTGTCAAGGACCCACTCAACAAGATCGTTCATTGTAGCTTTCTCAGTTCCTTCAAAGAAAGGCCTGTTCTTAAAAATACCACACCGCGCCATACAGGTTCCGCATACTTTAACGGGAACTCCCCTTGAAATAAGGTCTTTCAGCATCGCAACAAGGTCCTGGTCGTAAGAATCCGGCTTAACAGTTTCGTTCCTTGCAAGGTCAACGGCGTCGTTCATCAGGAAGATCCTCACAACTGCTCCCCTCTCAAGGAGCTTCCCTGCAAGCCTTAAGGCGTTCCAGGTTACGTCTGTTCCGTCGTAGGGCTCCCTGTTAAGGACAAGAAGAACCTTCATTTCAACCTCCCTCTTATGTTTTAAGGACTTCCCTCAGGAATTTTCCAGTCCAGGTGTCAGTTTTTGCAACATCCTCCGGCGTTCCTGCTGCAACTACTCTTCCTCCCCTCTCTCCCCCTTCAGGGCCGAGATCAATAATCCAGTCTGCACACTTAATAAAATCAAGATTGTGCTCAATGACAATTACAGTGTTCCCCTTATCAACTAACCTCTGGAGAACCTCAATTAGCTTTTTGACGTCGTGGATGTGGAGCCCCGTTGTGGGCTCGTCTAATATGTAAACGGTTTTCCCTGTTCCCCTCTTAGAGAGCTCCTTAGCCAGCTTAACTCTTTGTGCCTCTCCACCTGAAAGGGTTGTTGCAGGTTGCCCCAACTTTATGTAGCCCAGCCCCACGTCGTACAGGGTTTTCAGTTTGTTAAAGATTTTCGGGTGGTTTCTGAAGAATTCCATTGCCTCTTCAACGGTCATCTCTAAAACGTCGTAGATGTTCTTTCCCCTGTATGTAATCTCTAAAGTCTCCCTGTTGAATCGCTTTCCGCCGCAGACGTCGCAGGTTACGTAAACGTCCGGCAGGAAGTGCATCTCAATCTTTACAACTCCGTCTCCCTTACAGGCCTCACACCTTCCGCCGGGAACGTTGAAAGAGAACCTTCCCTTCTTATACCCCCTTGCCCTCGCCTCAGGGGTTGCGGCGAAGAGCTCCCTTATCGGAGTGAAAACGTCAACGTAGGTGGCCGGATTAGACCTTGGAGTCCTCCCAATTGGAGACTGGTCAACCCGAACAACCTTATCTATGTACTCAAGCCCTTCAATTCTCTCGTGCTTTCCCGGAATTACCTTACTGCCGTAAATCTCCTTTGCCAGGGCTTTGTAGAGTATCTCGTTAACAAGTGTTGACTTTCCAGAGCCTGAAACCCCCGTTACGCAGATAAATAGCCCCAACGGGAACTCAACGGTTATGTTCTTGAGGTTGTGCTCAGCTGCCCCTACTACTCTCAGCCACTTACCGGTTGGCTTCCTCCTCTCCTTCGGAGTCTCTATCTTCAGCTTTCCTGAGAGGTATTTCCCCGTTAGTGATTTCGGGTTTTCCTTTATCTCCTCCGGCGTTCCCGTTGCAACAACCTCTCCCCCGTGAACGCCCGCTCCAGGGCCCATGTCAACAACAAAGTCTGCACTCTCTATAGTTTCAATGTCGTGCTCAACAACGATTACGGTATTTCCAAGGTCTCTCAGGCTCTTTAAAGTTTCAATCAACCTTCTGTTGTCCCTCTGGTGGAGCCCGATGCTCGGCTCGTCTAAAACGTATAAAACTCCTGAAAGCCTTGAACCTATCTGCGTTGCGAGCCTTATCCTCTGAGATTCTCCCCCTGAAAGGGTTGAAGTTCTCCTGTCTAAGGTCAGGTAATCAAGTCCTACGTCTAAAAGGAACTTGAGCCTGTTCTTTATCTCCTTTAAAACCCTTTCGGCTATTACAGCCTTCTGTCCTTTAAACTCCAGCTCCTCAAAGAACCTGTAGCATTCTTCAACAGTCATAGATTCAACTTCTGCAATGTTCTTCCCTCCAACCCTTACAGAAAGGGCTTCACTGTTCAGTCTCTTTCCACCGCAGGCTTTACACTCAACTTCCCTTAAGTAGGGCTCAATCAGCTCCTTTACATATTCAGACTCACTCTCGTGGTATCGCCTCTCAAGGTGTCTTATTATTCCCTCAAAGTAGTAGGGTCTGTAGTTCCCTCTGCTGTAGGGAACTGTGTTGTAAACCCTAACAGGCTGTTTTTCTGAGTAGAAGAGGAAGTTGAACTCCTCTCTGCTCAGCTCTTTAACGGGGGTGTAGGGTGATATTCCAAGCTCCTCGCACCCGGTTTCTATCAGGTCAATCAGATACTCAAACTTTGCCCTGTTTAAAAGTTCAATAGACTCAATTACAGGGGCATCAAAGTCTAAGAGGAGCTCCGGGTCTACTGCCAGTCTGAAGCCGAGCCCTCCGCACTCGGGGCAGGCTCCGAGGGGGCTGTTAAATGAAAAGAGCCTCGGCGAAATCTCCCTGTAGCTAAAGCCGCAGATGGGGCAGGAGCCCTTTGTTGAGTAGGTCTCCTCTTTCTTCGTCTCGTAGTCCTGAACGATTACTAGGCCGTCTGAGAGCTTAACGGCTATCTCAACAGAGTCCGCAATTCTTGTCTTTGACTTCTCAGAGACTTTCAGCCTGTCAACGATTACCTCAACGGTGTGCTTAACTTTTTTCTCAAGTTTAAGGTTTAAAACCTCCTCTGCTCTGTACTCTTTTCCGTCTATTCTGAAACGTCTGAATCCCTGTTTTATCAGTTTCTCAAGGAGCTCCCTGTGCTCCCCCTTTCTTTCCCTCACAACGGGGGAGATGATGATTACCCTTTTACCTTCAAGCTTTAGAATCCTGTCAACTATCTCCTGAACCGTTTGTGGCTCTATCGGAACGTTGCAGGTAGGGCAGTAGGGAGTTCCAGCCCTTGCAAAAAGAAGCCTTAGGTAGTCGTGTATCTCAGTTGTTGTTCCAACCGTTGACCTGGGGTTTTTTGAAACGGTCTTCTGCTCAATAGATATTGCCGGAGAAAGTCCCTCAATCAGGTCAACATCCGGCTTTTCCATAAGCTGCAGGAACTGCCTTGCATAGGCAGAAAGGCTCTCAACGTAACGTCTCTGCCCCTCGGCATAGAGGGTGTCAAAGGCTAAAGAGGACTTTCCGGAACCGGAAACTCCTGTTATTACAACGAGTCTGTTCTTTGGTAT
>JALTBO010000092.1 GCA_027075275.1 Desulfurobacteriaceae bacterium
ACTACTAAAAGAGGAATAAAATCCTTATTCCAAATTCCTTTCCTTCCCTTGCACAGCGTTAGCTGTGCTCCTCGTGATTAGTCCTCTAATCGCTAACCAAATTAAGGTTAATCCTTTTCCTCTTTTAATTGTTTAATCTTTTAGGCTTTGCGTATAGCAAAGCCGTATCCTGCCTCTTTTCCCAACCACAACACTTTAACCCTAATCCTACACCCTAATCCTATCCCAGTTTTCGGTATTAGCTGGGAGCTCCCGCTTAATCCCGTGTTCCCGATTTACCATAAAACGCTTATAGGTGTTCTTACGAACAGATATAGATATAGGATTTTATTGATTTACAAGGGATTGGAGAAATTTAACGGATTTTTAAGTCCGTTTAACGGGATTAAAAGTCCGTTGAACGGGTTGATATGGTCTGTTAAACGGATTATAATAATCCGTAAGAAACTTTTAAAGGAGGTATAGCAATGAGTTTAAAGGTTAGAGGTAGACAGGAATTCGCTGGACTTGTAACGAAGGACGGAGAGTTTATACCGATTAAACTTGTATTAGACGCTTTTATCCCAAGAACTCCAAAAGATAAAGAACCTTATGTAAAGGTTTATGGAGAAAAGATTTTAAACCTAATCAAAAACCGTAAACTCAAAGCATCTGAATTAGAGGTTTTTCTGTGGTTTGTTGGTAAAAATAGTAGTAAAGACGGTTGGAACAATGATTGGATTAGCGTTGATTACAAAGAATTAGGACAAGAACTTAATCTTAATCCTGATACTGTTAGGCGTGCAATCAAGACTCTTATTAAACTTAAGCTAATCGTTCAATGGAAACCCCGTAAAACGGCTTTTCGTTTAAATCCTGATTACTGTTTTAAAGGTGGAGTTATAGCTAAAGAACAGGTTAAGCGTGAAATCGCTAATTTAGAGTTTGAAAAAAAGAGTGAGGAGTGGCAGGAAAGCCACACCTAACAGCTAACAAACACCCACTAAAAACAACCGTTATAAACCATTTATAGGGAGTGAATGATGGCTTATCGGCTTGAAGATATTATAGACCTTTCAAAGCAATTCGGCGACCTTGAGCCTCATTACACTTGGAGAATCTACATCAACAAAGACCCTAAAACTAACCGTTATAAGGTTGTTGTAAGCGGTTTAAGTAAACGGGAATACCTGAATATCTACGGAACACGACAAGAGGTTGAGGCTAAACTGAAATCGTTGATTAAGCATTTAGGACACGCTTTACAGAGCTTATAACGGGAGCTCCGGAGCTCCCTCTCTAATCCTAGAGCTCCCACAATTCCCTTTTTCCTATTAATCGTTATTTCGGTTGTTTTTAAAGGTTGTTCTGTTGGTTGTTAGGTGTGATTTTGGGAAAAGCGCAACTACGCATTGCCCGTAGGCAATGCTTCGTTGCGATGAATGGATTGTGGTTAAATGTTTAATGGATTTAAACCTAACTCCAATTAACGAATACAAGCCTAACGCAACCCGTGAAACTGTGGTTGCTACCGTTAAATCACGAGCCAAGCGCAGAGCGCTGGGAAAGGGAAAGGAAACTACTAAAAGAGGAATA
>JALTBO010000093.1 GCA_027075275.1 Desulfurobacteriaceae bacterium
TTCCCCTGTAGCCCGCCTTCTTGGCGGCGTTTATTATTCCAACCTTAACGGCCTCAATTACGTCCTCTTTTGATATGCCCTTCTCTTTGCAGAGGAGCTCTATCGTCTTTCCAAGGCTTTCCATTTAATTTCCTCCGTATTTACTTGTTGAAAAGGGAGTCTATGTCTACCCTTGCGCTCTTTATGTTCTCGTAGGGTATCTCAACCTCTGCGTTCCTTGAAACGTCGTGTATGATAACGCCCTTTTCAGAAGTTGATACAACTTCCCCTTTAAAGTTCCTCTGGTTGTCCATGGGTTGATGGGTTTTAACTTTTATAACAACACCTTTCTGCCTCTCAAAGTCTTTTCTGGTTTTTAGAGGTCTATCAAGGCCGGGAGAGGAGACCTCTAAGTTGTAAGGGTGGTGGATCAAATCCTCAACGTCTAAAAGGGTTCCGATTCTCTCGCTTATCCACTGGCAGTCTGAAATCGTTATCCCACCTTCAGGTCTGTCGGCGTATATCCTTAAAACCCAGCCAACGGGTTCCCTTACAAACTCTATATCAACCAGTTCAAACCCTCCTTCCTCTAAGATGGGAAGGAGGAGCTCCCTCACTCTATCTACAACTTCCTTTATTTTCTCTTCCATCTCTAACCCCAAATTGCGGTTAAATAAAAAGGAGCGGTTCCGAAGAACCGCTCTAACAACAGAAGTATGAGTGCGATGAACACAGACAGCTTCTAACCGCCGCGTTTAAATTTAGTGCACCGTTAAACAGGCCGCAATTGGGAGGGTTACTTGTAGAACTTCATCGCTTTTTGAGCTTCTCTTTCCAGCTCCCTTCTCTTTATTGCTTCCCTCTTGTCGTACTTTTTCTTTCCTTTGACCAGTGCTATTTCAACCTTTACTTTTCCTCTCTTGTTAAAGTACATTCTTAAGGGAACAATTGTAAGACCTTTCTCCTGAACCTTACCCATCAGCCTCTTTATCTCTCTCTTGTGAAGGAGAAGTTTTCTTTTCCTCGTAGGTTCATGGTTAAACAGATTTCCGTGGGTATAGGGAGCGATGTAGGCGTTAAAGAGGAATGCCTCTCCGTTTTCAATCCGGACAAAAGAGTCCCTAAGATTTGCCTTTCCCTCTCTTAAAGACTTTACCTCAGTTCCCTTCAGCTCTATGCCGGCCTCGTACTTTTCAAGTATCTCGTAGTCGTAGTAGGCCTTCTTGTTCTTTATTTCTGGTGTGCTTCCTCCTGCCATTTCAGTATGACTCTCCTGTTCTCTTTATCTATTCTGTCAACTGTGAATTTATACCTGTGTTTGTACTTAAGCTTTACCTCTTTGGGAAGGGTTTCTGCTGGAACGAAGCCGGCAACGTCGTGTGGCAGGTAAACCCAGATGCCTTTTTTATCTTCCTTTACAACTTCCCCTTCAACTTCCATTCCCGGAGTGTAGAGCTCCTCTATCCTCTCCCACGGGTCGGGATTTACATCTTTCAGTGAGAGAACAAGCCTCTCTTTGTCTTTTTCGATCTTCTTGATTTTTACCTTTATTCTGTCTCCTATCTTTGCAACGTCAAAGGGAGTTTTAAGACCCGACCATGAGATATCGCTCTTGTGGACAAGACCGTCAACACCGTCAACGTCAACGAAGATTCCAAAGTCAACGATATTTTTTACCCTTCCTTCAACGATATCTCCCTCTTTTAACCTTTTTAGTGTCTCTTTCCTCTTTTTAGCCCTTTCTTCCTCAAGGAGTTTTCTCCTTGATATAACGATACTTCTTCTTTTTCTGTCTATAGAGAGAACTTTTGCCTCTATCTCCCTATCAAGCCAGTCGTCGGGCTTTGTTACAGGCATTATGTCAACCTGAGACATGGGGAGGAAAACGGTAACTCCTTCTTCAAGTTGAACCTTGTAGCCCCCTCTTACCCTCTGCCTTATCCTTCCCTTTACAACGCCCTTCTTCTCTATTTCGTCTGCTATTCTCTCCCACTCTTTTATTGACCTTGCGCAGTTAACAGATAAAAGGGCATACCCTTCTTCCGTTTCTGGCTCAACAACGCATACGTCTATTTTATCTCCGACCTTTGGTTTGTAACCAAGCTCTTTTAGAGGAACCACCCCCTCAGACTTCCATCCAAAGTCAACAAAAACCTCCCTGTCCGTTACCTTTACAACGGTTCCCGTTATAACTTCCTGGTTGAGCTTTTTAAAGCTCTCCTCTAACAGTTTCGCAAACTCCCCTTCCACTCTTATCTCCCCCTTGGCCGATCTCCTGAAGCCTCTGGACAATTTCCTCTATAACCCACTGAGGCGTGGAGGCTCCAGCGGTTATACCCACGCTCTCAGCTCCTTTAAACCACCTCTCGTCAATTTCGTCTTTTGACTCTATGTGAAAGCTCTTTGGGTTAACGCTCTTTGCTATCTGGTACAGTTTTGTTGTGTTTGAGCTGTTTTTACCTCCTACTACTAACATAACATCAACTTTTCTGGCCAGTTCTCCTGCCTCTTTTTGCCTTATGGAGGTTGCACTGCATATAGTATTGTATATTTTGAGTTCCTTTACTTTAAGAGACAGCATCGCTATTGCTTCCTTAAAGAAGTTAAGGTTCAGCGTTGTCTGGCAGACAACTCCCAGCTTTGGCATTTTCGGCAGTTTTTCCAGCTCTTCAAGGGTATTGATAATCATGGGATTTTTTACGTGTCCGGCAATTCCTATCACTTCAGGGTGTTTTGGGTTCCCTAAGATTAGAACTGGATACCCTTCTTCCTGTAGCTTCACTGCCTTTTCGTGGACATCTTTTACAAAGGGGCAGGTTGCGTCTACTATGTCGGCTCCCTTTCTCTTTAGAAAGTCAACAACCTGAGGAGCAACGCCGTGGGATCTGATTACTACAGTGTCTCCTTTCCCTACATCTTCCATATCTTCAATGAAGTTCATTCCCAGATTTTTAAGCCTTTCAATCTCTCTCCTGTTGTGTATAAGCTCACCGAGGCAGAGAGCTCTCCCCTTACCTTTTTTAACGGCATCAACGGCTATATTAACGGCTCTTTTAACTCCCCAGCAAAATCCTGCGCTCTTTGCTACTTTAATTTCCACTTCTCAGCTCCTTTATTTTCTCCATTATCAGGTCTGCAGCTCTCTGGTAGTTCTCCTTCTTATCTTCTAAATCTAATCGGAAAGGTTTTCCAAATGCAATTCTTACCCTGGGAATTCCGTTTATCAGCCCCTCTTTTCCTATTAAGGCTTCGCTTCCCTCTATGAGGCACGGAACGATGGGAACTTTAGATTTCAGCGCCACCATTCCGGCTCCCCACTTGGGTCTTACGAATTTTCCGGCGGGAGCTCTCTGCCCCTCTGGAAATATGCAGACAAGCTCTCCTTTTTTCAGAATTTCAAGTGCCGTTTTAAGGGCTGTAAGGTCTGCCTTTCCTCTCTTAACGGGAAACCCGTTTCCCCAGTGTTTTATCAGGTTTCCAAGGATTGGAGTTGTGAAAAGTTCAGCTTTTGCCATGAAAAAAACAGGCCTTTTGTAAACTGCATAAGCAACAAGCGGAGGGTCCAGGTAGCTCCTGTGGTTTGCCATTAGGAGAACGGGGCCTTTTTCTGGAATATTTTCCCTTCCCTTTACTTCAAGTCTGCAGAATTTTCCGATTAACCTTGCTACTGTTTTAAGCCAGACCCAGTAAGCCGTTTTCCTTTTTACCCAGGGATACTTTGTTGTAAGGGATTCCATAGATGAATTCTATCATTTATTGGATGGTAATTGGAAGGAGAGAATTTCCTTATAGATTTTAACAAAGAAGCCCCCGTTGAAGGGGGCTGTAGGGGAGGTGCATCAGAAGGCATATGAGAATTGGAAGGAGAGAATTTCCTTATGGTCAGAGCCATTAAATGCTTCACTGTAATTACTCTTTACGTATGAGTACTCAGCTCTAACTGTTGTGTGTTCTGAGAGTTTATAAGTGGGAGTAACTGTAAATGAGTAGGTTCCTTTGTCTTTGAATCCGTAGATTCCCGAGTTGTTCCTATCTCTTACGTATTCTGCCCTTACAGGCAGGGATATTTTTCCAAACTCTGGAACCATATACACTGCCAGGCCGTATCCGGCTTTACTTCCGTCTTTATCAAGCCACTGGTAGTCTCCGTTCAGTCCTAATTTGATGTTTCTGCACTCTGTTGAGAGGGTGAAATCAAAGAGGTTTTTAAAGTTTCCGTAGTCAAAGTAGTTGACTGTGTAGTAAAAACCTTTAAGAGCTCCTGTTGCTCCTACTCCAAAGGCGTGGTCGTCAGTGTTCCCGTTGAGCTCTTTTCCCCTATCGTACTCTCCATAAACCTGGAATGATTCACTGAACGTATAAGTTACCCTTACTCCCCTGTAGATGAACGGCTGGCTGTTCCAGACCAGTCCATATGTGATGTTAAAGTTTTTGTAGCTCTCTGCAAGTTCGTAACCTACGTTTGTGGGTAGAACACCCCCATCAATTTCAAGGTTTTTAACTGGATTTACTTTTACATATCCCCATAGAAGGCCGAATCTGTCGTCACTCCTGTTCAGGCCGAAGTTTCCTTTGTTCTCCTCATCTGCACTGCTTAGAACGGTAGGAAGCAGAAGTGAACCGATGGCTATGTCAATTCCCCCTGAGGTGTCACCTCCTTCTATTTCAAAGAGAGCATCTTCCAGTTTCAGGGAGCTCTCTGTTCCTCTGTCCGTTTTTGTCTCTCTGAAACCCGATACTGATAGACCACCAGATAGTTTAAGCTGGGGAAGGTCTACTTTTAACTCTGCTCCCTCTGAAGGAATTGAAGAGAGAAGGAGAAGGACTGTTAAAATTGTGGCCACGTACCTTTTCATCTTTTCCTCCTTTTTTCTGCTTCTGGCGGGGAGCTCCCCGCCCTTTTTACCGGTTACAGGTTAAAGCCCCTTTCTCCGTGAACAGCAGAGTCAAGCCCTTGAATTTCTTCTTCCTCTGTAACCCTTGCTCCACCTGTAAGGAGTGATGAAACGTAGTAGACTACTGCAGTCATTATCCCTGAGTAGACGACTGTTGCCACTACGGCTTTTACCTGTATCCAGAGTTGAGGTAGATTCCCTTCCAGAACTCCAGGTGTTCCTCCAATCGTTTTCACTGCAAAAATTCCTGTTGCAATAGCTCCCCATATGCCGTTAAGACCATGAACTCCAAAGGCGTCTAAAGAATCGTCGTACCCCAACTTCTGCTTAATTACAAAAACTCCCATCCATCCTAAAATTCCCGAAACCAGCCCTATTAGGAGAGCTCCAAAAACATCAACAAACCCGGCGGCAGGTGTAATAGCAACAAGTCCTGCAACAGCTCCAGAAGCAG
>JALTBO010000094.1 GCA_027075275.1 Desulfurobacteriaceae bacterium
GATGATGAAGATGTTAAAGTGATAAAAGAGGAGCTCCCTTCCACCCAAATCGTAAAATCTCCGGCCATGGGCGTTTTCAACGGAAAAACGTTTATTTCCAACTACAGCTCTTTAACCTTTTTCTTCCTGTTCCACATGCTTAAAACAACAGAAATCTGGAAAGAGAAGGGTTTAAACCTTTTTGCAGACATATCAACGGGAAACAACCAGATAACTTTCTCAATGGCAGAAGCCTTCAGATATCTTGAGGTTTTCAGCCACCTTTCCAGAATAGGCTCGGATGAAAGCAACCAATTCCAGATAGCCTACTCAGAACCGGCAATAGGCAACCCCAAAGAGGCGTTAAAGGTTTTCAGCGAACCTTTTAAAGTGAAAGGTTTTCCTTCACTTCCTCTCAACTATAGAGGCGTAAAAGAGGCTGAAAGGGAGCTCCAGAAACTCCCCGTTAGAAAGGAAATCGCCAACGAAATAGTCTCTTTAGGCCAGAGAGCCGTTTTAATACTAACAGCAGTCCTTAAAAACATTCCTCTGGCCGTTTACCTTTTAGGATACAACATCCCTTCAGAAATAGAGGAAAATTTAAATCTACTCATAAAAGAGCTTGAACCTATAATGGGCAACTCTGAAAACCCTCCTCAGTTCAAAGAAGAAAGCGGAAAAATCTTCTACACTTTCTCTCCGGAAGGAATAAACTTCCGCAGAATCATAAGTTTAATTCTCCTTATAGGCTTTTACTACGGAATTTCGGAGCTCCTCAGAAAATACTATGTGCCAAACACTCCCAACTCCTGTGAGAATGTTGATAAGCTTTTGAGTAAGTTTAGAGGTATTTACTCTTCGCTTTTTGGAACTGAGAACGTTAACTACACACTTCTGGAAAAAGATATAAGTAGGCTTAGAACAATAATTTCTAACTTTAAGAAAGACAATAGGATAATTTTAGACTACTTTCTTCCTGGAGAAAAAGTTGATACAGAGGAAAAACATAAAAACAGCAGACCTCAACTCAGAAACTTCTTTGCCCATTCAGGTCTTTTAACCAACATGATGGAGTTTAATCTCAAAGATGAAACAGTAAGATACAAAAAAGAGAAAACTGAAATAGTTAAAAATCTCCTTATAAAGCTCTCAAACGAATTCACTCAGTAAGAGTTTTAATGATAAGTTTCTTAATTTCCGTTTTGAATTTTTTAGAAAGGCCTACAACTATGTAGTAGTAGATGAGAGAGATAACGGCCACAGCAATTCCGAGGGCAGTTGCCTCAAGGGCAAAGGCTATTCCTTTACTTACCGCCGCTATGTCTGAAACGCCCTTTTCCGCCATTGTGTTGAAAGATTCCATTATTCCAAGAACCGTTCCGAGGAGCCCTAAAAGAGGAGAGGCAGTGATTACGAACATTAAGAGCCCCTTGCCCCTTTCAAGTTTTGAAGAGTAAGAGGTGTAAAGGAGCTCCGCCCCTTTCTCACCTGCCTTTTCAAGCTCCTGCTGAAGGAGTTTTTTCTCCGCCGGAAATGTAAAGAAAAAGTAGAGGAGCCTCTCTATAAATACCGCCGAGG
>JALTBO010000095.1 GCA_027075275.1 Desulfurobacteriaceae bacterium
GAACTTTTAGGTTTTGAAGTAGGTAAGTCGGCAACAACTCTGAGAAACGTTGAAGATGTTCTTATCTACACAGAAAAAGACTTCTTGAAGGAAACGGTTAATTTGATAAAACAGTACGGAAAAGGCGTTTTCGTATTCGTCTCTGCAGATAGGGGAAAAGAGTTTGTAGACGTAGTTGTTGAAAAGCTCAACTCCAGTGGTATACCTGCAGTCTCCTACGAGGATTTCACACCTGAAAATCAGGAGAGGTTTGTAAAAGGGGAACTCTGGGCTGCAGTCGGAATTTCAAGCTACAGGAACCCATTAGCAAGAGGTATTGATCTTCCTCAGGCGGTAAGGTATGCAGTTTTTATAGGCGTTCCCAAAATGGAGTTCAGCGCAAAGCTCTCTCTGGCGCCAATTAAACTCTACGGAATGCTTCTTGTCTTAAGGGAACTGTTCCCCGAGGAGGTACAGCCAAAAGTTATCTCTTACATCAGCTATCTGAAAAAGTATCTGAGCCTTAAAGAGGAGCTCCTTGACAGATACCCCAAAATCAAAGAGAAACTGGAGGAGATAAAAGGGTTCATAGAGAACTACCTTAACAACCCCGAATTCTTGGAAAAAATTAGAAAGTCAGAAACCGTATCTCTAAAAGAGGAAGGTGGGGAACTCTACTTAGTAGTGGGAGACGCAGCCGGATACATACAGGCCTCAGGAAGAACCTCCAGAATGTTTGCAGGAGGGTTAACCAAAGGTGTAAGCCTTATGTTCATAGACGACTTGAAAGCACTTAACTCTCTGAGAAAGAGAGTTCTTATATTCCTTGAGGACATAAACTTTAAGGTTTTAGACAGAGACAGAGGAAAGGAACTTGCAGAACGGTTTGGCTTTGAACTGATAGAGGAAAAAGATCTTCAGAGGATCTTTAAAATTGTAGACAGGGACAGAAAAAGGGTAAAGGAGATACTGGAGGGACAAATAACAGCAGAAACAAAAAGCCTTGTTACAACTGCCCTCGTTGTCGTTGAATCTCCCAACAAGGCAAGAACAATAGCCAACTTCTTTGGAAAACCTGTAAGACGCAGAATAAATGACGTAGACGCCTACGAGATAAACATCGGAAACAAACTCCTGCTTCTCACGGCATCTAAGGGACACGTTTTTGACATAACGGTAAGAGACGGAATCTGGGGAGTGAAGGAAGAAAACGGCAGATTCATTCCCGTTTACGATACTATAAAGTACTGTACCGCCTGCAACGAACAGACAACGGAACCCTACTGTACAAGGTGCGAAGGGAAACCCGATGTTGACAAAATTTCAGTTATTGAGGCCCTAAGGGAGTTAGGGTTAGAGATAGACGAAGTTTACATAGCCAGCGACCCGGACACAGAGGGAGAAAAGATAGGGTGGGATGTGGGAACTGTTGTGAAGCCCTATCAGATGAAAATGAGGAGAATGGAGTTTCACGAAGTAACCAAGTGGGCGTTCATGGAAGCTCTTGAAAAGCCGAGAGAGATTGACGAGAACTTAGTAAAAGCACAGATAGTAAGGAGGATAGCAGACAGGTGGGTCGGTTTCTCATTAAGCCAACACCTCTGGAAGGTCTTTAAGAAAAACTGGCTCTCTGCAGGAAGAGTTCAGACACCGGTTTTAGGCTGGGTTATAGAACGCTACAAAGAAAGCAAAGAAAAGGTTGGAATCGTTACAGTTGAAACTGAAGCAGGAAAGTTCTCCTTTAGAGTAGACAACGTTTCAAAGCTGAAAGAGGTATCTGCGGATAAGCTGAAACTGAAAGTTCTTAAAAAGGAAATAGTTGAGAAAAATCCCAGACCTCCGTTTAATACGGGGGAGCTCCTCAAAGAGGCCTCCGACAGACTGAATCTCTCTGCAGAAAGAATTATGGAGATAGCTCAGGACCTATTTGAAAGCGGTTTCATTACGTACCACAGAACAGACTCAACAAGGGTTTCAACCGCTGGAATGGGAGTTGCAAAGGAGTACATCTCTGAAAAGTTTGGCCCAGAATTTGTGAAGCTGAGATCGTGGGGAGAGGGGGGAGCCCACGAGTGTATAAGGCCTACACGGCCCTTAGATGCAGACGCTCTGAGAACTCTGGTCTACGTTTCCGGTTCAACGGCAAGAATGACTAAAGATCACTTCAAAGTCTACGATCTCATATTCAGAAGATTCATGGCATCACAGATGGTTCCAGTAGAAGTTGAAAGGATAGAAGTTGAACTAAAACTAATTCCCGATGAACTGATAACAGAGGAGGAGTTTATAACAAAGGTTGTAAAAGACGGCTGGAATCTGATTTTTCCACTTGAGGTAGAAAAGTTCCCTGTGGAACTCCGGAAAGGAGAAACGTACTACTTTGACATTAAATCTGTTACAAAAAGAACGGTTCCTAAAGTTTTCCCTTATACTCAGGGAGAGCTGGTTGAGGAAATGAGAAGGAGAGGAATAGGCAGGCCCTCAACGTACGCAAAGATCGTTCAAACCCTACTTGACAGACACTACGTAGTGGAGAAGGGCAGGTTTCTGTACCCCACAAAGTTAGGAATAGAGGTTTACAACTATCTGTCTCAGAACTTTCCAGATTATACCTCTGAGGAGTTTACAAGAAAACTTGAAGAACTGATGGATATGGTTGAGAGGGGAGAAGAGGATTACCAGGAGATAATAAAAGAGCTGAAGCCCGTTTTAAGATTTGCCAGAATTGACCCCAAACAGGTAGTAGGTGAGTAGGTGCCGCAGGTCTGCGGCACTTTTAACTGAATTAAGAAACTACTGTTTCAGGTTTCAGAACTTCCCCGTTTGACCTCCCAACCCCCAAAAATCTCCTAGTAGGAGAGAGAACAGAGTAGAGACCGGGGGGGAGCTCCCTTTTCAGAAAAACTCCGTTTTTAAAGAGCTTCTCCTCTTTTCCTGTAAGAACAAGAAGTGGAAATTCAAGGACCTCCTGTGGAGGAAGGAGAAAGGGAGCAATTCCCCTATTTTTAAGAGTTTCAAGTGTAACAGCTCTACTTTCACAAAGTTTCCCGACACAAATCCTCCGGAGTTCCACAACAACAGCACTACAGTTCAAGGCTCTGCCTATATCGTGAATCAGCGACCTTACATAAGTACCTGAAGAACAGTGAACTAAAAGTTCAAAATCTGGATAGGAAAAAGAGAGGAGCTCCAACGAGTAAATCTCAACGGTTCTGGGAGGGAGCTCCACCTTTTTCCCTTCCCTTGCAAGCTGGTAAGCTCTCTTTCCCCCTACCCGGACAGCAGAGTAGGGAGGAGGAACCTGTTTAACCTTTCCCGTAAACCCGGGAAGGACCGATAAAAGTTCCTCTTTAGAGATATCAGAACACTCAACGGAGGAGAGCTCTCCATCTACATCATACGTCGGAGAGTCTAAACCGAACCTTCCTTTAACCCTGTAAACCTTATCTTTCTCCAGGAGGTACTTAGAAAGCCTGGTAGCCTTACCAAGAGCAAGAACGAGAACTCCGGTAGCTAAAGGGTCCAGAGTTCCCGTATGGCCAACCTTAAATTCCTTTCCTACCAGTTTCCTGACTTCAGAAACAACATCATGAGAGGTTATTCCACGGGGCTTATCAACAACAAGAAACCCTATCATTGCTGACAGAGGTCGTTATCGTTCTCTATAAAGTTGGAGAATTCAACAGGAATAGAAACCGTCTTCTCTACAGTCCCATCTCCACAGCTTGAAGAAAATTTATAGGTAACATTAACCCTGTAGAGGAAAGGAGCGTAGCTCTTATATTTCGTGTATTCAGATTTCATCAGGTCAACAAGAGCTGCAGTAATAGATACCTTAGCGTTCGCAGTTCCACCTGCAGTAATATCATCGGCGTTGCAGCTTATTTCACTCGCCATCTCTTTGAGGAAATCAGAAGAAGTCATCTCGTCAGGAAGTTTTGAAACGGGTACAACGGAGACGGTACACCCTTCAAAAACAAGGTCTTGATTCTGGGGTGAAAATTCACTTGAACAGAGATCAGAAGAACTTAAGGTAAAGGAGACCTCCTTTGCAGGAGGTTCATTTTCAACGTATACGGTATTTCCGTTTTGATCTGTCTCCTCCATGTAACAGACAAGGTCCTGTTGGAGTTTAGCTGGAACGTTTGAAACATTAACGCCTGCATTGGTACTACCACCTCCGCCACCACACCCTACGGTAAAGAGCAGAAAGATAGCAGAAAGGTATCTTTTCATTTTGTTACCTCACCATTGGATTCAACGATAACAGGAGTTATGAATACAAGCATCTGTTTCTTTGAAACAGTAGTCTGAGAGTTTTTAAAGAGCCAGCCCAACAGAGGTATTCTGGAAAGAACAGGAACTCCGGAAACGGACCTGTTCTTCTCTTTTTCATAAATCCCACCAATAACTATAGTATCTCCGTTGTGAACGAGAACTTTTGACTTCACATTTCTCGTGTTAATAGCCGGTTCACCGCTGCCCGTAATTGCAACGTAATCGTAGTTGGGAGAGTCTTTGTGGAGCTCCAGATCAAGAAGAACGTTGTTATCAGAGGTTATATGTGGCTTTACTTTAAGCAGGAGGGAGGCCTTTTTAAAGTTAATACTGTAAGAGGTAGCCCCTCCGGCACCAACCGTTGACTCCCTGTAAGGTATCTCTATACCCTGCTCTATTGTTGCTTCCTGGTTATCAAGGGTAAGTACCTTAGGGGATGAGATAACTTGAGCTTCTCCGTCAACCTCTAAAGCCTTTAGGGCAAGCTCAACTCTTAACGTCTGAGAACGGTTAAGTATTCCCAGAGCAAGAGTTGAGTTCATAACCGGAATATTTGAAATGTGCATATAGGTATCAGGGCTGATTAAAGGAGTATAGCTATCTGTATTAAACCCGTAACTTCCTGTAGTATAAGTTGAGGCAGAAGAGTTACCGATACGGTTATAACCGCTGATATACCAGGTAAAGCCTAAATCTTTTTCGGCCTTTGTGCTGAGCTGAACAATCTTTGCCTTTACAAGGACCTGCTTCCTCGGTCTATCTATCTCTTTAACAAGCCTGAGAATATCTCTGTAGTGGGAAGAAGTAACTTTTAGGAGAAGCGAATTCGTCTGTTTGTTCACTGCCACCTTTTCCCTATCTGAACTCCCCAACATATCTGTTATGTCTTTGACAAGGTCTGAAGCATTTACGTAGTTGACTGGAACAATATACTCGTTAACAGGCTCTAATTTCTCCTCTTTAACTATCTTTGATTTAGGAAGAATCCTTATATAGTCCGGTGTCTCTACATAGGTTAGAGAAAG
>JALTBO010000096.1 GCA_027075275.1 Desulfurobacteriaceae bacterium
AGAAAGCTTGTTGAAAGGGCAGAAAAGGTCAGCGAGGAGATTGAGGAGCTCCGCCAGAAGTACCGCGAGCTGGTCTTTGAAGAGAACAGGCTGTTGGATGAAGAGGAGAAGTTGGAGAGGGAGCTCCACAATCTCAAGAGGGACTACCAGTTCTACCTGAGGGAACTTGAGAGGCTGATGGAGTCTCTAAAAGGGAGAATCTGTCAGGTTCAGGAGCGGTTCAGCCTTTAATGTTGTAAGTTTTTAGGAGTTCCTTAAGCCTTGCAAGGAGCATCAGGGCTTCAAGGGGGGTGGTTGTAGAGATTTCCACCCTCTCAATCTCGTCTAAAATCCGTTTAACTTCGGAAGGAAGTTCTCCCTTTTCTTTCACCCTGTAGGTCTCTTTCCTCTCTGCAACTGAGAAGAGGGGGAGCTCCTCTCTTTTCCCTTCCCTCCTGCCCTCTTCCTTCTCTAAGCTCTCAAGGATTTCCCTTGCCCTCTCAACAACCTCTTTAGGAAGACCTGCAAGCTCTGCAACGTGGATTCCGTAAGACTTCTCAGAAGCTCCCGGCAGGAGCCTGTGGGTAAAGAGGACTTTTCCATCAACCTCTTTAACCTCAACGTGGTAGTTCTTAACTCCCTCAACTTGACCCTCAAGCTCTGTCAGCTCGTGGTAGTGGGTTGCAAAGAGGGTTTTTGCTCCAACCTTCTCTGCCAGAAACTCAACAACAGCCCTTGCTATGCTCATTCCGTCGTAAGTGCTGGTTCCTCTCCCTATCTCGTCTAAGATTACAAGGCTTTTTTCTGTGGCGTTTTTAAGGATGTTTGCAGTCTCAACCATCTCCATCATAAAGGTTGAAAGGCCGCGGCTTAGGTTGTCTGCAGCTCCAACCCGTGTGAATATCCTGTCAACAACTCCAACTCTTGCAGACTCAGCGGGAACAAAGGAGCCCATCTGAGCCATCAGCGTTATCAGTGCCGTCTGCCTTAAGAAAACAGACTTTCCGCCCATGTTAGGGCCTGTGATTATGAGAACCCTTTCGTTCCTGTTTAAACGGGTGTCGTTTGGGATGAACTCGTCCTCTAAGAATTTTTCTAAAACAGGGTGTTTTCCACCCTTTATTTCAACTGAGTAGGAGTCTGTGATTTCAGGCTTTACGTAGCCTCTCTCCTGTGCAACTTTTGCAAGTGAGAGGAGAACGTCAACGGTTGCAACAATCTCTGCAGACCTAACAATCCTTCCTGCGTTCTCGGTTATGAACCGGCGGAGCTCCGTAAACAGCTGGTACTCTATTTTCTCAATCCTTTCCTGGGCAGAGAGGACCTTCTCCTCAAATTCTTTTAGCTCCGGTGTTATGAACCTCTCAGCGTTAACTAACGTCTGCTTCCTTATGTAGTCTTTGGGAACTAAGTGGAGGTTGGGCTTTGAGACTTCTATGTAGTAGCCAAAAACGTTGTTGAACCCAACCTTTAAGCTCTGAATTCCCGTTCTCTTCCTCTCCCGTTCCTCAATCTCCTTTATTATCCTTTCTCCGTTCTCTTTTATCTCCCTTAAGCTGTCAAGTTCCTCGTTTACTCCTTCCCTTATGAGCCCTCCTTCGCGGGATGTAAAGGGCGGATTGTCAACAAGAACCCTGTCTATCTCGCAGAAGATATCGTAGAGGTCGTCAAAACGGGATGAGAGCTCTGTAAGGAGCGGGGAGTGGAATTCCGAAAGGAGCTTCTTTATCTCTGGAAATACCCTCAGAGAATTCCTGAGGGCTGAAACGTCTTTCGGGTTTGCAATTCCGGAAGAGATTTTGGTTAAAAGCCTTTCAACGTCGTAAACTTTACTGAGCTTCTCCCTCAGCTCGTCTGCTAAGAAGAAGCTGTCTACAAACTCCTCAACGGCGGAGAGCCTCTCCTCTATCTCTTTCCTGTTTTTTAAGGGGTGGAGTATCCAGAACTTCAAGAGCCTCCTTCCCATTCCCGTTTTCGTTCTGTTTAAAACGTTAAAGAGGGTTGCGGAAGAGAGCTTGTCGTATAGGGGCTCAACAAGCTCTAAGTTCCTCTGCGTGTGGGGGTCTAAGTAGATAAACCGCTCTCCTGTATACCTTCTTGGCTCTTTTAGTTTTGGAACGAACTCAATTTGGGTTTCTTTTACGAATGAGAGGAGAGCTCCCAGAACCTTCTCCTCCTCTCTGGACGTTGCCTCAGGGGTTTTCTCCTCTTTGAAGAAAGTCTCGTCCTTTTCCTGAATGAAGCTCTCAGGGAAGACTTCCGTTACAACCTCTTTCGGGAACTTTGGTGGAATAATAATCTCTTTCGGCTTGAACTTTGCGATGAGGGACTGGAGCTCTTCCCTGCTCAAACTGGTAAAGTAGAGGTCTCCGCTTGAGAGCTCCGCCCAAGCAACGGCAAACCTCTCCTTTTTGGGGTAGATGGCCATTAAAAACCGGTCTTCCGTCTCGTCCTCAAAGTAGGTTCCCGGAGTGATTACCCGAACAACGCCTCTCTTTACAACCTTCTTTCCTGGCTTTGGCTCCTCTAACTGCTCGCAGATTGCAACCTTGTAACCCTTCCTCACAAGCTTTGCGATATAACCTTCTACAGCGTGGTGGGGAACGCCGCACATTGGAGCTTTCTCTCCGCCCTTTCCAAAAGAGCGCTTAGTGAGGGCAATCTCAAGCTCCCTTGCGGCGACCTCTGCGTCTTCAAAGAACATCTCGTAGAAGTCACCCATGCGGAACATAAGAATTGCGTCTTTATACTTCTCTTTCAGCTCTAAATACTGCTTAAGAGCCGGGGTTATCTTCTTTGACAAAGAGCTCCTCCTCTACTCTGTACTCCTCGTTCAGCCACTTTGAAAGGTCTGCCAGTTTGCACTTTTCAGAGCAGAAGGGTCTGTAAGGGTTGTTCTCCCAGTTTGTCTCTTTTCCGCAGTTTGGGCACTTTACTTTCTTCAAGCCGTCCTCAGAATAGGGTTTCCCGTCTTAAATTAGACGGAGAACTCTTTAAATCAAGGTTTGGGTTATGGAAGCTGTAGTTAATAAAGAGCACGCGGGGAAGCGGTTAGACCAGTTCCTCTCTGAGGTTGCAGATATATCAAGGTCTCAGGCTAAAGAGCTTATAGAGGAAGGATTGGTTCTTGTTGACGGAAAGGAGCCCAAAAAACCATCTCAGAAAGTAAAAGAAGGGCAGAGGGTTGAGTTTGAGATTCCGGAGCCTGAGCCTCTGGAGCTCCAGCCTGAGAACATCCCTTTAGACGTTGTTTACGAAGATAGGGACGTAATTGTTATCAACAAGCCTGCAGGCCTTGTAGTCCACCCTGCTCCCGGCCACTACTCAGGAACCCTCGTTAATGCCCTTCTCTACCACTGTAAAGATCTAGAAGGGATAAACGGAACCTTAAGGCCGGGAATCGTCCACAGGTTAGACAAAGACACTGCAGGCCTTTTGGTTGTTGCAAAGAACGACCTTGCCCAGAGATCTTTGGTTGAGCAGTTTAAAAAGAGAAGTGTTGGAAGGCTGTATAGAGCTCTCCTCCTTGGAATTCCAAAAAAGGAGAAGGATAGGATAGTTCTGCCCATTGGAAGGGACAGATTTGACAGGAAGAAGTTTTCTCCAAACACAACCTCTCCCAAAGAGGCGATAACAAACTACTGGATAACCGAGAAGTTCCCTCAGTTCAACGTTTCTGAAGTTGAGTGTAAGTTAGAAACGGGAAGAACCCACCAGATAAGGGTCCACATGTCCTCTTTAGGCCACCCTCTCTTGGGAGACAGGACTTACGGCTATAAACCCTCAAGGGTTAAAGATGAAAACTTGCGGAAACTGATAGACGAGATGGGAATGCACGCCCTCTGTGCCTACTACCTCTCCTTTGACCACCCGAGAACGGGTAAGAGGATGGAGTTCAGGGTGGAGCTCCCTCCCGGCTACCGTAAAGTTCTCTCCTACCTGAGGGGTGAGAAGTAGTATTTGGTAAGGTTTACTGAAAACTTTTCAGGAGGGAAGGGTTGAACTTTCTGATGGAGCTCCTTGCAACCGGCCTTTTTACAGGAAAACTTCCCAAAATGCCAGGAACGTGGGGTTCAATATTTGCAGCTATCTGCTGTTACTTTTTCTGGCCTGAAAACGTTTACGCTCAGCTTTTAGTTATCGGAATTACCTTTTTAATCAGCGTTGTCTCTTCCGATTACGTTTCCAAAAAGCTTGGAGATAAAGACCCTGACGAAGTTGTAATAGATGAAATTCTGGGAATAGAGATAACCTTTTTTGGCCTTCACGCTGCCCACAACGTTAAGCTGGCATTTTTAGGTCTAATTCTATTCAGGGTTATTGATATAATGAAACCTCCGCCTATTAAATGGTTTGAGAAGTTTCCCGGCGGTTTGGGAATAACTGTTGACGACGCCGTTGCAGGGATTATCTCAAACGTTCTTTTAAGGCTTCTTGGAGGTTTTCTGTAATGTTTAAAAAGGTTTTGGTAGCGAATAGAAGTGAAGTAGCAACCAGAGTTATTAGGGCCTGTAAAGAACTTGGAATAAAAACCGTTGCTATCTACTCAGAGGCAGATGTTAATTCGCTCCACGTTAAGAAGGCCGACGAGGCCTACCTCATCCACGGAGACCCTATAAAGGCCTACCTTAACTACTACAAAATCGTTGACATAGCCAAAAGAGCCGGGGCGGATGCCATTCACCCCGGATACGGCTTCCTTTCAGAAAGGGCAGACTTTGCAGAGTACGCCAGAAAACACGGCATAGAGTTTATAGGTCCTTCCATTGAGCACCTTAGGATCTTTGGAAGCAAAATTGAATCAAAAAAACTTATGAAGGAGTTGGGCGTTCCCGTTGCGGAGGGCAGTGAGGAGCCTATTTCAGACGTTAAAGATGCAAAGGAAATAGCGAAGCAGATAGGCTATCCGGTAATGATAAAAGCTGCTCATGGAGGAGGAGGAAGGGGATTAAGAGTCGCACGGAACGAGGATGAACTTGAATCCCAGTTCCAGCTTGCCGTTAAAGAAGCAGAAGCGGCCTTTGGTAAAGGAGAGGTTTTCATAGAAAAGTTTATAGAGAACCCCCGCCACATAGAGATTCAGATAGTTGCGGACAAACACGGAAACGTTGTTCACCTGGGGGAAAGGGACTGCTCACTCCAGAGGAGACACCAGAAAGTTTTAGAGATAGCTCCGTCTCCTGTTCTCACGAGGCGCCAGAGGGAGAAGCTGGGAAGAATCTGCGTTGAGGCGGCCAGGGCTATCGGATACTACGGTGTTGGAACCTGGGAATTCTTGATGGACAAATACGGGAATTTCTACTTTATGGAGGTGAACCCTCGCCTTCAGGTTGAGCACACAATAACCGAGGAGATTACAGGTATAGACATCGTTCAGGAGCAGATAAGGATCGCTGCCGGGATGGGGCTCTCATTTTCACAAAAAAGTATTCATATAAATGGTTTTGCATTCCAGTTCAGGATAAATGCAGAGGATCCATCAAAAGATTTTATTCCAGTTCCGGGAACGATTACTGCCTACTATTCTCCTGGAGGAATAGGAGTAAGGATAGACGGCGTTGTCTATAAAGGATACACGATTCCGCCTTACTACGACTCAATGGTTGCAAAACTCATCGTTTGGGGAAGGAACTGGGACGAGACCATCAGGCGTTCAAGGAGAGCTCTCGGCGAGTTCGTAATCAGGGGCGTTCCAACAACAATTCCTTTCTTCAAGAAGATCCTCAACGACCCGGAGTTCGTTAAGGGGCAGTTTGATACTTCCTTCATAGACAGGAAGATTAAGGAGTTCACCTTCATTCAGGAGACAGACCCGGAAGTTCTGGCCCTTGCAATTTCTGCCGCAATTGCGGCTCACCACGGGCTTTAAAGACGTTTCAGGAGGAGTTCAATGGGAAGAAGGATACAGTTTACAGATGTAACCTTACGGGATGCTCACCAGTCACTCTTTGCAACCCGTATGAAGACCAGAGACATGGTTGAGATAGCCCCGGTTATAGATAAGGCCGGTTTCTGGTCTGTTGAGATGTGGGGCGGAGCAACCTTTGACGTCTGCCTTAGGTTTTTGAGGGAAGACCCATGGGAAAGGCTAAAAACGTTAAGAAAGCTAATGCCCAACTCCCGCCTCCAGATGCTCTTGAGGGGTCAGAACCTTGTTGGCTACAGGCATTACCCCGACGACGTTGTTAGAGCTTTTGTAAGGAAAGCGGCAGAGAACGGAATAGATGTCTTCAGGATATTTGACGCTTTAAACGACCTTAGAAACGTTGAGGTTGCCGTTGAAACTGCGAAAGAGATGGGTAAGATCGTTGAGGGAGCTCTCTCCTACACCATCAGCCCCGTCCATACGGAAGACCTCTACATAGAGCTTGCCCTGCAGTTTAAAGAGATGGGAGCAGACATCATTACAATTAAGGATATGGCTGGTCTCCTTTCCCCAGAAAAGGCCTACTCTCTGGTTAAAGCCTTGAAAGAGGAAGTTGGCCTTCCCGTTCATGTTCATACCCACTGCACAAGCGGTATGGCAGAGATGGCACAGCTTAAGGCTGCAGAGGCGGGAGCCGATATATTTGATGTTGCAATCTCTCCTATGGCTTCAGACACTTCCCACCCAGCTGTTGAAACGATGGCCTACGCCCTTGGAGAGTTTGGATTTGAGATAAACCTTGATAAATCTGCCCTTAAGAAGATGGCACAGCACTTTAAGGAAGTTCGTAAAAAATACAAAAAGTATGACATAGACTTTAAGGGAATAGATGCCGCAGTTCTTGAGCACCAGATACCCGGCGGAATGATATCCAACCTGATAAACCAGCTTAAGGAGCAGGGAGCTCTTGATAGGCTGGAGGAGGTTCTTGAGGAAGTTCCGAGAGTTCGTGAAGACCTTGGATATCCGCCACTGGTCACTCCTACGAGCCAGATTGTTGGAACCCAAGCTGTTCTTAATGTTCTGGCCGGCGAGCGCTACAAAATGATTACTCAGGAGACTAAGAACTACGTTAAAGGGCTTTACGGAAGACCTCCTGCTCCTATAAAAGAGGAGATTATCAAAAAGGTTCTTGGAGACGAGGAGCCAATTACCTGCAGGCCTGCAGACCTTCTCCAGCCTGAGCTTGACAAGTGCAGGGAGGAAATTAAGGACCTTGCAAGGAGCGAGGAGGACGTTCTCTCCTACTGCCTCTTTCCCAAAGTTGCTAAAGAGTTCTTTGAGTGGAGGGAGAAGGTTGAAAAGGGAGAAATTCCTGCAATTTCAGAGGAAGACCTCCACGATATGGAAGAGGAGGAGAGGCAGTGCCCTCAACCCCTTGCTCCAACTGAGTTCATTATTAACGTTCACGGTGAAAGCTACCACGTTAAGATAGCGGGCGTTGGCCATAAAAAAGAGGGTAAGAAGCCCTACTTCATTAAGATTGACGGAAGGCTTGAAGAGGTTATGGTTGAGCCCCTCGTTGAGATAGTTCCGACGAGAGAAGAGGTTGAGATTGCAGGGGAGCTCACCAGCGCTTCCAAGAGGCCAAGGGCTACAAAAGAAGGAGATGTTACCTCCCCTATGCCTGCAAAAGTTGTTGAGATTAAGGTTAAAGAGGGAGACAGGGTTAACGAGGGAGACGTTGTTGCAATCGTTGAGGCTATGAAGATGCAGAACGAAGTTCACGCTCCCATCAGCGGTGTTGTTAAGGCCATCTACGTTAAGCCGGGAGACAACGTCAATCCGGATGAAGCCCTTATGACAATTGAGCCTGAATAGGGAGTGGTTTAATGGGGAAGTTTCTCCTCAGAGCTCTTCTTCTGGCTGTTCTGTGTGGAGCTCTTTCCTCCTGTTGCCACTGTCATCCCTTCTGCCACCATAGGGAGTGTACCTGTCCTTGCCGGCGGTAGTTTACAGGTATATATTTCCTTCTGCGTCGGGGCGTGGCGTAGCCTGGTAGCGCGCTGGCATGGGGGGCCAGAGGTCGCCCGTTCAAGTCGGGTCGCCCCGACCATTTACCAAACAAAAATAACGGGTTAATTGTGAAAAGAGGGTTTCTAATACTTCTTTTTCTTTTACTCTTTCCATTAAAAGTTTTCGCCTCCCAGAGTGGCTGGATTGAGAGAAATGGATACTACAAACCTTACGTAAAAGTTAAAGCAGGAAATTGCCTGGTTCTTTTTATTACCGAAAAAGGGAAAGTTTACAGAGGAAAATGTAGAAAAAGGCGACCATTAGTTACTCCCGGTAAACGGTTTCTTTCAAAAAGCGAAAAAATAACATTTATTGTTTTAAAACTTGAGGGAGACTCTAATCCTCAAATTGTTGAAACTGGAGAAATTGGCGAATAATGGTTTCTACTGTTTTAAGTTTTGCAACTTTGGGTATTGACGCTATCCCTGTGAAAGTTGAAGTTGATGCCTCAAGAGGACTTCCGGCTACTGTTATAGTTGGTCTTCCAGATTCAGCAGTTAAAGAGAGCAAAGAGAGGGTTAGAGCTGCAATAACAAACTCTGGATATCCCTTTCCTGTTAAGAGAATTGTTGTAAACCTTGCTCCGGCAGACGTTAGAAAGGAGGGAACCCTCTACGATCTGCCGATAGCTTTAGGGATACTTGGGAGCTCCGGCCTTATAAACCTTGAAAGGCTTAGAAACTTCCTGATTGCCGGTGAGCTGGGGCTGAAGGGGGAGCTCCACCCCGTTAAGGGAGTTCTCTCAGCTGCCATTCTGACAAAAGAGCTGGGGTTAGAGGGCTTAATTGTTCCTCCTCAGAACGTTGAAGAGGCAACTCTCATTGACGGTGTTTCCGTTTACCCTGTAAAGAACCTTGTTGAGACAGTTTCATTTATAAACGGAGATGTTGAGATTGAACCTGCTCAGAAAACCGGTTTTGAATATTCCTTTAACTATCCGGTTGACTTCTCAGAAGTTGTTGGCCAGTTTCAGGCGAGGCGTGCACTTGAAATAGCAGCGGCAGGCAGGCACAACGTTTTTATGGTAGGCCCTCCCGGTTCCGGGAAAACTATGCTTGCAAGGCGCCTACCAACAATTCTCCCTCCGATAACGGAGGAGGAGATAATAGAGACCAGCCGGATCTACTCCGTTGCCGGATTAACAGATGAAGTTCCTGTTTTACACCGCCCTTATAGAGCTCCCCACACCTCCGCCTCAGACGTTTCAATAATAGGAGGTGGAAACTCGCTCCGCCCGGGAGAGGTGAGCCTTGCCCATAACGGGGTTCTCTTTATGGACGAGTTTCCAGAGTTCAAGAGAAGTGTTTTAGAAGCCCTGAGGCAGCCCTTAGAGGATAGAGTTGTAACGATCTCAAGGGCTTCTGGTTCCGTTACCTACCCGGCAGACTTCCTTTTAATTGCTGCTGCCAACCCGTGCCCCTGCGGTTACTACGGCTTTGAGGATGAGAAGAACTACTGTAGGTGTTCCCCTTCTCAGGTGAGAAAATACAGGAGCAGGATTTCAGGTCCAATCCTTGACAGGATAGACCTTTACGTTCCGGTTCCTGCGGTAAAACCCGACGAGTTTAAAGGGAGTAAAAGGGGGGAGAGCTCCGAGGAAATAAGGGAGCGGGTTATTAAAGCCTGGGAGATTCAGCAGAGGCGGTTTTCCGGCCTCTCAATTGGTTTTAACAGCCAGATGGGAAGGAAAGAGATAAGGGAGTTTGCAGAGGTTTCTTTAGAAGCTGAGGAGCTCCTCGTCACAGCCTCAAAAACCTTAGGCCTTTCAGCCCGGAGCTTTGACAGGGTTTTAAAGGTTTCAAGGACGATTGCCGACCTTGAAGGGAGCCTTTCTGTTGAGCTCCACCACGTTGCCGAAGCCTTGAGCTTCAGGGAGGGGAGTTGAGGAGAGCTGTTTTTTTAGACAGGGACAATACTCTTATCTACGACCCCGGGTATATACACGAGCCGGAAAAGGTAAGACTTTTGGAAGGAGTTCCTGAAGGGCTGAAACTCCTGAAAGATGCAGGATTTCTTTTGGTTGTTGTTTCTAACCAGTCTGGAATCGGCAGGGGGTATTTTGGGGAAAAGGAATTCTGGGCGGTTAACGAGAGATTACAGGAACTCCTCAAACCCCACGGCGTTCAGATAGACGCCTTTTACTTCTGCCCCCACAGACCGGATGAGAACTGCAGCTGCAGAAAGCCAAAAACCGGAATGGTTGATAGAGCCGTTAAAGACCTTGGAATAGACGTTTCTGAGAGCGTTGTAATTGGAGATAAAGACTCAGACGTTGAACTTGCTTTCAACTGCGGCTGTAAGGCCGGCGTTAAGGTGGGAGCTCCCCCCTTTGAAAACTTCCTGAAGGCCGCAGAATTTGTCCTCAGCTTATATTAACCTCCAAACTTTCCGGGAGGTTTCCACTTGAAGCTCTACTCCCGTATAAAGACAAAGCCTGAAGATTTTGTTGTTGAGGAGATTTCAAACCTTAGACCGGCAGATGAGGGGAAGTTTCACTTTGTTGAACTGAGGAAAAGAGACGTTTCAACTCTTGAAGCTTTAAGGGTCATCTCAAGGTTTTTGAAGATTCCTCTGAAGGAGATTGGATTTGCCGGCCTTAAAGACCGATACGCTGTTACAACCCAGTATTTAACTGTTCCAGCCTCTTACGAAATTTCAGATACCTGCTTCAGATTCACCGGAAAGTGGCAACAGGTTGGCTCCTTAGACTGGAACAAGGAATCGGGCTTCTGTATAAGGGTTCTTGGGAAAGTGAACAGACCTCTGACTCTGGGGGACTTAAAGGCCAACAGGTTTACCATAACCGTTCGGAACTTTGAGAAGAACCTGAGGGAGCGGTTTTACAGGAACTACGAGATAGTTAAGCGCTACGGTTTCCCTAACTATTTTGGAGAGCAGAGGTTCGGAAGTGTTAAGAGCAGAGACGACTTTGTTCTCAGGTATCTTTTAAAGGGAGACTACGAGGGAGCTCTCCGGAGCTACTTCTTCGGTAAATCAACAATAGATTTCTGGGGGGACTGGAGGAAGCTCTATAAAACCCTCTCTCCCACTCTGGAGGAGTATGAGAAGGACTTAATCAGAGGTTTAATGAGGGGGCTTACTCCCGAAAAGGCCTTTAGAATTCTTCCAAAAAACGTTCGCCTCATGTTCAACTTTGCCTACCAGAGCTTTCTCTGGAACGAGGTTTTGAGGGAATACATAGAGGAGAAGTATCCCTTCGTTCGGGTTCCCTTCATAAATAACTGGAAGCTGAGCTACTACTTAGAAGTTTACGATATAGACCGTCTGAGAAAGCTTGAGATTCCCTATACAGGCCGGGAATTTTCGCCGGAGGATAAAGTTCTGAAAAGAGCTCTCAGAAAGGTTTTCAAAAAATACGGTGTGAAAGAGGAGTGGTTTGACAGGGAAGTTGGAGGAATGGTCGTTATGACAGATGGCCTCAGGAAGGCTGTTGTTTTCCCTGAAGGCTTTAAGATTTTAGAAAAAACAAGGAGCCGGATAAAACTTCAGTTTTCGCTTCCATCCGGCTCCTACGCAACGGTTCTTCTAAGGTTTCTCCTTAAAGGGTAGCAAGGATTGACTCTGCGCTGTCTTCTGCCATGAGGCAGCTCTCTACAAGATCTTCCTTCGGGAGGTTTGAAAGGAGCTCCGGTACTTCCACCTGCTCTCCCGATGTCAGTTTGTCGCATAAGTTCAGGAGCTCCCTCGCTGCTACCTTCAACTTTCCCAGTTTACTTGAGTCGTCAAGGATTCCGTTTATCACGTATTCAGAAACCCCAGCCTTCTCTAAAACTTCTTTTATCTCATCTCCAATCTCTTTGTGAACGCTGTCTAAAATTCCAACCATAAAGGCCTCGTCGTCGTGCTCTGGCATGAACTTCTTTGCAAGTTCCCTCATCAGATAGGCAAATTTAAGAACCTGTTTAATCTCATCTTTGCTGGCGTTCTTCAGGAACGATGAGGTTAGGAGAACAAAAACGTAGTCTTTAAGGTTCCTGTACCCTAAGTAGGCAATTGCCTGAACGATTGATTTAATCTCTTTTCTCAGCCCAAAGTATGGAGAATTTATGAATTTCAGGAGCTTTGCAGAGAGGTTAGGGTCCATGCTAACTATCTGTGCAATTCTGTTGAGCTCCTCTCCCTCAAGAAGTGCATTGATAAGCTTTAACATCACCTCTCTTTTTAGTTCCAGCCTCTCTATTTCTGACATTCCTCTCTCCTCCTTTTATAGTATTTCCACAAGTTTTTCAGCTTCTTTCTGCGCCTCAAGGCAGCTTCCTATAACGATTTCTACCTTTAAGTTGTTCTGGGGAAAATTGAATGTTTCTTCTCCTTTTAATATTTTTTCACACCACGGAAGGAGATTCCTGGCAAGTATTTTCAGCTTTCCTAAAGGTGAGGCGTTGTTCCTTAAGCCTTCAATTACAGCTCTTGAAACACACACTTTTTCCAGTTCTTCTATTAACTTTTCTCCCTCTTTTTCGTAAATATGACTCAGTATTCCTACTAAGAAGGCGTCTTCTTCTAAGTTCAGCTTTGGGAATACCCGCTTTGATAGAGCTTTTGTCAGATATGCAAGTTGAACAGATTTGAGGAGCTCCTCTTTGTTAACATCTTTCAGCGTTGCAGATACCAGCAGGGCAAAGGCTATCTCCTTGAGTTTTCTGTATCCGATGTAAGCTATGGCGTCTTCTACTGAATGTATCTCCCTTCGCAGGTTGCAGTAAGCTGAGTTTACGAAGGTCAGAATTCTTGCCGTTAGGTTGGGATCTGCAGAGACTATCCTTGAAATGTTTTCAAGCTCCTCCTCTTTAAGTATCGCCTCAATCAGCTTAAGGAGAACTGTTCTGCTTATCTCTCCCCGTTTCATGTTAAACCCTGAAGATGGTGTAGTAGAAGCCATCTGTGTTGTCCCTATGGGGAAAGAGGCGGAGTTCCCCTCTCCTTGCCCTTTCCTTTAAAGGCTCTGGAACTCTCTCAAACTCTGCCGTTTTAAATCCCCTTTTCAGAACAGATTCCCTGTTCTCCTCTCCCTCTTCTCTTTCTAAGGAGCAGACGCTGTAAACGATAACTCCTCCCGGTTTCAGCAGGTCTTTTGCGGTTAGAAGGAGCTCCCTCTGAACCTTCTGGTTGTGTCTTATCAGCTCCATGCTCTTGTTCCACTTTCCTTCAGGGTGCCTCCTTATAACCCCTGTCGCACTGCAGGGAGCGTCTATCAGGATTCTATCAAAGCTTTTGTAGAACTTTGCTCTAAAAGAATCGTCTCTCCTTATATCTGTAACTACCGGTTCAACGTTCTCAACTCCTAACCTTCTGCAGTTTTCTAAGAGGAGCTCCATCCTATTTCTGTTTACGTCAACGGCTGCTATCCTTGCTCTATTCCTTGTTAAGGAAGCTATTGCCGTTGTTTTTCCTCCAGGGGCTGCTCCAACGTCCAGTATCAGCTCTCCCGGTTTTGGGTTTAGAAGGTAAGCGGCCATATAAGAGGCCGGATCTTGAACGTAAAAAAGGCCTTCTTTGAACCCGGGGAGCTCCTCAACAATAATCCTCCCTTTTACCCTTATCATGTGTGGAATGAACGGATGGAGTTCTGCCTCTATGCCGTTTCCCCGAAAAAGTTTAAGGAGCTCCTCTGTTGTCGTCTTTATCAGGTTTACCCTAACAAAGAGTGGCGCAACCTTGTTGAGGGAATCTAAGAGGGGAAGGAGCTCCTTCCCGTAGAACCTGTGCCACCTTTTAACCATCCAGGTTTCAAAGGAGTAGAGCGTAGAAATCCTCTTGTAAAAATCATTTATCTTCTCAACTTCTCTTTTACACTCAAACCCAATTAGCCTCTTTGAAACTGCATTTACAAACCCGGCAGGCTTTTCCCCTGCAAGCCTCTTAACCGCCTCAACAGTTTCGTTTATGGCTGCATAATCAGGAACTCCTGTAAATATGAGCTGATAGGCTATCAACCTCAGGCCGTTCCTTACTGCACAGAGCTGTTTCTTTAACTTCTTTCCCGTAGCCTTCTCAACGCAGAAGTCTAAAAGCTTCAGGTAGCGAACGGTTCCGGAAACGAGCTCCCTTATAAATGCCCTGTCAACAGGCTTGAACTCTTTTATTAGAGGTTCTAAGTGTTCCCTCAGCTTCTTGTCGTTTTCAAAGGCACACAGCGCCTTAATAGCAACCTGTCTCGTCTTCCAGCCAGTCAACGTCGTCAAAAACCTCCTCTCCCTTTAGTGCTCTTTCAATAAGCTCTGCAACTTCTTCAGGAGTTCTGTTTGTTGTGTCTATGTGGGCAACTTTCCAGTTTGAATTACTCTCAAAGACTTCTGTTGCAATAACTGCCAGCCTTTCGGCTTCCGCGTTCTCATTCAGCTTCTCCTCTGGGTATCCTCTGGGCTTAAGCCTTTCAACAACAACTTCAGGCTTTGCCCTCAAAACAACTATAAGGTCTGCAGGAACGTAGTGGGCAACCAATCCTTCTGCTATATAGTTCTCCTTATCCTTAAAGAACTCCTTCAGTTTTTCAAGATCAACAACGTAAGCCTTCCTTTTTTCGTCAAACTCTGTGTAAAAGCCCTTCTCTTTTATTAGCTGACTGAGGTTGTAGACAGGGATTCCCAATCTCTCTGAAAGAATTTTTCCAACTGTGCTCTTTCCGGTTCCCGGTGTTCCCGTTATCGCTATTTTCAAGGCAGTTTCTCCTTTCCGTTTAGGATAAAATTAGACCAAACTTTTCCTGGAGGCTCCTTTGCCAAAGAGGGAAGACCTTAAGAAGATTCTGATAATCGGTTCAGGTCCAATCCGAATCGGTCAGGCCGCAGAGTTTGACTACTCAGGAACTCAGGCCTGTAAGGCTTTGAAAGAAGAGGGTTATCAGGTAGTTCTTGTTAACTCAAACCCTGCAACTATTATGACAGACCCGGACATTGCAGATAGAACCTACATAGAGCCGCTAACCGTAGAAGCCCTTGAGAAGATTATTGAGAGAGAAAGGCCGGATGCCCTCCTTCCCACTGTTGGAGGTCAGACGGCCCTTAATTTGGCTGTGGAGCTCCACGAGGCCGGCATCTTAGACAAGTTCGGAGTTGAGCTTATAGGAGCCAAAATAGAGGCGATAAAGAAGGCGGAAGACAGGGAGCTCTTCAAAGAGGCGATGCTGAAAATCGGCTTAGACGTCCCCAGAAGCGGCCTTGCCCACTCCTTAGAGGAGGCTATGGAGGTTCTTGACTACGTTGGCCTTCCTGCAATCATAAGGCCGGCCTTTACATTAGGCGGAGAGGGTGGCGGCGTAGCCTACAACAGAGAGGAGTTTAAAGAAATAGTAAAGAGGGGATTAGACGCCTCTCCAATAAACGAGGTTTTGATAGAGGAGAGCGTTTTAGGTTGGAAAGAGTTTGAGCTTGAGGTAATGAGAGACCTCAAAGACAACGTTGTAATCATCTGTTCAATAGAGAACTTTGACCCTATGGGAGTTCACACGGGAGACTCAATAACCGTTGCTCCTGCTCAGACCCTTACGGATAAGGAGTACCAGCTCCTCCGTGATGCTGCCATTGCGATAATAAGGGAGATCGGAGTTGAGACGGGAGGTTCAAACGTCCAGTTTGCCGTTAACCCCGAAAACGGCCGGATAATCGTCATAGAGATGAACCCGAGGGTCTCCCGTTCATCTGCCCTTGCCTCTAAGGCAACAGGTTTCCCAATTGCAAAAATCGCAGCCAAATTAGCAGTTGGCTACACGTTAGACGAGCTTCCAAACGACATTACGAAGAAAACTCCAGCCTCCTTTGAGCCCGCAATAGACTACTGCGTCGTCAAGTTTCCCCGCTGGGCTTTTGAGAAGTTCCCGGAAGCCGACCCGACCCTTACAACCCGTATGAAGTCTGTCGGCGAGGTAATGGCAATAGGAAGAACCTTTAAAGAGGCTTTGAATAAAGCCATCCGCTCTTTAGAGATTGGACGCTACGGTTTAAGTTTGAAGGGAGCCTCTGAGCTTTCAGACGACGAGCTTGAGTCAAAGATTGCCGTTCCAAACGCCGACAGGGTCTGGTATATTGCCGAGGCCTTCAGGCGAAACTGGGATTTAGACAAACTTTATGACCTTTCAAAGATAGATAAGTGGTTCCTCAATAACATAAAGCAGTTGGTTGAAGTTGAAGAAGAGCTCAAAAAACACACTCTTGAGACCGTTCCGGAAGAGCTCCTTAAGTGGGCAAAGAAGTGGGGCTTCTCAGACAGGGAAATTGCAAACTTTCTTGGAACAACTGAGGAGAAAGTAAGGGAAAAGAGAAAGGAAATTTCTCCAGTTCTCTACAAAACGGTTGATACCTGCGCAGGGGAATTTGAGGCCTACACTCCGTACTACTACTCAACCTACGACGGAAGGGAGTGTGAGGCCAACCCAAGTAAGAAAGAGAAAGTTATCGTTTTCGGTTCCGGCCCCAACAGAATCGGTCAGGGAATTGAGTTTGACTACTGCTGCGTCCACTCTGTTTGGGCTCTAAGGGAGCTCGGTTATGAAGCCCACATGGTCAACTGCAACCCCGAAACCGTTTCAACAGACTACGACACCTCAGATAAGCTCTTCTTTGAGCCCTTAACCTTTGAGGATGCTCTTAACATCGTTGAGAAAGAGAAGCCTTTAGGCGTTGTCGTCCAGTTTGGAGGTCAGACTCCTCTGAAACTCTCTGTTCCCTTAGAGAAGGCTGGAGTAAAAATACTTGGAACCTCATCTGAGAGTATTGACATAGCGGAAGACAGGGAGAGGTTCAGGGAGCTCCTTCAGAAACTCAACCTGAAACAGCCACCTTCCGGAATTGCCCGCTCTTTAGAAGAGGCCGAGAAAATTGCCGAGGAGATTGGCTTTCCCGTTCTCATGAGGCCTTCATACGTTTTAGGCGGAAGGGCTATGAGGATTGTCTACTCAATGGAGGAGCTCCGCCAGTACATGGCAGAGGCCGTTGAAGTTTCAGAGGAAAAGCCCGTCCTCATAGACAAGTTCCTTGAAGACGCCGTTGAGTTTGACGTTGATGCCGTTGCAGATGGAGAAGATGTAATAATCGGCGGTGTTATGGAGCACATAGAAGAGGCAGGAATTCATTCGGGAGACAGCGCCTGTGTTCTTCCAACCTTCTCAGTTCCCAAAGAGATAGTTGGGAAAATTAAAGAGATAACCAGGAAAATCGCCCTTGAGCTGAACGTAAAAGGCCTCATAAACATCCAGTTTGCCGTTAAAGACAGCGAAATCTACATTATTGAGGTTAACCCCAGGGCTTCAAGAACGGTTCCTTTCGTCAGCAAAGCGACAGGAATTCCACTTGCAAAAATAGCAACAAAAGTTGCAATGGGTAAAAAACTCAGAGAGCTTGGCGTTAAAGAGGTAGAGCCAGAATACTACTCCGTTAAGGAGGCAGTATTTCCCTTTGACCGGTTCCCGGAAGTTGACCCGGTTTTAGGCCCGGAGATGAAGTCAACCGGCGAGGTTATGGGAATAGATAAAGATTTGGGAATAGCCTTCTACAAGGCACAATTGGCAGCCGGCTCAAGGCTTCCTTTAGACCCTTCCTGCGGTAAGGTTTTCATAAGCGTTAAAGACAAAGACAAGCCCAAAATTTTTGGAATTGCTAAGAAGCTTGCCGATATGGGCTTTAAAATAGTTTCTACCGAGGGAACGTATAAGTTCTTAAAGGAGAAAGGAGTTCCCGTTGAGCTTGTTTACAAAATTCAGGAGGGGAGAAGGCCAAACATCGGAGACCTTATCAAGAATGGAGAAATATGCCTCATAATCAATACTCCAACAGGAACAAAGTCTAAAAAGGATGCCTACAGCATAAGGCGTTTGGCCGTTAACTACAAGATACCCTACTACACAACGGTCCGCGGGGCTCAGGCTGCCGTTATGGCAATAGAGTCCATGAGGAGAGCTAATTTAGACGTTAAACCACTTCAGGAATACTACGGAGGGAAATAATGGCTGAAGAGAAAAAGGAGGGACAGAATCAGGAGCAACCCCAGGTAATAGTTGGAAGTATGCCATACAGGGTTTCAATGGCAGAAGTAGATGCCTACGGCGTTATGTATTACTCAAGGTTCTTTGAGCTCTTTGAAAGAGGAAGAACAGAGCTCTTCAGGGCCTTAGGAATTGAATACAGACAGATACTCCAGCAGAAACAAATCCTCATGCCCGTTGTAGAGGCCGCCTGCAGGTACGTCGCTCCTGTTGTTTACGACGACCTCATAACCCTTGAAACTGCAATAACGAACATAGGAACCAGGGGAATCAGGTTTGACTACAGAGTTTTAAGAGACGACGTTGTTCTGGCAGTTGGATTTACCCAGCACATCTTCATAGATCCTCAGGGAAGACCTGTTTCATTTGGAAAAGAGGTTGTGGAGCTCCTCAAGTCAAAAGGCATCATAAAAGACGTTCAGCTTGTTGAAGAGCCGGCAGGGGAGCAGCAGTCCT
>JALTBO010000097.1 GCA_027075275.1 Desulfurobacteriaceae bacterium
AAGCCGGCCGTAAGGTTTCCTATGAGAGCTCCCGCTCCTGTTATTCCGTGAAACAGGCCGTAAGCCGTTCCCCTCTTCCTCTTTCCCGTTATTTCTCCAATGAGAGCTCTCTGAACTGTATCTGAAACTCCCAGTGAAACTCCGTATAGGACGAAAGATAGAGTTAGAAGTAGGATACTTTTGTGGAAAGAAAGGAGCAGTAGTGACAGTCCGGCGGTGAAGTATCCTGCGGAAAGGACTTTTTCCTTTCCCAGGCTGTCTGATAAGCTCCCGGCAGGGAGAGAAGTAAAGAGGTAGGCAACGTTCAGGAGGAGGTAGAGGAGCAGTGCCGTCTTCTCCGATGTCTCTTTCCCTGCAACGAAGATGAGAAACATAAAGCTGAGAGCTCCCGCCGAGTAGAGGGTTAAGACTAACAGAGTTTTCAAGAAATTCCTGCTGAATCTTTCTTCAGCTTCTTTCTCCTCTCCACAGTTTTCTCTGTCTGTTTTTGGTTCCTCAACAAGTAGAACCGGAACAAGGCTAAGGAAAGCTGTAGCTCCTCCGATGAGTATAGCCGTTCTGTTTGAAAAGCCTGTGTAGATTAAAAGATTTGCAAGGAGAACTCCTGTGAGAGCTCCCGCCGTGTCCATACTCCTGTGGATTCCAAACTTTTTCCCGCTCTTTCCCTTTGAGAGGGAGATGAGAGCGTCCCTCGGTGCTGTTCTTAAACCTTTTCCAACCCTCTCAAGGGTTGAGCTGAGAACTACGTGGCCAACGTTTTTTGAAAAGCCTATCAGGAGCTTAAAGATAGCTGAAGTGAGGTAGCCCAAAACTATCAGGAACTTTTTTCTCTCAAACCTGTCTGACAGGTAGCCCGATAGAGGTTTAAGGAGGTTTGAGAGGAGCTCCCTCAGCCCGCTTACCATACCAAGGGCAACTCCTCCCCCTCCTAATTGGGAGATAAAAAGGGGGAGAACGGCAGAGATGAGCTCACTTGAGACGTCGTTTATAAAACTTGCAAGCCCAAATAGAAGAACGTTCCTGTCAACTCTCAAGTCAAGAGCCTTTCAAGGTCTTTGAAGAACCCCGGATAAGAGGTTGAAACGCACTCGGTATCATCTACTTCAACGGGGTTTTTGGTTATTAGAGAAGCAACGGTAAACGTCATCGCTATTCTGTGATCTCCGTATGAGTTAACCTTTCCGCCCTTTAATTTGACTTTTCCTCTTATTACCATTCCATCGGGGAGCTCCTCTGCATCTGCTCCTATAGATTTCAGGTTCTCAACGGTTGATTTAATCCTATCGCTCTCTTTGACCCGGAGCTCTGCCGCATCTCTTATAACTGTTTCCCCCTCAGCCTGAGTTGCAAGGAGGGCTATAACTGGAAGCTCATCAATTAGAGTTGGAATTTCGTCTCCCTTAATCTCAGTAGCTTTAAGATCTGGGGAGTATGAAACAGCAACGTCTCCAACTTCCTCTCCTGAGGTTTCCCTTATGTTGAATATCTCGTATCTGACTCCCATTCTGTCAAAGACTTTTAAAATACCCGTCCTTGTAGGGTTAAGGATTACCTCTTTTAGAACAACATCTGAACCCGGAGTTATCGCCGCTCCAACCATGAAGAATGCTGCAGATGAGATGTCTGCAGGAACAGTTATATCAAGGTCTCTGCTGAGTTCTCTGTTTCTCCCTAATCTCACAGTTAAATCTTCAACCTCAACATCAACTCCAAAGGCTTTAAGCATCCTCTCTGTGTGGTCTCTGCTCTTTGCAGGTTCAGTAACAGAAACCGGCTCATCTGTAAAGAGTCCTGCCAGTAGAATCGCAGACTTAACCTGAGCAGAGGCCTTAGGGCTTTTATAGTCAATCCCTTTCAGTTTCTCTTTTCCAACAACCGTAAGGGGCGGGTATTTACCGTTCTCTCTCCCAAGTATGAGAGCTCCCATCTCCCTAAGAGGTATGGCAATCCTGTCCATAGGCCTTCGCCTTAAATACCGGTCTCCCGTTAAAACAGAGTAGAAGGGCTGGCCTGAGAGGATTCCGCTTATTAACCTTATAGAAGTTCCGGAGTTCCCAAGGTCTATAACGTTGAAGGGCTCTTTAAGTGAGCGTTTCCCTTTTCCCTTTATTACTATCTCACTTCCCCTGTCGTCAATTTCAGCTCCTAACTCTAAAAAGGCCTTCAGTGTGTTTAAACAGTCCTCAGACCGTAAGAATTCCCTTACAACAACCTCGCCTCTGTTTATGCTTCCCAGCATTACTGCCCTGTGGGAGATTGACTTGTCGCTGGGGGTTCGGAGCTCCCCCTTTAAACTCTTTCCCTTAAAGTGAAAAACCGCCATATTACTCCTCTACCATTGCAACAGTGTTGAGAGACTCTATGTATCGTTCAATCCCCTGAGCGATTCCCTTTGCTATCTCCTCCTGATACCAGTCTTTAACGAGTCTTTTCCTATCCAGAGGGTTTGTCATAAAACCGCTCTCTATGAGAACTGCCGGCCTTCCCGGAGTTTTAAGGACCAAAATGTTTCTGTACATATCCTTTATTCCGTTAACAAGTTCGTCGTTTACGTGGGCTTTTAAACTCTGGACTATTGCCTCTGCAAGCTTGGAGCTCTCCGCAAACGTTACGGTAGTTGCAAGGTTTATGAGTAGAGGGCTTATGCTCCAGCACATAACATCGCTGCAGAGTTTAACGTTCTTTGCAACGGCCTTTGCCGTGTGTTCGGCCTTTGCAAAGAGACTTGGAGATGCTTTAAAAACTGTAACTCCGCTCCACTGAGGGTAGTTGGGCATAGAGTCTGCGTGGATGCTTACAAAAGCATCTGCGCACGATTTAGCGGCAATTTCTGCCCTTTTAATGAGCGGAACGTAAACGTCTCTTGTTCTTGTCATTACAACTTTTATGTCCGGATTCCTTTTCAGGTATTTTCTAACCTTCAGTCCTATGGAGAGAGTTATCCACTTCTCCTCAATTCTTGGGTGTTTTGACCTAACAGGCCATACAGCTCCCGGGTCTTTTCCACCGTGCCCTGGGTCTATGACAACAACCCTTTGAGGAGTCTTTCTTACCTTACACTCTGTAGTTACAAATTCAGGAAAAACGTCAATAACGATTCTGAAGGGTCTTCTTCCACAGCTTTTGAGGCCAAATATCCTGAATTTGTGTGGTTCTTTGAAAACTATTTTTACTTTTGTTCGCCTGTAGTTTATAGGGATAACCTCAACCTCTTTAACCAGAGGACTCTTAAGGCGTTTTCTTAATTTCCTTACAGCTCCAACTCCGTGAAGATCAAGCCAGAGAGTATTTCTTTTGAAATTTTCCTTTATGCTTTTCCTTGGAACAGTATGGGTGCAGTCAAAAACAATTCTTGTTCTTGCCTCTGTTGAGGAGTAGCGGATTCGCAATATAACGGGATGCCTTTTGGCTTCTGCTTCGTCGGCAAGTTCTGTAAACAGGCTGCCGAGTAGCAGTGATTTTAGGAGAGCTCTCCTGTCCATTCTCTTTTTCCCCTTTCAGTTTGCCCAATTCTAACAATTTACTTTTGGACAGAATATAATTTAAAAAATGTGAAAAATCATTTGAAGGAGGGAGTGATGGTAGTAGAAGTAAAACCGAAAGAGGTTGATTACGATGCTCTCGCTTTAAGGGTTTTCCTTAAAGCTATAGAGCTGATAGGTGGTCCGAGAGCTCTCTTTGAGTATCGTAACTTAACCTGGGTTCCAAGCCTTATGGAAGCTTCTTACGCAGTTGTTCTCAAGTATGAGGCTATGAAGACTGACGATGAGATTGCTGAGTTCCTCGGGCTTACAAAGCAGACTGTCAGGAACATGCTCTCTGCAGACCCTGAGCTTGTGATGATGAAACTTAAAGGTGAGCTTGAGAGCGGAGAAGTTAAAGTTCACACTGCAGGTGGACTTGCTAAAAAAGCCTACGAGGAGGTTAAGAAAGGGAACGATTACGTTTCCTTCGTCGCCTATCTGTGTGAGGAATACATTAAAAAGCCTATGGAAGCTGCAGAGTCTGGCCAGCCGGCTGCAACCTGCCCCGATATAGGCCTTGTATGGCCGGTTTATGTTCTTAAGGCCATTAAAGGCATGGACTTCCCTGTTGATGAGTCTAAGAAAGGGGAGCTCAAGGAGAGGCTTAAAGGAATTAAAGTTAAAGAAATTGCAGCTGAAGAACTCGTTGATAAGATAGAATTCCCTATTAAGAGTCCGGCGGAGCTCCTCCACAAATTGGCAGCTGCCGTTAAAGGAGGGTAATAAAAGTAATGCAAAAGGCCGATGAGGCAAAGCTAAAAGAGTTTATCTCTGAAAGGCTGGGGGTTCCTCCCCAGCTTCTTAAAGGCCCCGATTGGGAAAAGACCTTAATAGAGAAGAAGGTTGTTACAGAAGATAAACTCCTTTCTCTCTTGTCTGAGTTTTACAACTTTCCTGCAGTAGATCTGAGGAAAGTAGAGATACCTGCGGATATTGTTAAGATAGTTCCAAGGGTAACTGCCGAAAAATTCTTAGTTCTTCCCTTTGATAAAAAAGGGCCTGTTCTAAAGCTTGCAATGGCCGACCCTTCAGATATTCAGATAAGAGAGAGAATAAGGTTTACAACGGGTTTTAAAGTTCAACCTTATGTAGCCCTTCCCTTTAGAATAAGAGAAAAGCTGATAGAGGTTTACGGAAAGGCTGAGGAAGAATTCTTCTCCCGTTTAAAATCGGAACTTGAGAAGGAAAAGGTTGCATCTGAGGCTGAAGGTTTAGAGACAGTTTCAATCACTTCACAGGTTATCAGCCTTGATGACCTTAAGAGCTTAGCCTCTCAAGCTCCAATAGTAAAACTTGTAAACGCTGTAATCCTTGAAGCAATTCAGAAGGGGGCCAGCGATATTCACATAGAGCCCTTTGAGAAGGAGCTCCGTGTCCGCTACCGTGTAGACGGCGTTTTGAGGGTTGTTGCGAAATATTCTCCTGAGATAAAAGATGCCGTTGTTGCCCGTATAAAAGTTTTAAGCGGTTTAGACATTGCCGAGAAAAGACTTCCCCAGGA
>JALTBO010000098.1:0-4235 GCA_027075275.1 Desulfurobacteriaceae bacterium
ATCTCTCCCAGCTCTTTTAAAGCCTCCTTCAGTAGATCCGGCGGGAGAGCCTTTCCGTGCCACTCTGCCCTGTTCTCCATAAACGAAACGCCTTTACCCTTAACGGTTTTTGCAACTATCATCGTTGGCTTGAACTTAACACTGTCTGCCTCGTCTAAAGCTGCCTTTATCTCTTTAAAGTCGTGGCCGTTTATCTCAACAACGTGCCAGCCGAAGGCTTTCCACTTCTCAACTGCCGGGTAGATAGACATTACATCGTCAACAGGGCCGTCTATCTGGAGGTTGTTGTTGTCAAGAATTACGACAAGGTTGTCAAGATTGTAGTGGGAGGCTGCCATGCTTGCCTCCCATACGCTTCCCTCCTGTGCCTCTCCGTCTCCAATCATGCAGTAAACCCTGCTGTCGCTTTTATCAAGCTTCAGCCCTAAGGCCATTCCAACAGCTGCTCCGATTCCGTGGCCTAAAGAGCCTGTGCTTATCTCTATACCCGGTGTTTTGTGCATGTCCGGGTGTCCCTGTAAATCTCCGTCTATTTTTCTAAACTCGTGGAGCTTTTCTAATGGAAAGTAGCCAGTTCTTGCAAGGACTGAGTAGAGGGCGGGGCAGACGTGCCCTTTAGAGAGGACGAACCTGTCTCTCTTTTCCCATTTAGGATTTTCAGGGTTGTGTCTCATTTTGTAGTAGTAAAGAGTAACTATGATATCGGCTGCAGACATCGCTCCGCCTGGGTGTCCGGACTGAGCTTCAGAGGTCATCTTCAGAATGTCTTTCCTGACTTCCCTCGCTATTGCCCTAAGCGTAACCTCATCTATATCCCTGTTCCTCTCTAAAAAAAAGGAGGGCTCAAACCTTATCATTTCAAACCTCCGGGTAGATTCTAATACCTTTTTTAACCTCTGATTCAACAAATCCAAGCTCATCAGATGGGGTGAAGATTAACGGTTCTATCCTGCTATCTATTTTTCTGGCAAACATTCTTACTTTTGCTTCAATCTCAATCAAACTTTCAAAATTAAGGTTCCTATCTGTGATAACTGCTATGTCAATATCGCTCCATTCATCGGGGGTTCCGTGAGCGTAAGAGCCGTATAGGTAAATCTCTTTAATCGGTATAAAGCCAGACTCTATCAATTTTCTGGCAAACGTTTTTGTTAAATCTACCACTTTATTTCTTTTAAGAACCTGTGACACAAATCCTCCGTAAACGTTAAAAATTTCTCAGCACTGTAACGGGATATCTCCTCGTCTGGAAAATATCTAATACGAAGATATAGGGAGGAAAGTTTTTCCAGCATTAAAAGTTCTTCCTCTTTAAACTCTAATTTTGCAAGTTCTGCTAACCTTACGAGGTCATGAATACGCGGAGGAAATGAATTTTCAGCGATTAAACCTTTATTCTCTATAGTCTGCTGGCACATAAACGGAACGTATCTAAATCTACCCGTCTCATACATAGCTTTAGCAGTTTCAAGATCATATTTTGCAAGCTTAAACCACGCCTGCTTCTTACTCAAAGCCTTCTTCCTCTCTAATTCGCTCTATCTCCTTCTCTACCTGCTCTCTTGCCGTTCCGCCAATTATGTTTCTGCTGTTTATGGAACCTTCAACGCTCATAAGGTCTAAAACGTCTTTATCAAACTTGTCTGAGAACTGTCTGAACTCATTTAAAGAGAGGTCTTCAAGGCTTTTTCCTTTGTCTAAGCAGTAAGCAACAAGCTCTCCGACAATCCTGTGGGCTTCTCTGAACGGAACACCTTTCTTGGCAAGGTAGTCTGCAACGTCTGTTGCTAAGGAAAAGCCTTTCTTTGCTTGCTCTCTCATCCTCTCCTTTCTGGGCTTCATTCCCTCAACAATCAGCGTGTTGACTTTGAGGGAGAGTTTTACCGTATCTATTGCGTCAAAGAGGGGCTCTTTGTCTTCCTGGAGGTCTCTGTTGTATGTGAGAGGAAGCCCTTTGAGAACAGTGAGAATTGCGACCAGGTCTCCGTAAACCCTCCCAGTTTTACCCCTTGTGAGCTCTGAAACGTCGGGGTTTTTCTTCTGGGGCATTATTGAGCTTCCGGTGCAGAAAGCGTCGGGGAGCTCTACAAACCCAAACTCCTCCGTTGACCACAGAACAAGCTCCTCAGAGAGCCTTGAGAGGTGCATCATAACCATTGCGCAGTTGAAAATCATTTCAGCTACGAAATCCCTGTCGCTTACTGCGTCCATACTGTTTCGGGTTACTCCATCAAAACCGAGGAGCTTGGCAGTAAACTCCCTGTCAAGCGGATAACTTGTCCCTGCAAGTGCTGCGGAGCCTAAAGGTGAAACGTTTACTCTCTTCAGGGTATCTTTAAACCTCTCCTCGTCCCTTTTAAACATCTGGTAGTAGGCCAGCATGTGGTGGGAATAGAGAACCGGCTGGGCTATCTGGAGGTGGGTATATCCCGGCATAACAACGTCTAAGTTTTCCTTTGCCTGTTTCCAGAAAGCCCTGCGGATAGCTTTTAAGAGATCTAAAATCTCCTCAATCTCTTTTCTTACGTAGAGCCTAACGTCTGTTGCTACCTGGTCGTTTCTTGACCTTCCTGTATGGAGCTTCCCTCCAACCGGGCCAACAATTTCTGTCAGCCTCTTCTCAACGTTCATGTGGACATCTTCAAGCTCCCTTTTCCACTGAAAACGCCCTTCCTCAATCTCTTTGAGAACCTGGTTTAGCCCTTCAATTATCTTCTGAGCTTCTTCTGGCTTCAGGATCCCCTGTTTTTCAAGCATCTTCACGTGGGCAACGCTTCCTGCTATGTCAAAAGGAGCAAGCCTTTTGTCGTAGGAAACAGACTCAGTAAACTCCTCAACTAACTCGTTCGTTCTCTCTTTAAACCGGCCGCCCCAGAGCTTCTTCTCAGACAAAATCCACCTCCTACTTGCCCAATTCTACCAGCAAAACTATAATTCCCTAAAGTTTTCAAGGAGGAAAATATGCTCGGCAGAGAGGTTAAGGAAGCCCTTACGTTTGACGACGTTCTCTTAGTTCCAAACTACTCTGAAGTCCTGCCAACTCAGGTAGATGTAAGGACAAAGCTGACAAAGAAGATCACCCTAAACATTCCAATAATGAGCGCCGCAATGGACACAGTTACAGAGGCCGAGCTTGCCATAGCAATAGCCCGTGAGGGAGGCATCGGGATAATTCACAAGAACATGTCTATAGAGGAACAGGCAGAAGAAGTTGACAGAGTTAAAAGATCTGAGAGCGGCATGATTGTTAAGCCTGTAACAGTTTCTCCCAACCAGACAATATCTGAAGCTGAAGCTTTAATGAGGAAGTACAAAATTTCAGGCCTTCCCGTTGTTGATGAGTCTGGAAAGCTCCTTGGGATAATAACTAACAGGGATATCAGGTTTGTTAAAGACTTCAACAAGAAGATTTCAGAAGTAATGACCAAAGAGAACCTGATAACGGTTCCCGTTGGAACAACTTTAGAAGAGGCGAAAGAGATTCTCCACAAGCACAAAATTGAGAAACTTCCCGTAGTTGACGAGAACGGCTACCTGAAAGGGCTTATCACAATAAAGGACATTGAGAAAAGGGAGAAATATCCCAACGCCTGCAAGGATGAGCTTGGGAGACTCAGGGTTGGAGCTGCAATCGGAGTTGGTCCTGAGGCAATTAGAAGAGCTGAGGCACTAATAGAAGCCGGAGCAGACGTTATCGTTGTTGACACAGCCCACGGCCACTCCAAGGGTGTTCTTGAAACTGTTGAGAAGTTAAAAGGCCTTTTCCCCGATGTTGATGTAATTGCCGGAAATGTAGCAACCCCAGAGGCTACAGAAGCCCTAATAAAGGCCGGAGCAGATGCCGTTAAGGTGGGAATTGGCCCCGGTTCTATCTGCACAACGAGAATTGTTGCAGGAGTTGGGGTTCCACAGCTAACGGCAGTTGCTCAGTGTGCAGAGGTTGCCGATAAATACGACATCTCAATCATTGCCGACGGCGGCATAAAGTTCTCTGGAGATATCGCAAAGGCAATCGGTGCCGGTGCAAGGGTTGTGATGATTGGAAGCCTCTTTGCAGGAACAAAGGAGGCTCCGGGAGAGGTTATTCTCTACCAGGGAAGGAGTTACAAAGTCTACAGAGGAATGGGCTCTTTAGGAGCTATGAAGAAGGGAAGTAAAGACAGATACTTCCAGTCTGACGTTGAGGAGAAGAAGTTAGTTCCTGAAGGAATTGAAGGAATGGTTCCCTACAGAGG
>JALTBO010000098.1:4335-14641 GCA_027075275.1 Desulfurobacteriaceae bacterium
GCTCTGCGGGTTGGGGAGCTCTCCCAGTGGCGAATAAGAACGGGAATCCTGATAACGAGGGGTGCAGGGTAGTCTCTACTTGGTGAGTGGAGTGAAATGGTTTTATAGTGCTCTAAAACTTCGCACTTGTTAAGGAGCTCCAACAGAAACGCCTTTTTGTGGGAGAAGATAGAGACCGGCAGGTAGGTCTTATCAAGAACCAGAGTTGGATATAGAACCAACGGAAACTCCGAAAATGGTTCTCCTCTATTTTTGTTCCTTTTTCTTTTAAGTTCAACCTCTTTCTGTTAAGCTACTGTTAAGATTTACCTCTCCTGCTTTGAGCATTGTATAGAGTTTTGTTCCAAGGAAGTTCTCAAATCTCCCTCTCTTTTTTGCTATTCTTGCTGCCTCTCTTATGTAATCTTCTCTGATGTTTAGCTGAGAAAAATCCCTGGAGTGTTTCCTCTTTATTCTCTCAATTTCCTCTTTCACTCTGGTTTCAAACTCCGGTTTTCCGTAAAAGGCAGAGAGTTTTTCGGCTGTTTCAATGAGAGTTCTATAGAGGGAGACTAATTTTTCAAGCCTTTTCTGTTTTTTCCGGCGGAGCTCCCTGTTTAGAACGGCAGAGAAGATGTCGTCTGACTTTCCCTGTAGAAACAGGTTAAAGAGCTTGTGGTCTGGTATGTTGTGAAGATAGGTAAATGCGTAGTGGTGTCTGCGATACCAGGGAGATTTTAGTTTTGCAAAGAGCGGAAAAGGCTTTTCTACTGAAAGGTCTTTAAGGACGTATCCCTCTACCATCTCTGCATCTTCTATTTTTCTTTTCAAATCTTCAAATTTTCCCGTGAGTTTTGGCGGAGTTTTGAAACCAAGCTCTTTCAGCTCATTTTCTCTTTCTTCCAACAGGTATTTCCCCGTTCTGTTTTCACGGAGCTCTGTCAGTATCAGCTCTTCTTTGTCGTATGGAATTACTAACTGAAAATCTGGAGAGATAAGCTCAAATATGGGAGTGTAGCCTCTCTGCAGAAGCTCTTTTACCGCCCTATAGAGTCTTTCATTTTTCCTGAGGATTTCCTCTCCCTTTTCCGTTTGAGGGTTTGAAAAGGCTTTCTGGGTTAAAAGTTTAACCTCTCCGTTTAAGAGAACTGGATGGAGCATTGTTCCGTCAAGCTTTTCGCGGGCTATGAGTTCCCTGTTTGAAAGTTTTTCTTCTTCTGTTTCTCCGTGCTCTCCTACGTTGAAGAACTTGTGGAACGGCCGGGAGACAACTTCTTCCGTTTTTCGGCTGAAGGTGATTCCACGGAGCTCCCTCTTAACCGGCATGTCAAAAACTGATGGAGCGTTGAACCTGTAGGAGATTTTAACGAGGTCTCCGTTTTCAAGAACTTTGAAGAATCTGTTTCCCTCTATCTCTTTTAGAGCCCTGTTGAGTTTCAGCTTCAAGGTTTGAGGAGCTCCAGTGCCTTTTTCAGGTTAACTGTTCCCTCGTAGAGAGCTTTTCCGACAATCGCTCCGGCAACGTTTTCAATTTGCGAGAGTTTTACTAAATCCTCTACCCTTGCAACACCGCCGGAAGCAATTACAGGGTGAGAAACGGCAGAGGCGAACCTTTCAACCTCTTTGAAGTTTGGACTTGTTAGAGTTCCGTCCCTTGAGATGTCTGTGTAGACGAATCCCCAAATATCCAGGTCGTCGCTTCTCTTTGCAAGCTCAACGGCAGGAATACCGGAAACCTCAGTCCAGCCCTTTGTTGTCGCTATTCCGTTTTTGGCGTCTATTCCAACAACTAATTTCCCGGGAAAAGCCTTTACCATCTCTTTAAAGAGCTCTGGCTCCTCAACTACAACCGTTCCGAGGATTACCCTGTCAACTCCGGCCTTAAAGAGCTCTTCTAAAGCTTTCATTGTTCTTACGCCGCCGCCGAACTGGACGGGAATGGAGAGCTCCTCAACAATCTCCTTAACAATTGGCAAGTTTTTGGGAACTCCCTCAAAGGCTCCGTCAAGGTCAACAACGTGGAGGCGGGGAGCTCCCATCTCCTCCCACATCTTTGCCACTTCAACAGGGTTCTCGTAGTAAACCTTTTCCTGGTCAGCCCTTCCCTGGTAGAGCCTTACACACTTGCCACCCTTTATATCAACTGCTGGAATTACCTCAAACACAGCTCCTCCTTACTTCTCTGCAAGCGGGTCATTGAAGTATGCAAATAGTATTGCCAGAATAAAAGGAAGAATGAGAAAAATGGCGAAAATAACCTCTTTCACTTTTCAGCCTCTTTCAAGCGGTTAATGAGCTTTTTTATCTGAAGCCATACCAGTATATAACCTATTAGTAAAAGGTATGCCACAACAACGCCTGAAATAACCCACTCATCAACCACTCCGACTTTTACTGCTCTTGCAGCAGTTCCTGTTATGCAATGACGAACAGGTATACAACAGCTTTTAAGTTCTCTTTCCAGACGCCGACTTCCTCTTTGAGAGCCTCTTTCATTTATATTCCCAGAACATCAAACATCGTGTAGAGACCGGGCTCCTTATCTGCTACCCACTTCGCGGCTGTGAGAGCTCCCCTTGCAAATGTCTCCCTGCTCGTTGCTCTATGGGTAAGCTCCAACCTCTCTCCGAGGGTTGCAAAGTAGACCGTGTGGTCTCCTACAACGTCTCCCATCCTTGCAGATAGAATACCTATCTCGTCTGGCTTCCTCTCTCCTACCATTCCCTTTCTTCCGTAAACGGCAGACTTCTCAAGGTCAACTCCTAAGTTTTCTGCAACTATCTCTGCAAGTTTTGCTGCCGTTCCAGATGGAGCGTCCTTTTTAAACCTGTGATGGATCTCAAATATCTCAACGTCGTATCCTTTATCTTTCAGGGCTTTTGCCGCCTCTGAAACCAGTTTAAAGAGTAGGTTAACTCCAAGGCTCATGTTTGGGGAAAAGACTATAGGAACAGACTTTGCCGTCTCCTCTATCAGTTTTTTCTGCTCCTCTGTAAAGCCCGTTGTTCCGATGACTAAGGCTACTCCAAGCTCTTTAGCCTCTTTAAGAAGCTTCTCTGTGGCCTCAGGTGTTGTGAAGTCAATTACAACGTCTGGCCTTTCTGGAATTTCAGAGATTGACGGGTAAAACTTTACTCCAGTAGCGAACTCTTTCCCTATCAGCTCTGAGTCTGGTCTTTCTGTAACTCCAACCAGTTTGAATTCTTTATCCTCAAGGGCCAACTTCCCTATCAAGCTTCCCATTCTTCCTGCTGCACCTGTTACTGCAAGCTTTACCATTTTCTACTCCTAACTGAGCTTTTTCCTCTGTTTTATCTCAAACCACTTAACGATTCCGTAAACGATGCCAAGGATAAGGATGAGAGCTCCAATCCCTAACTTGAACTCTATCGGCTTTCCGTGTTCAAGTGAAACAACCAGGGCTTCCCTGATTGTTGCAGCCAGCGCAACGCTGACAAAAGCCGATACTGCAAGCTCTCCGCCCAGCATAAACTTGATTTCGCTGTTGAGGAGCTCCAATACCGTCCAGAGAATTAAGAGGTCGCCCATCGCAGCTATCAGGCTGTGGGCAAGGTCTCCGTGGAAGAAGTGGATAACGTCCATTCCGAAGAGGAAAATAACGAAAACGGCAAGGGCCATAAGGCCTAAAAGGATTGCGATGTCCATAAATACGGCAAACTTTTTGCTGAGTCTAATTGCTGCTCTCTCTACCTTTCCTGCTTCAAAGAAGGTGCGGAGCTCCGCATCAACGTAGTACGAAATTAAAACGTCTTCGTTCAGTGCCAGAATCTTCCTTAAGGATCTGTTCAGATCTTCAAACCTTTCAAACACTTCATCAAGAACAAAACCCTCTACTATTTCCATTTTTGATGGATCACACACCTTTTCCTGCTCTCTCTTTATCTCTTCAAGAAAAACTTTTGCCTTATCTGCAAAAAATTGAGCTATTCTTCGGCTACAGAAACGGCTAACAAAGTTCATTGCAACAATGATGTAGTGGGGAGGAATTCCCTCTTCAACGTGGACTTTTGCAATTTTCAGCAAGTAGAGGAGGTATTCAGAATCGTATTTTCCAGAAAATAGTTTCTCATACCATATTTTTATTGTCTGTTTTAACCTCTGAAGTTTGCTTTCTGGGATATATTCCTTTATATCCTCAAACTTCATTAAGTTGTCATAGAAGGCGTTGGCGAACTCCTCCTTGTAGGGAAGGAGGATGTTTCCTAAAAACCGGAGGTTCTTTATGTCTTTTTCCCTTATCTCAAAGTAGTCTAAAAGCCTTTCTAAATCTTTGTAGTCTAAACCTAAGTGCATTACAGAACTCCGAACTCTTTTAAGGTTTTCTCAATTACAGCCTCTTTTTCAGGTGTTGTTGGGCACAGAGGGAGTCTGAACTCCTTTTCCATTCTTCTCATCATAGAAAGGGCGGTTTTAACCGGTATAGGGTTTGTGTCTATAAAGAGGACTTTTGAGAGTGGGTAGATTTCCCTGTGAATTTCAGATGCCCTTTTAAAGTCTCCGGAGGTGAAGGATTTATACATCTCAACCATCTTCTCTGGAACAACGTTTGCAGTAACAGAGATTACGCCCTTTGCTCCAACTGATAGAAGGGGAAAGAACGTAAGGTCGTCTCCTGAGAGGACTTCCATCTTGTCGCCGCAGAGGTTGATGATTTCCGTTGCAACGTTTGTGCTTCCCGTTGCTTCTTTTATTGCCACTATGTTGTCAATCTCAGCGAGCCTTGCAACTGTTTCAGGAAGCATGTTTACACCGGTTCTGCCTGGAACGTTGTAGAGGACTATCGGTATTGAGACTGCCTCTGCAACGGCCTTAAAGTGGCGGTAGAGTCCCTCCTGGTTTGGCTTGTTGTAGTAGGGGGTTATGAGGAGAGCTCCGTCTGCCTTAACCTCTTCTGCGAACTTTGTAAGCCTTACGGCTTCTGCCGTTGAGTTTGAGCCCGTTCCGGCAATTACCTTTACTCTTCCCTTCGCCTGTTCAATTGTTAAGGCTATAACCTCTTCATGTTCCTCATAGGAGAGGGTTGCACTTTCTCCCGTTGTTCCGCAGGGGACGATTCCGTCAACGCCGTTTTCAATGAGAAACTCAACGTGATTCTTAAGGGCTTCAGTGTCAACCTTTCCGTTTTTAAAGGGGGTGGGGATTGCAACGTAGATTCCCTCAAACATCACTCCTCCGTATCCGTTAAAAAGCAGGAAGTATAATTCCTACTCCGTATTTTAACTGTTTTTCCGGAGGTATTTTAATGGAAAGGTGGAGAGGCGTAATAGAGGAGTTCAGGGAGTTCCTCCCGGTTTCAGATAAGACTCCTGTAATAACCCTTTTAGAGGGAAACACTCCCCTAATAAAGGCAGACAACCTTGCAAAAGAGATTAAGCCGGGGATAGAGCTCTACCTCAAGTTTGAGGGTTTAAACCCAACCGGTTCCTTTAAAGACAGGGGAATGACGATGGCCGTATCTAAGGCCGTTGAGGAGGGGGCTAAGGCTGTTATCTGTGCTTCCACGGGGAACACGTCGGCTTCTGCTGCTGCCTACGCTGCAAAGGCCGGCCTTAAAGCTGTTGTTCTCATTCCAGAGGGGAAGATAGCCCTTGGGAAGCTCTCTCAGGCGGTTATGTACGGCGCTGAGGTTGTTCAGATAAAGGGGAACTTTGACGACGCCCTTGAGATTGTGAGGGAAATTGGAGCTGAATACCCGATAACCATTGTTAACTCAATTAACCCATACAGGCTCCAGGGGCAGAAAACTGCAGCCTTTGAAATCTGCGAGCAGTTAGGGAGAGCTCCCGACTACCACTACATTCCCGTTGGGAACGCCGGAAACATAACTGCTTACTGGATGGGTTATAAGGAGTACTACGAGGCCGGAAAGGTTGATTCAAAGCCGAAGATGTGCGGCTGGCAGGCTGCCGGAGCTGCTCCAATAGTTTTAGGCCACCCTGTTAAGAATCCTGAAACCATTGCAACTGCGATAAGAATCGGGAACCCTGCAAGCTGGAAGGGAGCAGTAAACGCAGCTAACGAGTCTGGCGGTTTTATAGACATGGTTACGGATGAAGAAATCCTTGAGGCCTATAAACTGGTTGCCAGAACTGAGGGGATATTCTGCGAGCCTGCGTCTGCCGCCTCAATTGCCGGCGTTATAAAGAGCGTTCGCGAGAAAGGGATGTTTGAGAATGGAGACGTTATCGTCTGCACACTTACAGGCCACGGCCTCAAAGACCCGGATACTGCCATCTCTATGGGGGTAAAGCCTATAACACTCCCTGCAGATAAAGATGAAATAGTTAAGCACTTAGGGTTTTAAAGATGAGGTTAACAGAAATTCCAAAGGGTTTTAAGAGCCTCCTGCCGGAAGAGGTTAAGAGGAGGTGGGAGCTCCTTGAGAGGATTAAAGCAGTCGTTGAGAAGTGGGGCTACGACCCTCTATGGCCTCCAACGATTGAGTTCTTAGAGCTTTTCACAGCTGTTGATAAGAACACTGAGGAGTTTGCTTTTAAGCTTGTTGACCGGTTCACAGGGAGACTTATGGCCGTTCGCCCGGACTTCACTCCTCAGGTTGCAAGGATTGTCGCCTCATCTTTCAAGGATGAAGAGCCTCCTTTTCGCTTCTACTACATGGGAAAGGTGTTCAGGGACAGGGACGGAGACAGGGAGACCTACCAGTTCGGGATGGAGCTCCTTGGAGTTAAGGAAGTTGAAGCTGACGCAGAGGTCATCTCTGTAGTTGCAAACATAATGAAAGAGTTAGGTTTAAAGTCTTTCCAGATAGACATCGGCCACACGGAGTTTTTAGAGGGAGTTGTTGAGGAGCTTGGCGTAAAGAACAGAGAGAAACTTCTTAATTTACTTAAACACAAGGATTTCTCTGGAATTGAGCTCTTTTCAGAAGAGGAAGGGATAACCGGAGAGAGGAGAGAGAAGCTCTTTTCACTTCTAGAGCTCTACGGGAAAGAGGACGTTTTAGAGAAGGCGGAAGAACTGTTCAAAAACGAAAGATCTTTAAAAGCTCTAAGTGAGCTAAAGAGCGTTTACAGTATTTTGAAAAGCTACGGCTTTGAGGAGAGGGTGATATTTGACCTCTCTGAAAAAAGGGGAATGGAGTATCACACGGGGATAACCTACGAGGTTTTCCATCCTCTCTACGGTTTTTCCTTGGGAATGGGCGGAAGATACGACCAGCTTGCCGGGAAGTTTGGGAGGGAGCTCCCTGCAACGGGAATAGCTTTGAGTGTTGATGCTTTGGAGGAGCTCCTTGAGAAAAAAGGGCTCTTAAAAGTCTCAGGTAAAAAGGATTTCTACATAATTGACCTCGGCACTGAGAAGCACCTTGCTTATGAGGTGGCCAAGGAGCTCCGCAAAAAAGGGTATTCAGTAGCCCGGGACATAGTTGAAAGGAACTACCAAGATTCTGTAGAAGTTGCCTTCAGAAAGGGCTATGAGTTTGTTCTCGTTCTAAACAGAAGTGAAGAGCCCAAAAACGTCCTCTTTACCTCTCCAGAGGGCTTTTTCAAAATAGAAGGAAACATTGTTGACTCTGTCCTGGATATTTTAAAGAGATAGAGAAAACTGATCTGGAGCTTGAATGAGACCTTACTACGAGAAAGAAATTGTAAAGCTGTATCTGGGAGATGCCCTTGAAATACTTGATCAGCTGCCTGCCGAATCGGTGGATCTGATATTTGCCGATCCGCCTTATAACCTGTCAAACGATGGTTTTACGTGTCATGCCGGTAGAAGAGTTAGCGTTAACAAGGGGGAATGGGACAGGAGCAAAGGATTTGACGAAGATTTTGAGTTTCACTTTTCCTGGATAGAAAAGTGCAGACGAGTTTTAAAACCCAATGGAACGGTCTGGATCTCAGGAACTTACCACTCAATATACATGTGCGGCTTTGCACTTCAGAAACAGGGTTGGCACATAATTAATGAGATTGTCTGGTTTAAGCCTAATGCCTCTCCCAACCTAAGCTGTAGGATGTTCACTGCCAGCCACGAAACCCTTATCTGGGCTAAAAAGAGCAAAGAAGCAAAACATACGTTTAACTATGAGCTTTCCAGAAAGGGAAACTGGAACGGTGATTTTATAAAGAAACCTGGCAAACAGATGAGAAGCGTCTGGTCAATCCCTACTCCTAAACCCCACGAGAAAAGATATGGGAAACACCCTACTCAAAAGCCGGAGGAACTCCTTAAAAGAATTATTCTCTTAACTTCAAATCCTGGAGATGTTGTTCTCGATCCGTTCTGCGGTAGCGGAACTACTGGCGTGGTTGCTATTCGTTACGGAAGAAAGTTTATTGGTATTGACTTTACCGAAAAATATCTGAAGGAACTTGCAATACCGAGAATAGAGGATGAACTAAAGGAGCTCCCGCTTTTATCGGGAATTAGAGAAACTTCAGGGGTTAAGACTTGAAAAGAGGAAGTTCTAAATGTCCTTTAAATCTTTCTGATCCGGGAGAAGTTTACAACTTCTTTTTATCAACCATTAAAGAACACATAAGAAGCTGGGAGTATTTTGTTGACTGGCAAAAAGTGTTCAAAAATATAGAGGAACTGGAAGCTGCACTGAACTTACTTAACTGTGTTGTAGGAAAAGAAGACCCGACAAAATCTCTTAGGAAATTAATTTCAGAGTATCCTGTAGTAGTTAAAGCATTACCGATTCTTCTTGCTGTTAGAGAGACCAAATTTTCAGTTCTGATTGATAAAAATACATTTAAGTATGAGGAATTTGACTTTTCTAAAAAGGAACTTACACGAAAAGATATTCAGAAAATATGTGAAGCTTTTGAAGATTCTGGTCTTGCAGAGCTTTTCAGAAGAAAAATAAAAAGCGTTCCTGACTACGTTTTGGGAGTTGAGGTTGGTCTTGACTCAAATGCCCGGAAAAACAGAGGCGGGAAATTAATGGAGAGTATATGTGAATTCTTTATAAAAAGCCTTTCAGGTGAAATGGGATTCTCTTTTCTGAAGCAAGCAAAAGTTTCTGATATAGAGAGGAATTTCGGAATTATTATTGATTCCGGGGAAGTAGACAGAACAGTTGATTTTGCAATTTTCTATAATCACAGGCTCTTTTTAATAGAAGTTAATTTCTACTCAACTTCAGGCTCAAAGTTAAAGGCTACGGCAGGGGAATATAGGGAGATGGCCAAATTCTGGAGGAGCCAGGGAGCAGAGTTTGTTTGGATTACAGATGGAAAGGGCTGGCTTGATTCAAAGTCAGTTATTAAGGAGTATATTGATGATGGTTTTTACCTTTTGAACCTTGAGATGCTGAAAAGAGGTTGTTTAGCTGAAATTCTTAACAGGGGAGGCGTTTAATGGCCACGCTTGCCATAGTTGGAACCCAGTGGGGAGACGAAGGAAAAGGGAAAATCGTTGACATCCTCTCTGAGAAGGCCGACTACATAGTAAGGTTTCAGGGAGGAAACAACGCAGGCCACACGGTAGTTGTTAACGGAACGAAGTATGTTCTCCACCTGCTTCCCTCCGGAATTCTCCACGACGGGAAGAAGTGCGTCCTTGGGAACGGAATGGTGATAGACCTTGAGTCCCTCTGGAACGAGGTTGAGTTCATAAGGAGGGTTGGGAAAAATCCCGAAGGAAGGATTTTCGTCAGCGAGAGGGCCCACGTCATCTTCCCCTACCACAAGGAGCTTGATGCAGCATCTGAAAAGTTAAAAGGAGACGGCTCAATAGGAACGACCCTTAAGGGAATCGGCCCGGCATATAGGGATAAGGCCGGAAGAGTTGGAATAAGGATTGCAGACCTTAAAGATGAAGAGACGTTTAAGGAGAAGCTCCGCTGGAACCTGAGGGAGAAGGAGCTTACCCTTAAGCACGTTTACAACTACCCTGTCTCTTTCAACTTTGACGAGGTTTACTCCCACACAATGAGGGTTTACGAAAAGGTTGCAGATTACGTCTGTGATACCGTTTCCCTCTTAAACAGGGCAATTGATAACGGAGAGAGGGTTCTCTTTGAGGGAGCTCAGGCAACGCTCTTAGACATAGACGTTGGAACCTATCCTTTTGTTACATCTTCAAACTCTTCAGCCCTTGGAATTCCTGCAGGAACGGGGGTAAGCCCGAAGAAGATAGAGAAGGTTTACGGAATAGCCAAGGCCTACACAACAAGGGTTGGAGGTGGTCCGTTCCCGACTGAGCTGAGGGATAACGTTGGGGAGCTCCTTCGGGCCCGGGGCCACGAGTACGGCTCAACAACGGGAAGGCCGAGGCGCTGCGGCTGGTTAGATCTCTTTGCAGTTAAGTTCTCCGTTATGGTGAACGACCTTGACGG
>JALTBO010000098.1:14741-63268 GCA_027075275.1 Desulfurobacteriaceae bacterium
ATAACGTTGGGGAGCTCCTTCGGGCCCGGGGCCACGAGTACGGCTCAACAACGGGAAGGCCGAGGCGCTGCGGCTGGTTAGATCTCTTTGCAGTTAAGTTCTCCGTTATGGTGAACGACCTTGACGGAGTTGTCATCACAAAGCTTGACGTTTTAGACGCCTTTGACGAGATAAAGGTCTGCGTAGGATACGAGCTTGACGGCGAGGTTATAGATAGGTTCCCGTCAACAGCTAAGGAGCTCTCCAGTGTTAAGCCGATATACGAAACTCTGCCTGGATGGAAAACTGAAACTACCCACGTGAAGAGGTGGGATGACCTGCCCAAAGAGGCTCAGAACTTTATAAGGTTCATTGAAGACTACCTCGGAATTCCCGTTCCAATGGTTTCAACGGGGCCGCAGAGGGACGAAACGATTACCTGCTGCGAGCTCTGGTAGCTTCCAGCACTTTAAACTTTCTTCCCATGTCAACAAGGAGCATTAAGGCCTGGGGAGCTCCCCCGGGCTCTAAAATTTTTTCAATTCCGTTTTCAAGAAGAAAGGAGCTCTGGTGAGTTAGCTTTTCAACTGTAAAACCTGTTCTTTCAAGGGTAGAGCTCAGGTAGTCAAAGTCAACAAGGGCTGTTAGGTCTGTCTCTCCTGGGTAGCTCAAGTAGTCTTCAACCAACCTGTTTCTCCTGAAGGCCCTGAAGCTCTTTCTTCCTGAGATTTCTCTGCACTTTCCGCCGTAGTCAAAGGTTATGAACAGCCCTCTTTTCAGTTTTTCAGAGAGCTCCCTCAAAAACTCCTCCCAGCCGATAAAAAAGCAGTATTCTTCGCCCTCTCCTATCTGACAGGGAATTTCTCCGCTGAAAGGTACTGCATCCTCGTAGAGCTCCCCATTCTTCTCTCTTACTACAACCTCGCGGAGCTCCCCGTTCAAATTTTTAATTCTCTTAAAGGGAAATGCATCAAAGAACTCGTTTGAGATAACAATTCCCTCAAAAGGTTCAACTTCTTTCAGGCTTTTAACCCAGTTTATACCTTTGAGCCAATCAGGTTTTTCCCTTACCTCTAAGATCGTGTAGCTCTCAGGATTTAGCGTTTCAACAATATCCTTTGCCAGGAATCCCTTTCCGCCGCCGAGCTCTAGGATTTTTAAAGGCAGGGAGAGTTCCTCTGCCCTCCTTTTCAGGTAATCTGCAACAGTTTTCCCGAAGCTCTCTGAAACCTCTGGAGCCGTTACAAAGTCTTCTGCAGGGTTAGCTCCGGTTCTCTTTCTTGTGTAGTAGCCGAACTCTGGGTCGTAAAGGCAGATTTCAACGAACCTGTCAAATGGTATGAAGCCTTTTTCTCTTATCTCTTTAACTATCTTCTCCTTCAACATGCCATATATGTTGCTCCTTCCCGTTTTACAAGGTTTTTAAGCTCAAGCTTTGTGAGGATAATGGAGATTTTCCGGGGGTCTCTTCCTGTTATCTGTGAAATCTGGTCTGCCGTTAAAGGTTTTTCTAAAAGAAGCTGGTAAACTTCTCTGAGTTCCTCAGGAATTTCTCTTTCGGTTTTCGCCTTTTTGAGCTGTGGAACTATCTCAAAAATCTCGTTGAAGTCTGTTAAGGGAGGAGCTCCCTCCTTTATCAGCCTGTTTGTTCCCCTGCTGAAAGGAGAGTCTATACTTCCCGGAACGGCTAGAACCTCTTTTCCCTGCTCTAATGCGTAGTTAACGGTTATAAAAGTTCCGCTTTTCTCTGCCGCCTCAACTACAACCACGCATTCTGAGAGGCCGCTTACTATTCTGTTCCTCCTGGGGAAGAACTCCTTTCTGGCCTTTGTCCCGAGAGGAAACTCAGAGATAACAGCTCCACCTTTCTCTACTATTCTTTCTGCTAAGGATTTGTTTTCAAAGGGGTAGACCATATCAACGGAGCTCCCAAGAACCGCCACAGTGTTTCCGCCGCCGGAGAGAGCTCCCCTGTGTGCGGCGCTGTCAATTCCCAGCGCAAGTCCGCTTACAACGGTTATTTCGTTTTCCGAGAGGAACTTTCCGAGCCTGAAGGCAACGCTCCTTCCGTATGAGGAACACCTCCTTGAGCCTACAACTGCAACTGCCGGTTCCTCTTTCAGCTCTCCCCTGATGTAGAGAACTACAGGTGGTTGAGAGATGTTGAGGAGCTTTTTGGGGTAGTTTTTAGACGTAAACGGAACGATTTTGACTCCTAATTCCTCGGCCTTTTTTATCTCTTTTTCTGCCAGTTTAACTTCCTGGGAAATCTCTATTTTTTCTCTCTCTATTCCCTCTTTTAATGAACCGTAGTCATCAATTAGCTTTTTAATTCTGTGAAAACCATAACCTTTTTTAAGTGAGAGAGCTAAAATTAAAAGGAGCTCCATCAGATTAACCTTATGGCAGAGAGAGTTCGCTTATCCGTTTTCTCTTTCCTGTAAGAGAAGAACCTGTCGTTGTTGCAGAAAGAACAAAGATTTAAGTCTTCAATTTCAGGAACACCTGCGGCTTTCAACTGTAGTTTGTTTGCTTTCTTTAAGTCAAACAGGAATTTTCCCCCTCCTATCTCCTGAAAACACCTCTTATACTCATTAGGGAAGAGTTTATAAACGTCTTCTCCTACTTCATAACACTTTCCGCAGATTCCCACTCCTAAAATGGCCTTTTTCACTCTGGAAAACCTGTTTATGTAGGAAACTGCGTTGAAAGTTATCCCCTTTAGCGTTCCTCTCCATCCAGCGTGAACTACTCCCGCAACCCCCTCTCCTATCAGGAAAACTGGAAGACAGTCTGCTGTCAGAACCCCTATCCAGAGGTTCTTTGTGTCTGTTATGAGCCCGTCTGCTACAGGGGGTCTTTGCGGAACGGAACCTACAAAGGATACGTTGGCCTCGTGAACCTGAACGGGAGTAATTACGGGAAACCCTTTTATTTCCTTTATTTCTCTGCCGTCCTCTGGTTTTTCTGATATGAAAATTTCGTATTCCATAGTGATAAAATTTTATCATGGCTGTTCTGGTTTTAAGGGTTGAGAAGAAAAGAAGAAAAGTGCCCCCTCTCTATTTCCTCACACCTTTACAGCAGTTCTGTCTGTTTGAGGAAACTTTCTCACAAATGCTGGACTCTTTAGACAGAAAAAGAATTACCAACAGGGCTCTTGTTGAGCTTATTGACAGGAAGGGCTGGAAAAAGCTGAGGGTTTTGAGGAAAAAGTTTGAAAAACTTGATGGAGCTTCCTTAAAGAAGCGTAAGGCCGTTTACAACGCTTTTTACAGGGTTTTCCAGAGGCTCCAGTGGGCACTTGATTCCGGGAGTGAAAGGGAGATTGAGCTGAAGGTTTGGCTCACCTCCTCTTTAGACTACCTCTGTGAGTTTGTTGAAGTTTTAGAGGGAATGGATGACTGAAGTTTCAAGCAGATGGGTTCTTCAGGAGGTTTTTGTTGACCCCTCTATAGAAGGGGTTAGTGAGTGCACTCTTAACCTCTCTGTGGTTTCAGAGGTTCTTGAGGGGAGTGGAAACAGGTATAAGGTTGCCGTGGAGCTCTCCGGATCAGTGGTTGGAGACCAGTTTCAGGTTGCCAACCTGCGGTTTGTAAACGTCTCTGTTGTTGAGGTAAAGCCGGGAACGAGGAAGAAGACAGTTCTGAATAGAGTTGAAAAGGCAAAGGAGGGGGAGCTCCTCTCATTTCTTCCTGTCTACCTTTTAAAAGCCGGAATCTTTTTAAAGGAAGTTCACCGTGAGCTGTAGCTGCAGAGATGGAAAGAGGCTCTCTTCACTCTTAACGGAGGAGATTGAGGAATTTTTGGGAGCTCTCTCCAAAAACCCTAAAGCTTTTTCCCTTCTCCTTGAAGTTGTAAACAGCTTCAGACCAACAGATTCTCTGCAGGTTAAGGCTGAAAGGGTCTTCCTGGCAGTTAAAGATATGGTTGAGCTTGGACTTATAAGTTTTTCGTCTGCCGAGAGAGTTTTGAAAACCCTTAAAGCATTTTTCCTCTCGGGAGACCGCAGGAGGGGAGACCTTTTAGAGGTTCTGGTTTCAAAGCTTGGTCCTTTCACCTTTAAAGGTAGGTATAGGAGAGTTAATCAGTGTAAAGTTTATAGGAAAAGAAAAAAGCTCTCAGACAAAGAGATAGACGTTGCCTTTTCCGGGAAAGAAGTTTTAGAGCTCCACGAGTGTAAGGCAAACATGGTTCGCCAGTGGAGAGACCCGTTAAGGCGGGGAAAGAGAGGAGGCAAGCTCAAGTTTCTCAACTCACTTCCTCAGGAATGTAAAAACGGCAGGAAAATAGTTCCCTGCTGCAGCGGTTTAGACGGGGAGTTTGCCTGCCAGTACGTTCAGATGGTCTTAAAGTTTTACAACTACCGACGGATTAAGGTTTTCGGGAGGAGGGAGCTCCTTCAGAAGTTCAGAGAGAAACTCTCCCGAAAAGGTTAAAATTTCTCCTCAAACTCTTTAGAGAGAGAACTGTGGATACGAAACTCTTAGAGCTTATTGTTATATTTATCGTCGGATTTACAGGGTCAATGGTATTTCTCTACTTTGTTCTGAAGAAACTCTAATCGGGAGAGGTTATGGCCGTTAAAGACATCCACGAGAGCAAGATACTCATCTTAGACTTCGGCTCACAGTACACTCAGCTAATAGCCAGAAGGCTCAGGGAGAAGCACGTTTACTGCGAGATCCACCCCTACAACACTCCTATTGAAAAGATTAAAGAGTTTAATCCAAAGGGAATTATCCTCTCAGGAGGGCCTGCAAGCGTTTACGCTCCAGATTCTCCAAAAGTGAGCAAAGAACTTTTTGACCTTGGAGTTCCCGTTTTAGGAATCTGCTACGGAATGCAGCTCATAACATACCTTTTCGGCGGAGAAGTTGTAAGGGCTGAGAGGCACGAGTATGGAAGGGCGGAGCTCCACGTTTTAGACAGCTCAGACCTCTTCTACGGCCTGCCGGACAGGTTTACAGTCTGGATGAGCCACGGAGACAGGGTTTTAAAAATACCGGAAGGATTTGAGCCGATAGCGGAAACTGAGAACGCCCCCTACGCTGCAATTAGGAATAAAGAGAGAAAAATCTTCGGAGTCCAGTTCCACCCCGAAGTAAAACACACACAGTTCGGAGACAGAATCCTTGAAAACTTCGCCGTCAGGATCTGCGGCTGCGAGCAGACCTGGACGATGCACAACTTCATTGAGTATGAGATAGAGAAAATCAGGAAAACCGTTGGAGATAAGAACGTAATCTGCGCCCTCTCAGGAGGCGTTGACTCATCAGTAGTTGCAGCGCTTCTCCACAGAGCTATTGGAGACCAGCTCTATCCGATTTTTGTTGACACAGGTCTTTTGAGGAAAGGAGAGAGGGAGTCTGTAGAGAGGACTTTTAAAGAGAAGTTCCACATGAAAAACTTTAGAGTTGTTGATGCTTCAGACCTCTTTTTAGAGAGGCTGAAGGGAGTTACAGACCCGGAACAGAAGAGGAAGATAATCGGCCACACCTTTATTGAGGTATTTGAGCAAGAGGCGAAGAAAATACCAAACGCAGAGTTCTTAGCTCAGGGAACGCTCTACCCGGATGTAATTGAGAGCGTTTCTGTTAAAGGACCATCAGCAACGATTAAGTCCCACCACAACGTTGGAGGGCTTCCCGAGAGGCTCAACTTTAAGCTGATTGAACCACTGAGGGAGCTCTTTAAGGACGAGGTAAGGGAGCTCGGTAAGGAGTTAGGCCTTCCAGATGAAATCATTAAGAGGCAGCCTTTCCCCGGCCCCGGCCTTGCAATCAGGATAATCGGAGAGGTTAAGCCTGAGTACCTGAAGATACTGAGGGAGGCAGACGCCATCGTTTTAGAGGAGATAAAGAAAGCAGGCCTCTACGACAAGATATGGCAGTCCTTTGCCGTTTTCCTGCCCATCCAGACTGTTGGAGTTATGGGAGACGTGAGAACCTACGACTACGTAATAGCCGTTAGAGCAGTTGAGAGCACAGACGGAATGACTGCAGACTGGGTAAAGCTTCCCTACGACCTTTTAGAGAGGATATCAAACAGGATAATCAACGAGGTTGAGGGAGTTAACAGAGTTGTCTACGACATTACCTCAAAACCACCCGGAACAATTGAGTGGGAGTAGTTATGGACGTTCTAGATAGGATAAAGGAGCTGAAAGAGGAGAAGAACGCTGTAATTCTTGCTCACTACTACGTTGACGGAGCCATTCAGGACGTTGCAGACTTTGTTGGAGACTCTTTAGAGCTTGCAAGGAAGGCTAAGGAAACAGAGGCAGACATTATCGTCTTCTGCGGCGTCTACTTTATGGCCGAAACGGCAAAGGTTTTAAACCCCAACAGAAAAGTTCTGATTCCCTACTACAAGGCCGGCTGCCTCATGGCAGACATGGCAATAGCTGAAGAAATCAAAGAATTCAGAGAGAAGAACCCTGAATACGCCGTTGTAACCTACGTAAACAGCTCTGCAGACGTTAAGGCCGTTTCAGATATTTGCTGTACCTCTGCAAACGCCATGAAGATCGTTGAATCTTTAGACGCAGAGAAGATTCTCTTCGTTCCAGACAAAAACCTTGGCTCCTACGTTGCAGAAAAGGTTAAGGGAAAAGAGATAAAGCTCTGGAGCGGCTACTGCCCCGTTCACCAGAAACTCACTCCGGAAGAGGTGAAGAGGGTTAAGGAGGAGAACCCCGACGCCGTTTTCGTTGTCCACCCCGAGTGCAGAAAAGAGGTAAGAGATCTGGCAGACTTTATAGGGAGCACCTCACAGATTGTCAGGTTTGTTAAAGAGACAGATGCAAAGAAGGTTATTGTTGGAACAGAGAAAGGAACGATTCATCAGCTTAAGAAACTGAGGCCGGACGTAGAGTTTATTCCCGCCTACAGCGAGTTTGTCTGCGACCAGATGAAGATGATTACAGTTGAGAGGCTCCTTAAAGCCCTTGAGAGGGAGCAGTTTGAGGTTCACGTTGACCCTGAGGTTGCTAAAAGCGCCAGGAGGGCCATTGAGAGGATGCTGGAGGTTAGATAGTGGAGAAGAGGGAGTTTAGAGTTAAGCAGGATATTCTCTTTATTGCAGTTCCGCTGATTTTTGACTTTCTGTTTCTGATTGGAGCTCTCTTCCTCTCCTCGCCGTGGAAGTGGATTCTCTCTGCTTTAGCCCTCATCTTTGCTGGAGTTGTCATCTGGCAGTCAAGACCTTTCCTCAAAAACTTTGAGCTTATTCTCACTCCAAAAGGTCTGAAAATCAGGGATTTTAGAGGGAAAACGGTTAGAGAGGTTGAGTGGAAGAAGGTTGAGGCGGCCGCTGCTGGCTACAAGAAGACCTGGCTCATCTACACCTACAGTTTCTACTTCAGGGTTAGAGGAGACGAGGACGTTCTCTTCGGCCTTGTTACGAGAGAGCAGGGATTGACAGGGAAGTTCCAGCAGTTTATGAAGGTCTTTGTAAGGAAGAAGATTCCAGTTCAGGTTGTTAAGGCATGATTTTCAGGGTATATTTGAGATATATTGATAACGATTCTCAGGAAGAGGTGGGTTAATTGAAAGAGACCTCTACAAGGTTGGTTCTCCACTTTCCAAAGGAGACGTGGGACAAACCGGTTATCTACAAATTAGTTAAGGACTACGACTTAGTTGTTAATATCTTGAGAGCCGAGATACTTCCAAAGATGGAAGGCTCCGCCGTTGTGGAGCTCCGCGGAGACAGAAAGAAAATAGGTGAAGCCGTAAAGTTCCTGCGGAGCCTCAAGATAAAGCTGAAACCCTTGGAGCTTGACATATTCAGAGAAGACGAGAAGTGCGTTCACTGTGGAGCCTGTATAGCTCCCTGCCCAACAAACGCCTTCTACTTAGACCCTAAAACCTACAGGGTTGAGTTCAACAAAGATAAGTGCGTAGGCTGCGGCCACTGCATCCCCGCCTGCCCTCTAAGAATCATCTACTCGGCAGAGTTTTAATTTCATCTGATTTTTGGTTTATCCGCCTGCCTTTACTCAATTTGATAATTAACTGCTGAAGTCATAAGTTGATTTTCGAACCTATCTGGAGGCAAATTTGAGAACCTATACAATTCGGCTGGACGACCGGTTCTTTGAGTTGCTTGAAGAACTTTCAAGGAAAACGAGAGCTCCCAAAAGTTCTGTTGTGAAGAGAGCTCTTCTTCTTTATAAACAAGAGCTTGAGAAAGAGGAAATGCTAAGGAATTTAATTGAATCTGCTGAAGAACTTTCCAATGACCCTGAAAATCTGAAAGATATTGTAGAGTTAGAGGGAACGGTATCTGATGGGCTTGATTAGGGGAGGTATTTACTTAGCAAAACTCAGTCCTACAAAGGGAGCAGAACCTGGAAAGATAAGACCTGTAGTTATTGTTCAGAGGCAGGAAATTCTTGAAATATATCCTACTGTTCTTGTAGTTCCTTTAACCTCAAACTTAAAGGGTAAGTATCCTATGAGGCTTTTTATTAAAGCGAGGGAAAGACTTGAGAAAGATTCGGCTATTATGGTAGACCAGATGAGAGCCATTGACGTATCAAGGCTTATCCCGGATAGGATAGCTTCTCTTACGGTGGAAGAGATGGAGAAGTTGGAAAAAGCTATTTGCTTTTTTATCGGATCTGATGACAGAATTTAAAGAGACCGGCAAAAGCCGGTCTGGATTTCAGCTATCTGCTTAAGAGAACTATCAGCTGAACCATAATTCCAACAAAGAGGGTTAAGGCCAGAACGGGCAAAATCAGGGTTTTGAGGAGCTCCCCCTCTTCTTTCCCCTTAACTCCAACCAAGGCGGCAGCGTTTGTCACCTTAGAGGGAGTTATTGCGCTTGCGATTCCCCCTGCAACTGCGTGGGCTCCGTAGATGGCCATGAAAGCGGGAGCTCCCACCGTTGAAACAACAGCTCCGTACTGAATCTTTGCAAAGAGAACGTTTGATGCAGTTTCACTTCCCCCTACGAAAGCCCCAAGGAGCCCTAAGAACGGAGAGATCAGCGGGTAGAGGTTTCCAAACCAGTCGGCAAAGGTCTTTCCGATTATGAAGTCCATATTGAGCTCTTTAAAGTTTGCCATTGGGTGGAGCTTTCCACCTACAAATTCCATTCCAGACCATGCCATTATGAACGCAACTGCAAAGAAGAGGGAATAGGCAAGGAAAGGCCCCCAAACTCTCTTTATCCAGACGTTCAGGGCTCTGCTGAACTGCTCCTTTGTGGGCTTCAGGAAAGGAATTGAGACGATTATTGAAACGAAGATCCAGAAGTAGACGTGGGCCAGGACGTTCAGATCAACCTTCTTTCCTGCAACTGTGAAAACTTCTAAGTTCCCCGGTAGGGAGGCCAGGAACTTCTTAACGGGCGGGTAGTTTGTTATGAGTGAGAAGAAAAAAAGGAAAATCCAAGGAGAGGCGGCCTTCAGGAAATCGGAGTCTAACTTGACCTTTCCTTCTCCGTTCTTCCTATACATGTAGTAAGAGACAACCATTGTTGTAAGGCCTGCAATTATTCCTATAACCTCAACGGGAACGATTTTCGTAAAGGCCAAAAAGAGGGCAGTTAGCGATAGAACGAGGCCTGCGACTGTTGCCCCCAACCAGTGCTTCCTTATTGATCTCCACCCGCCGACGAAGTAGAGCATCATAAAGGCAAATCCTACAGAGACCACCGGCAGGAATACTGTTATGTGTTGCGTGAAGCTCCAGATGAAGTGGTCAAGGTTCTTTATTCCCGGAGGGTGAATTCCAAAGGGCCCCCAGGCAACGTGGGCAGGCAGGGTTATTGGGATTGAGAGGAGTGCAAAGGATGTTAGAGGGTCGTAGCAGAGGACTGAGATTGCAACGGCCGCCAACGGTGTAAACCCTAAAGCTACGAAAACGGGAGGAAACAGGGCAGGAGTTACAACCCCTAAGGATGTAGCTAAAGAGCCGAACCCCATTCCTATGAAGAGTGTCTGCTGGACTTTGTCCTTCGTTATTGAAAGGATCGTTTTTACGATTTCGTCTAAGGCTCCGGTCTCTTTCATGAGGAATATCATGAACATAGTAAAGGCAACGGCGAACGTTATTGCAAAGGCCTTAACTATTCCGTAAACGCTCGCTCCCCAAACAACTGAAAGTGGCGTCTTGAAGTAGAGCCAGGCAACAAGCCCTGCGAATATCCAGCCGACAACTGACATAAAGACCCCTGAACGGGAAAAGAGGAGCATTCCAATTAGAACTATTAGAATGGGGAGAACTGCCATGAGGAAGTCCATATCGACACCCCCTAATAAGGTCTTTTAGGTGTAGAACTCGGCAGCTTCAACCAACTTGTGGCCTTCGTCTGAGAGAAGCTTTAAAGCCCTCTCAAACTCTGAATCTGGAACTTTAAAGAAAAGAATTGCCCTGTTTGAGGCTCCAGCAAAGGCGTAGGTGTACTCAACGTCTATTCCGTTCTCAGATAGGGTTTTAACTACCCTGTAGAAACCTCCGGGCCTGTCCTCAACCTCAACTGCAAAGACGTCTGTTTCACTGGCTGCAAACCCTTCTGCAGAGAGAACTGCCCTTGCCTTCTCAGGGTTGTTCACAACCAGCCTCAGTATTCCAAACTCAGATGAATCTGCTAAGAAGAGTGCTCTTATGTTTACTTCCGCCTCTGAGAGCGCCCTTGCAACGTCTGCAAGCCTTCCCCTCCTGTTCTCTAAAAAGACAGATATCTGCTTAACGGCGAACTTTCCCCTCATTATCTCCCTCCTTCAAGCTGTCTTCTGTCAACGATTCTCTTTGCCTTACCCATGCTCCTCTCAAGGGTTTTGGGCTCAACAAGTTTCACTTTGGCGTTAATGTAGAGGTTGTTGAGGAGCTCCTCCTCTAACTTCCTCTGGAGCCTTTCCAGCGTTCCAACACCGTCCTTTAGGATACTCTCGTCAACCTCAACCCACACTTCTAACTTGTCTAAAACTCCTTTCTTATCAACAACTATCACGTAGTTTGGAGTAACCCCTTCAACTTTTGCGATAACGTGCTCAACCTGAGACGGGAAGACGTTTACGCCGTTGACTATCAGCATGTCATCTGCCCTTCCCTTGATGCTCTCTATGTAGAGAATCGTTCTTCCGCAGGGGCAGGGCTCTCTGTGGATTACGGTAATGTCCTTTGTTCTATATCTGATCATCGGGAGGGCCTGCTTTGTTAGAGTTGTTAAGACAAGCTCTCCCTCCTCTCCATCTGGCAGGACTTCCCCCGTTTCAGGGTCTATGACTTCCGGGATGAAGTGGTCTTCAAAGACGTGGAGATTCCCGTGTTTACAGCTTGCAGCAACGCCGGGGCCGATTATCTCTGAAAGGCCGTATGCCTCTACATATTGAATTCCCCACTCCTCTGCAACTGTTTCCTTCAGCGCCTTAGATGCAGGCTCTGCTCCAAAAAATCCTGCCCTGAGCTTGAAATCCTCTTTAAGATTGTAGCCTTCTTCCTTCGCTACCTCTGCAAGGTGTAGTGCGAAAGAGGGCGTGCAGCAGAGGACGGTTGCTCCAAAGTCTTTCATGAGCATGAGCTGTCTTTTTGTGAAACCGCCGCTTGCAGGAACAACGGAAGCTCCGATTGCCTCTGCTCCGTAGTGAAAGCCCAGCCCTCCTGTAAAGAGGCCGTAGCCGTAGGCGTTGTGGACGATATCCTTCTCGTTCACATCTGCCATCAGGTATGTTCTTACCATTACCTCTGTCCAGACCTTGAGGTCGTGTCTGGTATAGCCTACAACTGTTGGCTTTCCCGTTGTTCCAGATGAGGAGTGGATCCTTACTACCTGCTCAAGTGGAACTGCAAAGAGACCGAATGGGTAGTTGTTTCTTAGGTCCTGCTTTGTTGTGAATGGAAGTCTCTTCAGGTCTTCTAAACTCTTGATGTCTGACGGTTTTACTCCTGCCTCGTCAAACTTTTTCCTGTAAAAAGGGACAAGGTGGTAAGCCCTCTCTACCGTCTCTTTCAGTCTTTTAAGCTGGAGTGACTGGAGCTCCTCCCTCGGCATGTAGTCCTTTTCCTTTAAGGACATTCCCTACCTCCCTTTCAGTTGAGTATGAAAATATTGTATAAAATTTAGCTATTATTAGATTTTTCAAAATCTTGGAGGAGGGATGTTCCAGAGGCGCCTTGAGACGTTAGAGAGGGAGCTCCTTGAGAAAATCCAGCTTGAAAGGCTCAGGAAAACGGTTCAGAGGATAAAGGAGAAGAACGAAAAATACTGGGAGAAGATTGGAAGAGTTGAGCCTGAGGATATAAAGAGTTTAGAGGATCTGAAAAGACTACCCTTTTTAACAAAGGAAGACTTGAGGCAGAACTACCCCTTTGGCCTTGCCTGCGGTGAAAAGTGCGAGTTTGTCAGGTTTCACATGTCCTCCGGAACTACTGGAACTCCGGTAGTTAACCCCTACACTCCAAACGACGTTGAACAGTGGGGAGAGGTTATGGCAAGGTGCCTCTCCGCTGCAGGCCTTAGCTATACAGATGTTCTTCAGATTACCCCTTCCTTTGGCCTCTTCAACGGAGGTTTCGGCTTCCACTACGGAGCAGAGAAGATTGGCTGTTTTGTGGTTCCCATTGGCCCCGGAAGGAGCCTCCTTCAGCTGAAGTTCATGCAAGACTTCGGGACTACAGCCCTTGCAGGTATAGCCTCTTACGCCATAAGGCTCTTAGAGGTTGCTAAAGAGGAAGGGTTTGACTTCTCAGAAACGAACCTTAAGGTGGGAATTTTCGGCGCTGAAGTCTGGGGCAACGAGATGCGCCGCTACATAGAGAGAGAGATGGGGATTGAGACCTTTGACATTATTGGGATGACAGAGACAGGTGGAGTTGGATTGGGTATAGACTGCAGTGCCCACTCGGGAATCCACGTGTGGGAAGACCACTACATCGTTGAGATCATTGACCCTGAAACAGGTGAGGTTCTGCCAGACGGAGAGGAAGGAGAGCTTGTTGTAACAACTCTAACGAGGGAAGGGCTTCCACTTATCAGATACAGGACGAGGGACATAACCAAGGTTGTTTCAAGGGAGAGGTGCGACTGCGGAAGAACTTACCTGAGGCTTGACAGGATAAAGGGAAGAACAGACGACATGCTGAAGGTTAAGGGCGTCTGCTTCTACCCCAGGCAGGTTGAAGAAGTGATAATGAAGTACCCTGAAGTCCTTCCAAACTATCAGATAATCATCGGAAAGGTTGAGGGTAAAGATACTGTTGAGGTTGTTATTGAGTCTGAGAGGCAGGACGAGAGCCTGAAGGAGAGAATAGAGGAGGAAATTTACAGCCTTTTAGGCCTTCACATAAAGGTAACCCTCAAGAAGAAGGGAGAGATACCGAGGAGTGAGGGGAAGGCCGTGAGGGTTAAAAAGTTCAATTAGAGGAGGAGGTTGGGAAATGAGGAGAGCTCTGCTTCTAACAACTGCCGTTCTACTCTCTACTTCCTTAGTTCCTGCAAGGGCTTCAGATCCAGAGGTTGAACAGCTGAAGCAGATGGTTGAACAGATGAGACAGGAGCTCCAGCAGGTTAAGGAGGAGAACAGGGAGCTCAAGCAGGAGGTTCAGATTTTAAGGAGTAAATTGGGGGGAGCTCCTGTAAGAGTGGGAAAGGGAGCTCCATCTTTTAAGAGCAAAACAGGAAAGGCTGTTGACTTCTACGGCTACTTCAAGATTGACGCTGCTTACTCAGACTCAAAGGCTGTTGGAAAGGACTTTATCCTCTTTGCCCTTCCAGAAAACTCAAAAGGCCCTGTTATTAACAGTGCATTCCCTTACCTGAAGCACAGCAACGATAACGACTTCAACATCAACTTCAAGCACAGCCGTTTTGGATTCCTCATAAGGACTAAAGAGGGAGACTACAACATACTTGGAAACTTTGAGTTTGACTTCTACGGTAATCTTGACGAGAACGATGATAACCCCAACCACGCAGGCATCAGGGTAAGGAAGGCCTGGGTTCAGTTTGGAAAAGAGGACTGGAACGTAAGGGCCGGTCTTGATTGGATGCTCTTAACTCAGCTCTACCCACATCTTTCAAACTTTCCCTCCGGTGCCATGATGGGTAACATCGGTTACCGTATTCCCCAGATAAGATTTACAAAGCTCTTCAAATTTGAGGAGAGCAAGTTAACTACACAGTTAGCTCTTGATAAGGTCTGGGGAGACCCTGACCCAACACTTAAACCCTGGATTGATACAGGTTCAAACTCCGGAAGGCCTGATGTTCAGGGAAGGCTGGCTTACGATTTCAACCTTGGGGGTGTGAAACTCCACGTTGGAGCTATAGGCCACGTTGGAAAGGAACAGGTCACCCTCTCTGATGGAAGTGAAAAAAACCTTGATACCTACTCTTACGGTCTGGAAGGAGCTGTTTCTCCAACCGGCTGGTTGACGATTTCTGGAAAGATCTGGAAGGGAAGGAACCTCGGAGGATGGTATACGGGCGGTGTAGGTCAGGGAGTTCTCTACGTTTACTCTGATGGAAAGGTTGATACGAAGTTAAAAGGTTATCCTGTTGACGCAAAAGAGATTGACGCTGAAGGTGGATGGGTAGAGGTGACCTTAAAGCCAGATCCCAAATGGGTTTTCCACTTAGGTTACGGTGTTGACAACCCGGATAACGATGACCTTCAGTATAACGGCAAGTATCCCGTTCTTGCAAGGCTTAAAAACACAATGTACTACGCCAACGCCTTCTACAGGCTCACACACTCTTTAGGTTTTATGGGAGAGTATTTAAGGGTTAAGACTGAATATCCAGATACAGATTTTGCCGGAGACTCCTACGGAGACGGAACGGTTAACAGGTTTCAGGGAAGCGTTCTCTACTTCTTTTAGGGGGGGCCTGGAGTATGGAGGAGTGTTTCTGGAGGACCTGCCTCTACCTATCATCCGTTGATAGGGCAGGGGAGCTCCTTAAGTTTGACCTTGGCAGGCGTATGAGGAGGCCATTCTTAACTTTAGGTAAATACACCTTTGGGAACTCCCTCATTGCCGTGTTTCTGACAGCTCAGGAGAGGAAGGGGAGGCCCTCTGTTAACATTGATAAGTGTGATAAATCTAAGTGCAAAGATTTCCACTGGAAGGAGAGGGCTTACGTTTATGAGAACAGGGGAAGGAGATATCTCCTTATCCCTGTAGAGTTCCTGAAAGACGACGATGCGTTTAAGTTCTGCGGTTACTGTAGTATAGACAACTCTGAAGAGGTAAGGAAATGGGCAAGGGTGAGGGGTTAAGGCTCTCTGAGTCTGAGTTCTTGGAACTCCTAAAAAAAAGGGAGGGGGTTCTGTGGGAAAGGCTGAAATCTCACCTCTCCAACTTCTTAAAGGATAAAGCCTGTCTGAGGAAGGTTATAGGGGATAAGACGTTAGACTCTCTGCTTTTGGAGGTTCTTGAGAGCCTGACTCCTCAGAAGGTTGGTAGAAGAGACCTCAACTACCTTCTGGAATCTGCCCTGTTTGACACGTACCTTGAGTCGGTAGCTCAAGACATAGTTTCAGGAAAGTGCAATGGGGAACTCTTCTGGCTCTTAAGCAGGGCTACAGGCTACATCAAAAAGGAGCTTTTAAGGGTAAAGAGGGAGAGTAAGGATACTTTTAGAAAACTCTGCTCATTTTTAGGAATTGATGAATCTCTTGAGGGGGAGGAACTCCAGTCTCTCCTCTTCCCCGTGGTGAAGGAGAAGCTCTCCCTCTTCATAGAGAGGGGCTACAGCAACTACATGAGGCCCCTCTACAGTGCCCTTAAGAACTGGCTCAAAGACCAGATAGAGGCCTCTCTGGCGGCGAAGAGGACTGAAGGGGTTAGGGAAATTCTTTCCCTTGATGAATATCTAATGGGAAACGAAGAGGAAGGTGGCTTAATGGTAGAGGACGTTTTATCAGATGAGGATGTTCCTGAAGAGCCCATCAGGTTTATCTGGGTTGATGATGCAGTTGATGAGCTCTGCCAGGCACTCACCGAGGACGAGCAGAGGCTCCTCTGCTCCATTCTGAGGTGGGAGAACTGCGGGCTTTCGCTCTCTCAGGATGCTTACTACCAGAGGCGTTCCCGTTTTCAGAGAGGGAAACTGAAGAAGATCCTGAATGGCTGGAAGGATAGAGGTTTTACAGAAGAAGAGATACTGGAAATTCTTGATTCCTTCTCAGGGTCTGTTTGCAGACGGCTGTGTCAGAAAATTAAGGTTTAAGCCGTTATCCTTTTTGTGAGATCTCCGGAGGAGAAAATGGGATTGATGAAATACTTAATTGATGATTACAGGCGTTGGGTTTCCGGTGAGGCTTATCGGGAACTTGGTGTTCGAGAGGGAGCTCCTGGTGGCAAGGTCAGGAAGCTCCGTCCAGAAGTTGGAGATATTTTTGCTCTCTACACAGGAACCCTGCCCCTTTACGTTATGGTTGTTGAGGAGGATGAAGAGTTCCCAACTGCTGTAGTTGTTACTCCCCAGTACGAGTTTGCAGGGAAGGAGGACGTTATTTTTAAGTTTGATAACCCCGAGAGCTCCCGCTGGGCTGCAGTTAAAAGTCTGGTTTTTTCCATCTATAGACCCTTTATTTCTGCCTCCTTTTACCTTGGCAGACCCTCTGAGGAAGAGGTTGGAATAGTTCTTAAGGGTCTGAAGGGAGAAGAGGTTCCGGCGGGGAGAACTGGTATTGATACAGAGTATGCCAGGGAGTTCAGAGAAATAGAGAAAGAGAGAGTAAAGCCTTTCTTACTTGCAACTGTTTCAACTTTTACGGAAGAGGTGAGCTCTATTGCCCTGCCTGAGCCCTTTCTTCTGACCATTGAAGAGGCCGGCAAGGTTCCTATGGCTGCAGCTGCCAAAGAAAGGGTTGTTGATACGCCTTTTGGCTACGTGGTTGAAGAAGGGAACAACGTTACCCTTGTCTTCAAAGAGGAGATTGCAGGTAAGGTAGGGGTTATTAAAGTTCCTACAGATAGGGGAGACCTTCCCATCTACTACGGGGAGCTCCGTCCCATTGAGTTTGTCAACCTCCCTGAAAGGGTCAGGAAAGCCATGAAGAACCTGAAAGTGGAGGTAGAGGGTGAAGTTTGAGGTTGAGGAGCTCCTCCGTTTGGGGAAGTTTTCAACGGCCTCTGAGCTCCTGAAGAGTAGGGGAAAGAACCTTTCAGGGAAAGATATCGTCTCTCTTCTCAGCAGGGCTTTAGGGAAACCTCTCACTGAAGAGGAGGAACGGTTCTACTTTCTCCTTTTGAAGGAGCTCCTTTCCAGGCCCAACTGGAAGAAACTCCTCTCAGAGATTGCAGGGATTGGAGATAGGGAGTTTAAAAACTGGTACCTGTTCCGTTTTCCCGTTGTGAACGACAGGGGAGAGGGAAGAATTGTAGAGGGTATTCTCATCAAACATACAGGGAAAGGGGGTAGAGTCCTCTTCGGTAAGAAGGTCGACCTGTCGAGGGTTGAGTCTGCAGCAGGTGAGGGTTTCTTCGTGGTTTTTGAGAGTGGGGAGTTTAAGGGAAACTCCTTTGAGGCTCCTCTCCTCTACACAGTCCTCTACGGTCCCGTTCCAGAGCCCTTTCTCCTTTCAGGGGTTTTAAAGGGGAACGGGTTTGAGGCCGATGAGGAGGAGGCAAAGAGGAGGCTTGCCCTGAGTGAGGGCAAGGTTCTCATATCCAGGTCCCGGGATATTTCAAGGCTCAGAGAACTCCTTGAAACGGATGAGGTTCAACTTCCCCTTTTAACTGTAAGGAAGAGTGGACAGCAGCTAAAACTCTTCTCCAAGGAAGTGTTTAAGGGCTGTAATTACGGTTTGGAGGAGCTGAAATCTTTAGGGCTGACCGATAGGGATTTAACTTTTCAACTCCCCTCAAACATTCCACCGGGGAACTGGATGGAGTACGTGGTCGGTTTCTCCAAAAAGTTGAGGAGGCTTTCAGATTTTGCCTCAAATCTTGGTAAGAGGTTCCGATTCCACCTCGGTTTTGACGGCCCTGCCTCCCTGTTTCTGGGTTTTGGTGTTGCAACGGGAATGGTTCCCTTCACTGTCTACCACTACAGGAAGGAGACTTCAGATTACGTGAGGGTAACCGATTGTACCAGGGACTACAAGGAGAGGACTGAAGAGTTTAGAGAGCTCCGTTTTAGTCTCCTTGAAGGGAAAATGGAAGAGGCCTGTATAGAGGTTAAGCTGGCTTCACACGAACCATTCTTCCCCAACTGCTCCAGCGTTTTAGAGGTTGAAATTAAGACAAAGAGGGGGAACATAGAGCTGGAAAAGTTTGTAGATGTGGTGAGGGAACTCTACAGCTTCTTCAACCTGCTCTACGACAGGGGAGTTAGGAAGTTTAAGGTGATTTTGAGCGTTCCCGTTGTTGTTGGCTTTCTCCTTGGAACGGCCATTGGAAACTATTGGGACATTGAAGTTTATCAGTACTTTAAACCTGAGGAGAAGGTACTGCCTGTTTTAAACCTCAGGGAGATAGAAACCTTTGACCGGATTTCTATGTAGAGGAACTGATTACCAGTTAATTTCCGGTCTTCTCTCAACTTCCTCTCCAAACTTCAGGTACTCCATCTTTGTAAAGCCAAAGAGTTTTCCTACAAGGCCTGAGGGGAACGTATCAAGGGAGATGTTGAACTCCTGAACGATGTTGTTGTAAGTGTACCGAAGCCTTGCTATTTCATCCTCAACTTCCTGGATACTCCTGTTTAAGTCTTCTGCAAGGTCTGAAGTTTTGAGTTCAGGGTAGTTCTCAAATGTTGCAAGAACGTTTCCAAGGATTGCCCGGGATTCTGCTTCCGCTTTTTCAATTTCTTTCGGTGAACTGGTTTTGAAGATGGAGGTGCGGAGCTCCGTCACCTTCGTCAGCGTCTCCTTTTCAAAATTTGCATAGCTCCTAACAGACTCAACCAACTGACTTATAAGGTCTAACCTCTTTTTGAGGGCAACCTTTACCTGGTTCAGCGTAGCCTGTGCCCCGTTCTTTAAGGTCTGAAACCTGTTGTAGACAGAAATGGTGTACAGGATAACCAGAACGAAAACTCCTAAAATAATCAGTAAAACTATCTTTCCCAACGTTTCCTCCTTATTCGGTTTACCTTCCGCCGGCTCCTCCGCCTCCGAAGCCCCCTCCGGAGCCAAAGCCGGAGCTCCCCGACGGGCTTGCCTGAGAGATACTGCTTGAGAGGGTTGAGCTGAAAGATGAGAAATTCCCTCTCACAGCGTTAAGAGTTTTAACCTCTGGAATTTCAACTTTAGCAAACTTTTTGAGTGCCTCCTCAACTTTTTCTGCAACTCCGAGGGCTGTTCCGTAAACCAGCCACTCCTTCCAGATTACCACATCTTCAGGGGCGTATTTTTTTATAAGTGCAAAGTCTGAGAGGAATTTCTTAAACGCCTCCCATTGAAGTTTCTCCATGTAGTAGTTCTTCTTCCACCTTCCAAAAATCTGAGACGGAGAGGCGGCGGCTATAAGGCTCGCAATAAAAAGGGTAAGCGAGAGAATAAAGACGGAGTAGCCGTTGAACGTGGAGAAGAACCTGAGGAAGAAAAGGAGAGAGAAAGAGATGATGATGAAAAGGAAGAAAGAGAACCTGCCAAAAGTATCAGCAATTTTCACTCCCTTTAAGTTTAAGTGCCGGTTAACGAGCTCATCGTTTTCATACTTTAACAGAGAGTCCAGTTCAGCCTTCAAGCTCTTTAGATAGGAGATGTTCTTCTCATTCCTCGCCCACTCTACCCTGTTTTTAAGGGCTTTTAAAGAGAAGATGCCGTTAACCGAGTGGCGTTTAAAAAAGTCTGTAACCTTTTTTTCGTAAGGGTCTTCCGGCTCTTTCAGAACTTTAATCAAAAGGTCATCTCCTTCCGGTTTTACGCTGATAAACTCTCTCCTCATAAGGTCTAAAACCGTTGCGTAGAAGCCGTTCTCGTTGCCCTGTGCTGCATCTCCTGTAAAGAGGAGGTTAACCTCGTAGGGTTTCCTTTCCGGGTTGGGAATAAAGCTAAGGAACCTGGGAACTGTAAAATCCTTCTCTCTTCCGAACTTCAGGTAGATAAAGACAAGGGCTGGTGGGAGAAGAATCAGAAGGGTTTTAAGGAAAAGTATAAGGACGTTGCTGAGGGTGTGGAGGAGCATCGGAATCCTGTTTGCTCTTTCTGTTTTCCCTTTAACGTCTGAAACGTGCCGGGGAAAGCCGTAGGTGCTGAAAGGCAGGGTGAGGAGCTCCACTTCAACCAGGGAGTTCTGGGGAGCTCTCCCCCTCACAACGACCTTTCCGTTTTCCCTTTCTACCGAAAACTCCTTCATATGGGAAAAGACTTCTACAATTTTGGTCTTTTCCGGAACAATCTCTATTACAACGTTTCTGTATGGAACGTGGAAGCCGGCCAGCTTGAAATTGAGATGGTAGAACCTTCCGTCTGTGTGGATGGGAGGGTAGAGATTGTATGTGGCGTTGAGTTTATAGTCTCCCGGCGGGAATATATCTGGGTCAACAATTCCAACTTCGTTGGGCCTGCCGTAGAAAAGTGCTGTTTTTCTTGACCTTTCGCTTGTAAATTTCCCGTAGAGCTTTCCCCTGAAGTCTTTTACGTAGGAGTCTGAGGTTCCATTTTCGTTAATAACTTCAACGAACGGTTCAGAGAGTTTCTCTTTAAGAGTTAGCGGCACTTCCCAGTTCCTGAAAAGAACGTGGAACCTTCTATCTTTAACGTGGAACCTGTAGGTTTCGGAGAGCTCTATGGGAGATGAGAGGGTTATCCTGTAGTAAACGTCTGCCGTAAGGGGTTTAAAGAGGAGTCTCAGGTCAAACTCGGAAAGGAAAAGCCCCAAAAGGGAGATAATAGTAACAACGGCTATGATAATTCCTGCCTTTTTACTTTCCATGGCAGGACTTAATTTATACCGGCAAATTCCTAATAAAGGGAGAGATATGAAAGTCATTAACGTTATAGGTGGAGGACTTGCAGGGGTTGAGGCGGCTTACAGGGCTGCTAAAGAGGGGAAGAAAGTTCGTCTCTTTGAGATGAGGCCGAAAAAGACAACTCCTGCCCATAAAACCGACAAACTGGCGGAGCTGGTCTGCTCAAACACTCTGGGTGGTATAGACATTACAACCCCGAGAGGACTGTTAAAGGCTGAGATGGAGAAGTTGGGTTCTTTGGTTGTTGAGGCTGCAAAGAAGACTTCCGTTCCTGCCGGGGGAGCTCTGGCTGTAGACAGGGAGAAGTTTGCCGACTACATAACCGAGAAGATAGAGAGTAATCCCAACATAGAGGTTGTAAGGGAAGAGGTTGCAGAGATTCCTGAAGAGGGAATAACCGTTGTTGCAACAGGTCCTTTAACCTCAGATAAGTTTTCCCGGTTCTTGAGGGAATACCTTGGAGAGGAGGAGCTCCACTTTTACGACGCCATTTCTCCCATCGTTTACGCCGATACTATTGACTACTCAAAGTGTTTCTGGGGCTCCCGTTACGGGAAGGGTGGAGACGACTACCTTAACTGCCCGATGACTGAGGAAGAATACGAGCGGTTTTACAACGCCCTTATGGAGGCTGAAAAAGTTCCCCTTAAAGACTTTGAGAAGGCCTGCTATTTTGAGGGGTGTATGCCGATAGAGGAGATGGCAGAGAGGGGAAAACAGACGCTGTTGTTTGGTCCTTTAAAACCTGTTGGCCTTATTGATCCGAGAACCGGGAAACAGCCCTTTGCTGTTGTTCAGCTGAGGAAGGAGAACAGGGAGGGAACCCTTTTAAACCTTGTTGGATTTCAGACGAAACTTAAATACCCTGAACAAAAAAGGGTCTTCAGGCTCATTCCCGGCCTTGAGAACGCAGAGTTTGCCCGTTACGGAAGCATTCACAGGAACACGTTTATAAACTCCCCGAAGCTTCTTCTCAGAACCCTTCAGCTGAAGAAGAACCCGAAAGTCTTATTTGCCGGCCAGATTACGGGAGTAGAGGGGTATCCTGAGTCTGCAGTTACCGGGATAATTGCGGGGCTTAACGCATCAAAGCTCTCCGATGGCGGGGAGCCGGTCTACCCTCCAGAGACTACAATGGTTGGAGCTCTCCTTAAATACATCACAACAGCAGACCCTAAAACATTTCAGCCAATGAACGCAAACTTTGGCCTCCTTCCACCTCCCGAAAGGAGAATAAAGGGTAAACTTAACCGTAGAAAATACCTTGCCGAAAGAGCACTGAGGGATCTGGAAAAATGGTTAAGAGAACTTTCCTAATAGTTTCTTTAATGGCTTCTACAGTTTACGGTGCAACTTACCAGATAAACGTCATTAAAGAGCAGGTTTCTCCAAAGGTAGAGAAACGATTTGTTCTTTACAAAATAAAAAAAGGGGATACGTTGTTAAAAATAATGAAACGCTTTAAAATTCCCCGCCGTTTACTCTATAAAGTTGCCAGACTTAACAACATAAAGAACCCGAACTTAATTTACGCTGGCCAGGTTATAAGGCTTCCTGTAGGAGAGGGAACGTCTGTTGTAAAAACTGCCCGGAAAGTTCCTAAGAGATTGAATGAAGAAAGGGAGCTCCAGCTGATTCAACAGCTGGGAGGAAGGGTAAACAGAGACGGTTACCTGTTTATCGGAAGTAGGAAGATTTCATTTAGACAGAATCCACTTGTAACAGTTGGAGAGAAGAGGTTTCTGATAGATTTTTCAAACCTTCCGGGAAGTGTGAAGAAAGCCCTATCAGAAGTGGGAATTTCGGTTGTAAATGGGAGCTCCCTTAATACCGTTCTTGAGTCTGCCATCTCTGCCAACTTCTCATCCCTTCAGAGGAACGGAACGCTCATTATGGGAGAGAACGACGTTCTAACTTACCACTACGACTACCTTGCCTACAACCGGTTTACAGGTCAGAGAACCGTAATAAACACATCACCCGATACTCCTCCTCCTTTAAAGAACCTGCTCTCTGCCTATGGAATTGCTGTTGTTGAACCGCAGTTTAAAGTTCCAGACGATAGTGAAGGGTGGGGAGAGCTGAAAATTCTAACTGGAGGGGGATTAAACAAGATTTCTCAGCTTATCTACCTCCTGACAGGGAAAAAAGGACAGCAAATTCCGGAAGGTATGGTCTTTCCGGATCTAAAACTGGCAGTTGTTTACGATTACATCACTCCCGAAAAGAGAACCGGCTTAGAACTTCAGGGCTACAAAGTGTTCATTCTTACGGGAAACTTCCTCAGCGATGTAGAGTCAATCCTTTCACTTGTTCCCATGGCAAATAAGTTTGTAAAGCTTGTTCTCTACGAACCTCCGGGAACTCAAGGAAAAAGGTCAAAGTTTGTTATAGAAGGACTTTTGATCTCCACTCCCAAAAAAGATTGGTTTATGGTAGATACGTTTGATAAACAGGAGGAAATTCCATATCTCCGCTACAGGGGAGTAAACCTGATTGTTTATTAGAAAACTTGATAATAGATGATTTGCTATAATATCGCTTAAAATTTCCCGCTGTTTTCCTTTCAATTAAAGGGAGGAGTGCGGGGTTCAAACCCCGCACTCGGTACCGCTACTCGTCATCAGGTTGCGGTTTAGGTTTGGGTTTTCCTTTTCCCCTGCCAGCCATCTGGCACCTCCTTGTAGAGATGTAGAAGAAAAATTATTTTTTACTTTCTGAATTAGATGAGATCTTCGCTTCTTTCCACAATTTGTGGATCTTTTTGTATAGCTCCTTTTCAGCAATCCTTGCTTTTTTCTTACAGTTCCACAGTTGTTTTGTATCTTTTGCACTCTCTATGCAGGCTTTTTCATCTTGGTAGATTTTAATTTCGCCGTTGATTTTTTCCAGTTCTATCTCTTTTCTCTTATCAAAAGAGATAGAGGCGTGTTTTTTGTGCCAGAACTTGTGTTTATGAACGGTTTCATGTTTAGTTGGTGTTCCAGCAGCAAAAGTGTTTGTTCCTAATAGACTGACGAGTACTGTTAGTAAGAGCCCTTTTCTCATGTTTACCTCCATTAGTAGTAGTCTTCCTCTTAGTTTAGCGCGGTAAATTTTAAAGTCAATGGGTAAAAATTGCTTATATATCAATACTTTGAGGAAAGTATCTGCTGGAAAGCTTGAATTTCAATCAGTCTGTATAGGAAAAATGGGTATTTAGATAGTATTTTTTGGAAAAATTGCAACTAATGTTGATTATTGATTAAGGAACCCCACTTCTATCTGTTAAGTTTAAAGTGTTTTAATTTAGGAGTACCTATTTTTTCTGTAGAGTTTAGAAGCAACTTTCTTTTAATTGAGAAACCCTGTTATTTTCTTAACCTTAAAGGGGTGGTAAACCACCCCTTTGAATCTACGCTTTATCTGTAAGTGCCATTACTCCGGGGAGCTCCTTCCCTGCGAGGAACTGGAGGAAAGCACCGCCGCCTGTTGAAACGTGGTCTATCTCGTGTTCCAGGCCCAGCATCTCAATTGCTGCAACGCTGTCTCCACCACCAACTATCCTTAGAGCCTCTTTGTGTTCAGCAACGATCTTTCCTATTGCCATCGTTCCAAAACGGAATTTTTCAAACTCAAATACACCCATGGGGCCGTTCCACAGGATTGTTTTGGCGTCTGAGAGGGCTTCTTTAAAGAGCTCAACAGTTGCAGGGCCGATGTCTAACCCCATCATATCGTCTGGAATCTCCTTGTAGGTTGTAAGCTTTGTGTGGGCATCCTCTGCAAACCTGTCGGCATTGTTGCTGTCTACCGGTATGTAGAACTTAACGCCGTTCCTGTCGGCTTCTTCCATAATCCTCTTTGCCGTTTCTATAAGGTCGTCTTCAACCAGGGATTTCCCTACGCTGTAGCCGGCGGCCTTTAAGAATGTGTAGGCCATTCCGCCGCCTACAAGCATCTTGTCAACAATTTTCAGAAGGTTCTCAATTACTTCTAATTTCCCGGAAACCTTTGACCCGCCGATAATGAGAACTAAAGGCCTTTCAGGGTTTTCAAGGGCCCTCTCCAGATACTTTATCTCCTTTTCTAACAGAAAACCTGCAACTGCAAGTTTTACGAACTTTGTTATTCCGTAGGTTGAGGCGTGCTTCCTGTGGGCTGTTCCAAAGGCGTCGTTGACGTAGATATCTGCAAGAGCTGCAAGTTTTTTAGCAAACTCAGGGTCGTTTTTGGTCTCTTCAGGGTAGAACCTGACGTTTTCAAGGAGTGCTACCTCTCCTGGCTGGAGCTCCGCCACACCTTTTTCTGCAACCTCTCCAACGCAGTCTGGAATGAACTTTACCTCTTTCTCAAAAAGCCTTGAGAGCCTTTCTGCAACTGGCTTAAGAGAGAGCTTCGGGTCCCAGCCTTTTGGCCTGTCTAAGTGGGAGCAGAGGATTACCTTAGCCCTGTGGTCTAACAGGTAGTTGATCGTTGGAAGGGCTGCCCTGATGCGCTTGTCGTTTGTGATAACGCCGTCTTCAATGGGAACGTTGAAGTCAACCCTTACAAAAACTCTTTTTCCCTCAAGCTCCTGTGGAGGAATATCCCTTAAGGTCATCTTTCTGAACATTGCTCTGTAAGGCATCTTCCCGCCACCTCCTTATTGTTTCTTCAACCTTTTCCGGAACCATATAGGAAATCGGTTTCCCGGATTTTAACCTTTCTCTTATCTCTGTTGAACTGATTTCAATTAGCCTTCCCTCGTAAAGGGCAACTCTCCAGCCCTCAAGACTTGCCTTTCTCCGTTTAAAACGGGCAACAGGAGTCTTCAGGTTCAGCTTCTTCAGTACCTCTTCCGGGTTAACCTCCTCTCCCGGTCTTGAGACAATGAGAATTCTGGAGAGCTCCAGGATCCTCTCTGGTTTTCTCCAGAGGTGAAAGCTCTTAAACGAATCTGTTCCCATCATAAAAACCGGTTCTTCGCCGTAAACTTTGTGGAACTCCTCCAACGTCTGGTAGGTGTAGGAGATTCCCCCCTTTTTTATCTCGTAGTTCCACACTTTAAACCGAGGTTCTGGTTCTACTGCGGCTTTCAGGGCTTCAAGTCTGATCTCTGAAGGGATGAGGAGCTCCCCCTTTAGTGGCTGGACGTTTGCCGGAACAAAGAGAACTTCTTCAAAACCAAAGTCCTCTAAAACGTCTCTTGCAATAAGCAGGTGGCCTATATGAACCGGGTTAAAGCTCCCTCCAAAGAGCAGTTTCAAGGTTTCCTCCCTTCAGTCTGAATTCTACCGTTTTCAAAATCTGGATAAACTTTAACCGCTGCTATAATTTGAAACCCTAAAACTCCACTTTAAGGAGAGAGAGAATGGGAATGACGATAACCCAGAAAATACTTGCAGACCACGCCGGGAAGAAAGAGGTCTACCCCGGCGAGTTAGTTATGTGTAAGGTTGATATCGCCCTTGCAAACGACGTTACAGCTCCCATAGCCATCAAGCAGGTTAAAGCCATTGGAGCCAAAAACGTCTGGGACAGAGAGAGAATTGCATTAGTTCCCGACCACTTTGTTCCTGCCAAAGACATAAAGGCTGCCGAACAGGTTAAGATGATGAGGGACTTTGCAAAGGAGTTCGGGATTAAACACTTCTGGCCTGAGGGAAGGGTTGGAATTGAACACGCCCTTTTGCCTGAGCAGGGAGTTGTGGTTCCGGGAGACGTTGTAATCGGAGCAGACTCCCACACCTGCACCTACGGAGCTTTAGGCGCCTTCTCAACGGGTGTCGGGTCAACAGACATGGCCTACGCTTGGCTTACAGGAGAGGTCTGGTTTAAGGTTCCCGAGCAGATGAAGTTCATCTACTACGGTAAGCGCCAGAGGTGGGTAGGTGGAAAGGACATCATCCTCTACGTTATTGGGATGATCGGCGTTGACGGAGCTCTCTACAAAACGATGGAGCACACCGGTGAGGCCATAAGGGAGCTCCCCATGGACGACAGGTTTACAATCTGCAACATGGCCATTGAGGCTGGAGCTAAGAACGGAATTATTGAGCCAGACGAGGTAACCCTTGAGTACGTTAAGGGAAGGGCAAAGAGGCCCTACAAGCTCTACAAGTCCGACCCCGACGCAGAGTACTCAGAGGTTTACGAGATAGACGTTTCCAAAATTGAGCCTCAGGTTGCGTTCCCATACCTTCCCTCAAACACAAGGCCTGTAACAGAGGCTACTCACGTAACCATAGACCAGGTTGTCATAGGCTCCTGCACAAACGGAAGGATAAGCGACCTGAGGGTTGCAGCTCAGATACTCAAAGGGAAGAAAGTTAACCCCAACGTTCGCTGTATTATCATTCCGGCAACTCAGGAGATCTACAGGCAGGCACTGAAAGAGGGGCTCATTGATATCTTCCTTGATGCTGAGTGTGTGGTTTCTACTCCAACCTGCGGTCCGTGCTTAGGCGGGCACATGGGAATCCTTGCCAAAGGCGAAAGGGCTGTTGCAACCACAAACAGGAACTTCGTTGGCCGTATGGGTCATCCTGAAAGCGAAGTCTACCTTGCCTCCCCTGCCGTTGCTGCCGCTTCTGCAGTCCTTGGAAGGATTGCCCACCCAGACGAAGTTGTCGGCTCAGAAAACTGATTTTTGGGGGAGCTCCCTCCCCCTTTCACAAAAGTTTAAGGAAGTTCAAGATGGATCTCTTTGAAATCAGGAACTGGTTTGCCCACAACCTCTGTGGCTATTTGAGGGAAAAGGAGGAACAGGACTTTTTAAAACTAAAAGCCGTTATTTCTTCCGTTTTTTCTGAGAATTCGGATATACCAGAAGCCGTTTTAGAAGAAGTAGTTTCGGAATTTCCCCTCTTTGAAAGGGAAGGAACTTTTCTGAAGTTTGTCCCCGACGACCCGGTTACAGAGGAGTATGTAAGGGAAAAGGCGGAAAAGTACAGGGAGTTTTTGAGGGAGCTCCCAGCCGATTTTGAACCTGTTGAGGAGGATATAGAGAAGAACGTCCAAATGGCACGCCTCCTGTTTGAGAAAGGACTCTACTTTGAAGTTCATGAGATTTTAGAAGAAATCTGGATGGGAGAATTTGGAAGGGAAAGGGACTTCCTCCAGGCCTTAATCCAGATAGGGGTTGCCTACTACCACCTCTCAAACTACAACACCCGAGGATTTAAACTCCTCCTTGAGAACGCTTTAGAGCTCCTTGAGAACTATTCTGGAACGGTTCACACTGTCAACGTTGATAAACTTAAAGAGGATATTAAGAAAGCTATGGAGACTGAAGAGATTATCTCCTTTTAGGGGAAATGATGGGAGTTCTTGCTGTTCTAACAACCTTTCCGGACAGGAAGTCTGCAGAATCTATACTGAAAACCCTTGTGGAGGAGAGGCTTTCAGCCTGCGCTCAAGTTGCTGGAGAGATAAAGAGCTTCTACTGGTGGGAAGGGAAAGTTGAGGAGGGGAAGGAGTATCTGGCCATTTTGAAGACAACAGAAAAGACTTACCCGGAGCTTGAGAGGAGACTGGCGGAGCTCCACCCCTACGAGGTTCCACAGATAGTTGCCCTTCCATCCTTTGCCGTTTTTACCCCTTACCTGAAGTGGTTAGAAGAAGAGGTTAAGTAGCTTGGAAGTTTACATTCTCCTCTTTACTGCCGGGATAGTTGCCGGTTTCGCCGCCGGTCTTTTCGGAATAGGAGGAGGAGTAATACTTGTTCCCTTATTTAACTATTTCTTTACTTCCTACCTTGGGGTTCCTGAGGAAATAGGTTTTAAGATTTCTGTAGCTACAAGCCTTGCTGTTATAACGGTTTCAACTCTATTTACATCGGGTCTTCACGTAGTAAGTGGGAAGGTTGACATTAGAGAGCTCCTCAAACTCCTTCCCTGGATATTTGCCGGTATTCTCTTTGGTGTTCTCTTTTCCCACTTCGTTTCAGGCCACGTTTTGAAAAAGATATTCGGCCTTTTCCTGCTCCTGCTGAGTGTTAAGCTGATTACAGATAGGGGGGGAGCTCCCAAATTCTCATTCAAAGAGAACGTTCTCCTTCCTGCTGTCCTCCTATTATCTGCCTTTTCCAGCGCCCTTTTGGGAATAGGTGGTGGAGTTGTTGTTAACACCCTTCTTTTCAGCCTCTCTCAAATTGAAACTAAACGGGTTGTTGCCCTTGCATCTGTTATTTCATTTATAAACGCCTTCCTTGGGACTATTCTCTACATGGTTGTTCCAGCCCATAGAGTTCTGAGCTGGCAGGTTGGCTACATCTACATTCCGGCAGCTCTTTTTGTTGCCCTTGGGGGAATTATCGGAAGCAGGTTTGGGGTTAAGCTCCTCCACAGGATGAACCAGCATCTTTTAAGAAAACTTTTCGGCCTTCTCCTTGTTCTTATTGGACTGAAGATGTTGATAAAGTGAAAGGGAAGGAACCCTCCTTAGAAGGTTCCTCCTCCGTGGGAGTGGCACGTTACACAGGCGCCGCTGTAGTGTCCCTGAACGTCTATAGGAAGACCAAGGCCGTTGACTTGAGAGTAGCTTACCGTTCCTCCGTGGCAGGCAGCACAGAGAGATGGGACAGTGCTCCTGTTGGCATCAATTGAGGAGTCATCATTTTTAACAGGAAGGTTTACATAAGCCTTCAGGTCTTCGGGGTTGGAAAGGTTGTAGCGTCTATTTTGAGCGTAGATTCCCCCGGAGTAGCTCAGGTCTGTAAAGAAAGCTGTAGTTTGGGGATCTACCAGTGCGTATTTGATCTCTGATGAGTTGTCTACCTGTTTAACCTGTTTTACGACTGTTAAGGTCTCTCCTACTTTTTCAACAATCAGCTTGTCGTTGTTGCTTCCGTGGGGGTTGTGGCAGTCAACACATTCAAGGGCTGCGTGTTTTGTGTGGAAGAGGAGCTCCCCAGATAGAGTTATGTTCTTAAACAGTTTGTCTCCAGCTGAGTAGGTTCCTTCTCCGTGCCAGTTTCCACTCCAGAAAGTTGCAATGTCCGGTGGGTTTTCCGGAGGTGTTACTTTTGTATCGGCCTGTCCGTCTCCGTTTGTATCTGCTAAGGGTTCTTCTGATACAGTTCCCCAGCCGTTTGAGTGGCAGGTTAGACAGAGTTCCTGAGAGTTTCTCTTAAACGTTCCACCAAGTTTTCCAAAATCGGTTTCAGGTTCAACAATTCCGTCCATATCCGGCTGCCAGTGGCAGACAACACAGTCAAAGTCATCAATCTTTCCGTTTCCGTTAAAGTCGTGGAAGTGTTTTCTTCCGGAAGTTCCTCTGTAGAAGTGAAGTCTCTCAAAGTTGTCGTGGCAGACTAGACATTTCCTCTCTACAGGCTCTCCTGTTCCCGTTTTTGTGGCTCCGTTTGTTCCGTGGCACGCAGAGCAGACGAGGATTGAATTGTTCCTGCCTACTTTCTCTACAGCATTATCAATGAGAGTCTGGTACCTATCTGCCGGCATATCCGGAGTTGCCATAGTGTGCTTAAAGTTCTGGTGACATCCAAGACAGTCGCTCTGCCCCCAGCCGTCTTTGTGGTTTTCGGGGGTTAGGTAAGGAGCGCTTCTCTTTGCAACGTTTATTCCAAAGTCTCTGTAGTGGACGTCTGGTTTAGCAATTCCTCCGCCACCCCCACCGCAGCCTGCGGTTAAAAGGAGAGCTCCCGCCACAAGAAGCAGCCTTCTCACAGTTCCCTCCACCAATTGAAAAAGAAGAAAATAAACGATTCAAAATCGTATTATACGATTATCCTTTTAGCGTGTAAATTGTTGCCATACCAAACATGAGAGGTTTGTAGCTTCCTCCTTTAAATCCCACTGTTCTGGCAAGATTGAGGAGTTCTTCATAGTGGGGAAAGTTTACAATTGTCTCGTAGAGGTGCTTTGTTACGTCTGCCTTAGACCGGAGCTTTCCCAATGGAAGCATTATCCTCTTTAAGAACTGAAGGAATAAAAACTTCAGCGCCGGGTTTTTTGGAATTGAAACCTCTAAAATCCTTGCTTCTCCTCCACTTTTAAGAACCCGTCTGATTTCAGACAGCCCTTTCTCCGGGTTCTCAAAGTGCCTCAGGCCTAAAGAGACTATAACGGTGTCAAAGGTTTTATCGGGGAAAGGTGTGTTCAGTGCGTCTCCCCTAACAAAGAGCATTTCAGGATATTTCTCTTTTGCTACTTTCAGCATGGGAAGTGAATAGTCAAGCCCTACAACCGATTCTGCTTTATTTAGGAGGAGAGCTCCCGCATCACCCGTTCCGCAGGCAAGATCTAAAACTTTGCCAGGTTTTTCCAGACCTTTAACCAGTTCCCTTTGCCACTTAGGGATAATTCCTAAAGAGAGGAACCTTGAGATTGAGTCATACCTGTGTGCAATCCTGTCAAATATTTCAACTCCTACCGGTTTTTTCTCCAACCTGATAACCTCTAACGGTTTTAGATAACTATTTTAGAATAGCCAAAACGTTAGCTGGAGAGAGAGATGGTTATCGTAGGCGTTGATACAGGGGGAACCTTTACAGACTTTATCTACCTGAAGGACGGTAAGTGGCAGGTTTTAAAACTCCTCTCAACGCCCCACAACCCTGCAGAGGCCGTTCTTAAAGGCCTTTCAGAGATTGGAGGAGAGGAGAGGAGAATAACCCACGGAACAACCGTTGCAACAAACGCAGTTCTTGAGAGGAAGGGGGCAAAAACGGCCTTCATAACAAATAGAGGTTTTGAAGACCTTTTAGAGATAGGGAGGCAGAACAGGGAGGAGCTCTACTCCTTCAGGGTAAGGAAGGTTAAACACCTTGTTCCCGGGGAGCTCACTTTTGGCCTTTCGTGCAGGCTCAACTCTAAAGGGAAGCACGTTGAAACTCTTAAAGAGGAAGAGGTTGAAGAGCTTGTAGAGAAACTGAAATCTTCAGGTGTTGAGTCTGTTGCTGTTTCTTTCCTCTTTTCGTTCTTAAACCCTGAAGACGAGATTAAAGTGAAGGAAATCCTTGAGAGGGAGGGATTTCCCGTCTCCGTCTCCTCAGAGATAGTTCCAGAGTTCAGGGAGTTTGAGAGGGCTTCAACGGCAGTTGTAAACGCCTACGTTATGCCGAAAATGAAGGGATACATCAGCTTCTTAGCTGAGAACCTTAAGGAGAAGGATACTCTCAGGATTATGCAGTCAAACGGAGGTGTTATCTCTCCGAAAACTGCCGTTAAAGAGCCTGTTAGAACGGTTCTCTCAGGCCCTGCAGGTGGAGTTGTTGGAGCATGGAAGGTAGGGAAATTAGCAGGCTTTGAGAAGCTCATAACCTTTGACATGGGTGGAACCTCAACCGACGTTTCGCTGATAGACGGAAGGCCTAAGCTCTCCGTTGAGTCAAAGATAGCAGGTTTGCCTGTAAAGGTTCCGGTAATTGAGATACACACCGTTGGTGCCGGTGGAGGTTCAATCGCCTGGGTTGACAGCGGGGGGGCTCTCCAGGTGGGCCCTGAGAGTGCCGGCGCAGACCCGGGTCCAATATGCTACGGAAAGGGAGAGAGAATAACCGTTACAGACGCCAACCTCTTTTTAGGCCGTTTAGACCCGGAACACTTCCTTGGCGGGAAGATGAAGCTCTACCCGGAAAGGCTTAAACCTTACTTTGAGGAGATGGCTAAAAGGTTAGGGATAACACCTATAGAGCTCGCTGAAGGTATTTTAGAGATAGCAAATACAAAAATGGCGAAGGCCTTAAGGGTAATCTCCGTTGAGAGGGGATACGACCCTGAGGAGTTTACCCTTCTCTCCTTTGGCGGTGCTGGTGGAATGCACGCAGCCTACCTTGCAAGGGAGCTCTCCATACCCCGTGTCCTTATTCCCAAAAACCCTGGGATTCTCTCGGCCCTCGGAATGGTTCTCTCAGATGTTGTTAAAGACTACTCCAGAACCGTTATGCTGAAAGAGGAGGAAGCGACGGCCGAAATCCTTGAGGAGCACTTCAAAGAACTTGAGGAGAGGGCTAAAGCAGAGATGGAGAAAGAGGGTTTTGAGGGGGAGCTCCTCTTAGAGAGGCACTTAGACCTCCGCTACAGGGGGCAGTCTTTTGAGATAACGGTTCCCTACTCAGAGGAGTTTAAGAAATCGTTTGAGAAGGCCCACGAGAAACTCTACGGATACAGACACAGCAGAGACGTTGAAGTTGTTAACGTTCGGCTAAGGGCAGTTGGGATAACGGAAAAGCCCTCTTTTGAGCCCTTAAAGGAGTGTGGAGAGGGATTCCCGGAGGGAGCTCTCTTAAAGTGCAGAAAGGTTTACTTTGACGGTGAGTGGATAGAAACTCCGGTTCTTAACAGGGAAAAGCTCCTTCCAGGCCACCAGTTTAAAGGCCCTGCAGTTATTGTTGAATACAGCTCAACAACGGTTGTTCCACCCTTTGCTGAAGTGAGAGTTGACAGCTTTGGAAACCTCATCTTAGAGGTGGAGAATGGTTAACCCGATAAAGCTTGAGGTGATAAAGAACGCCCTTATCTCAGTTGCCGAGGAGATGGGGGCGGTTCTCCAGAGGACCGCCTTTTCACCCAACATAAAGGAGAGGAGGGACTTCTCCTGTGCTATCTTTGACCGCCACGGTCGGATGGTTGCTCAGGCTGCCCATATCCCCGTCCACCTTGGCTCAATGCCTATGTCTGTAAGGAGTGTTGTTGAAAACGTTAAGCTGAAAGAAGGAGATATGGCCGTTGTCAACGACCCCTTTAAAGGGGGAACACACCTTCCAGACATAACCGTTGTTGCTCCCGTTTACTTTAAGGGGGAGCTCCTCTTCTACGTTGCAAACCGTGCCCACCACTCAGACGTTGGTGGAATAACTCCCGGTTCAATGCCCCTCTCAACTTCAATTTTCCAGGAAGGTTTAGTAATTCCGCCGGTTAAGTGCGTTGAAAACGGAGAGGTTTTAACCGATTTCCTGAACCTTTTAAAGGCCAACACAAGAACTCCCGATGAGAGGGAGGGAGACTTTAAAGCTCAAATTATGGCAAACAGAATCGGGATGAGGAGATTAAGGGAGCTCCTTGAGAAGTACGGTTCAGAGTTCCTTGAAGCCTACTCTGAAGCCCTCTTAGACTACTCAGAGAGGATGATGAGGAAGGTAATCTCCGAAATCCCCGACGGCGTTTACACCTCTGGAGACTTCTTAGACGACGACGGAGCGGGAAACAGGAATGTAAGGATAAGGGTTGTTCTTACCGTAAAAGGAGATGAGGCAACAGTTGACTTCTCACCATCAGACCCTCAGGTTCGTGGCTGTTTGAACGCAGTTCGCTCAATAGTTGTCTCGTCAACCCTCTACGTTTTCAGGTGTCTGGCAGGAGAGGAGATACCCACGAACGAGGGAATATTAAGGCCGATAAAGGTTATAACGAAGCCGGGAACCGTTGTTGACGCTGAGTTCCCTGCGGCAGTTTCAGGTGGAAACGTTGAGACCTCTCAGAGGATAACAGACGTTTTACTCGGAGCTCTCTCAAAAGCCGTTCCTGAGAGAATCCCTGCAGCCTCTCAGGGGACGATGAACAATCTGACCTTTGGAAACGAGAAGTTTACCTACTACGAAACAATTGGAGGGGGAGCTGGAGCGGGGAACGGCTTTGACGGAGCAAGCGCTGTCCACACCCATATGACAAATACCCTCAACACTCCCGTTGAAGCCCTTGAGTTCCAGTTTCCCGTTATGGTTACCCGCTACGGTGTGAGGAGAGGTTCCGGCGGAAGCGGAAGGTGGAGAGGGGGAGATGGGATTGTGAGGGAAATCCTCTTTTTAGAAGAAGTTGACGTTACGGTTATATCGGAGAGGAGAGTCCACAGCCCCTACGGTTTAAACGGCGGAAAGCCGGGAAAGAGAGGAAGGAACGTTCTTATAGAGCCGGAAGGGGAGGAGGTGGAACTTCCTGCCAAGTTCACCCGCCGCTTTCACCCCGGTGAGAAACTGAGAATAGAAACTCCCGGAGGCGGCGGCTGGGGAAGTTAAGGTTTCTTTTTAAAACCAAATCGGATATATTTCCCGTTGAAAACTCACCGGCCAGACTCCGGAAGGGGTGCCCTTTACGGGTTCTTCCGGAGGATGAAGGCTCGGGAGGAAAAACCCATATCAGGAGGTAGAAATGTCTGAAGAGATGAAAGAACAGCAGCCTCAGGAAACTCAGGAGGCTCAGGAAGTTCAGCAGGAGCAGACTCAGGAAGTTCAGGAGCAGGAGACCTTTAAGCCAAGGCCGCCGGGCCAGAGAGTTACGATGAAGGAGCTCCTTGAGGCCGGCGTCCACTTCGGCCACCAGAAGGAGCGCTGGAACCCCAAGATGAAGAAGTTCATCTTCACAGAGCGTAACGGCATCCACATCATTGACCTTCAGCAGACCATCAAGTACTTTGAGGAGGCCTACGACTACATTGCAGACCTTGTTGCAAACGGCGGAACAGTTCTCTTTGTCTGCACAAAGAAGCAGGGTCAGGACATTGTAGAGGAAGAGGCCAAGCGCTGTGGAATGTTCTACGTTAACAAGAGGTGGTTAGGTGGAACCCTCACAAACTTCCAGACCATCAGGAAGTCTGTTTACAAACTGAAGATGCTCAAGAAGATGGAAGAAGAAGGGGTTTTAGAGCAGCTTCCTAAGAAAGAGGCTGTAAAACTCCGCAGGAAGAAGGAGAAGCTTGAAAAGTACATCGGTGGTATTGAGAACATGAACCGCCTTCCTGATGCCCTCTTCATCGTTGACATCGTTAGGGAAGAAAACGCCGTTAGGGAGGCAAGGAAAGCAGGAGTTCCTATCGTTGCCCTCGTTGATACAAACGCAGACCCGGATCTCGTAGACTACCCGATTCCTGCAAACGACGATGCCATCAGAGCTATTAAACTTCTCACATCAAGAATTGCAGATGCGGTTCTTGAAGGAAAGATGAGGAGAGATGCGATAAAACTTGCTGAAGGTGAGGAAGCTGCCGAAGAAGAACTTGACTTCCTGCCAGAAGAGTAATTAAAGGAGGGGAAAATGGCTGAAATAACAACTCAGATGATAAAGGAGCTCCGCGAGAAGACTGGAGCTGGAATAGTTGACTGTAAAAAGGCCCTCCAAGAGGCCGGCGGAGATATAGAGAAGGCCGTAGAGATACTCAGGAAGAAGGGTGCTGCTAAAGCTGCAAAGAAAGCTGAAAGGGCAACTGCCGAAGGAATCGTTGTCTCTTACATCCACGCAGGTGGTAAGGTGGGAGCTTTAGTTGAGCTCAACTGTGAAACAGACTTCGTTGCAAGAACGGAGGACTTTAAGAACTTAGGCCACGAGATAGCAATGCAGGTTGCCGCAATGGCTCCTGAGTACGTAAGCAGAGAGGAGGTTCCTGCTGAGGTAGTTGAAAAAGAGAAAGAGGTTCTCAAAGAGCAGGCACTTGCCGAGGGCAAGCCTGAGCACATAGTTGAGAAGATCGTTGAGGGAAGACTTTCCAAGTTCTTCTCCGAAAAGTGCCTCTTGGAACAGCCCTGGATTAAAGATGACAGCAAAACAATAAAAGACCTTCTAACAGATTACATTACCAAGCTCGGCGAGAACATCAAAGTTAAGCGTTTCTGCCGTTTTGAAGTTGGCAAGTAATTCCCGGGGCGTTCTGCCCCCTTTTCGTATAATTTCCCGAAAATCCTTTTGAGAAGGTGGGAATGGCTCTTAAATACAAAAGAATTCTCCTTAAGCTCAGCGGAGAGGCCCTTCAGGGAAACAAGCCCTACGGAATAGACCCTGAGTTTCTCCGGAGGCTTGCCCAGGAGATAAAGAAAGTTGTTGACCTTGGAGCACAGGTTGCAATAGTTATCGGCGGCGGAAACATCTTCAGGGGAGTCTCCGGAGCCACTCAAGGAATGGACAGGGCAACTGCCGACTACATGGGAATGCTCGCAACGGTCATAAACGCTCTTGCCCTTCAGGATGCCCTTGAGAAGGAAGGACTCCACACACGGGTTTTGACTGCAATAGAGATGAGAGAGATTGCAGAGCCCTACATAAGGCGGAGGGCCATAAGGCACCTTGAGAAAGGAAGGGTTGTAATCTTCGGTGCTGGAACGGGAAATCCGTTCTTCACAACCGATACGGCGGCCGCTCTAAGGGCTGCTGAGATTAACGCAGACGTTCTCCTTAAGGCAACGAAGGTTGACGGTATCTACACGGCCGATCCTATGAAAGATCAGAATGCCAAAAAACTTGACAAACTTTCCTATAAAGACGTAATTACAAATGGTATAAAGGTTATGGACTCTGCTGCAGTTTCTCTCTGTATGGAGAACAACATACCCATTATTGTTTTTGACGTTCGGAAACCCGGAAACCTTGAAAAGGTGGTTAAGGGAGAAGCCGTAGGATCACTTGTAGAAGGAGAAGGGCTATGATAGATCAGCTGCTGAAGGACGCAGATAAGAGAATGAAAAAGGCCGTTGAGGTCCTTAAAGGGGAGTTTGCAGGTCTTAGAACAGGCAGGGCTTCTACCGTTTTGGTTGAGGATATAAAGGTTGACTACTACGGCTCTGTGATGACGATAAAGCAGATTGCCCAGATTTCAGTTCCCGAGGCCAACCAGATAGTTATCCAGCCCTGGGATGTGTCAGTTGTTCCAAATGTAGAGAAGGCTATTAGAGAATCTGATCTCGGCGTTCAGCCTCAGAGGGATGGAAACATTATCAGAATTATTCTTCCTCCCCTTACTGAGGAAAGGAGGAAAGAGCTTGTTAAGAAGGCAGGTAAACTGGCAGAGCAGGCAAGGATTGCTATAAGGAACATCCGCCACGAAGTGATGAAGGAACTTGACAAGCTAAAGAAAGAGGGCGGATATTCGGAAGATGAAATTAAGCGTGCAAAAGATGAACTCCAGAAAATTACAGATAGATACGTGAAAGAGGTGGATAACCTCCTCTCAAAGAAAGAGGAGGAAATTCTTACCATCTAAGGAGGTGAGTAGAATGGCTCACAAGATTGATCCTGAACTCTGCATCGGCTGTGGCGCATGTGCATCTGTATGCCCAACAAACGCCATCAGCCCAACTGACGATGGAAAATACTACATCAACCCAGACGACTGCATTGACTGCGGCGCCTGCGTGGAGGTCTGCCCAACAGACGCGATCTCAGCCGAGTAGTCGGCAACCATCGGGGGCGTTTGGCCCCCTTTTTAATTTTTTGATTTTGATAAGGATGGGTAAGGGGAAAATTTGCTATCAAACTTAGGTTATTACTACAATGTATCAAAACTTCTTACTGAAATTACAAACTTAAGTGCGGTTTTTGATTCCTCTCTCAGGGGGCATAATCTCAGGGTATCTCTAATATCTCTGGCGCTGGCTACCAAACTCTCCTTTTCCCGAGAGTTTTTACTTAACGTTTTAGTTGCCTCTCTTTTCCACGACATAGGTATTCTTTTTTTTAAGGAAAAAGAGCAGATTTCCCTTTTAAAGGAGGAGAACTATAGAGATAAAGCTATACATCTTCACGCAATAATTGGATATAAGCTCCTGAGTAGATCTCCTTTTTTTAAAGAGCCGGCAAAGATTATAAGGGACCACCACAGAACCTATGCTGAATTTATTTCTTCGCCCAAAAAATACTCTTTTCCTTCTCAGATAATTTTTCTTGCAGACAGAATTGATGTATGGATAACCAATAAACTATCTCGGGGACATTCTCTTTTAGATGTATTAAGCTCACTGAAAGCTAAACTGGAGAGGGGGAGAGGTACTCTTTTTAATCCTAAATTGCTTGATATTCTGGCAAATTTTTATTTTGATAGAGAGGCTTTCTGGTTTAACGTTTATACTGAGGAAGATTATGTGAAGGAAACGGTTCTTGAGTGGCTGGACCGTCTTGATTTTACGATGAGCATTGAGGAGCTCCTCAAAACTGTTAATCTTTTCGGTTTTATAATTGATTTTAAAAGCCCTTTCACTGCAACCCACTCCTCGGGAGTTGCTCAGACTGCAACCCATCTGGCCTCTTACTTTCATTTCTCTCAGGAGGAGCTCCGGAAAATGAAAATAGCCGGTTTCCTTCACGATATCGGGAAAATTCTTATCCCGGTTGAAATACTGGAAAAGCCGGCCCGTTTAAACGATGATGAGTTTTTCCTGATGAAATCTCACGTTTATCACACTTACAGAATTCTAAAGCGGTTTATAAACGATGAAGATATTGTTAAATGGGCTTCTTATCACCACGAAAAGCTTAACGGAAAAGGTTATCCTTTTAAGTTAAAGGCAAATCAGATACCTTTAGGTGCGAGAATTATGGCAGTTGCCGATATGTTTACCGCCCTTACCGAGGAGAGGCCTTACAAAAGGGCTATGACAAGTTCAGAAGCTCTAAGAATAGTGATTCAGTCTTCTGAGAAAGGGGAGCTGGATAAACAGGTTGTTTCTGTGCTTGCCAGAAACCTTTCTACAATTGATAAAAGCAGAAAAGTTGCACAGGAAAGGGCATCGGAGCTCTACCGGGAACTTGAAAGGGTAGTGAAGAATTTTGATTTAAAGTGATTCCTCAATTTCTGAAATAATCTTTTCTGCTGCCTCTTTTGGGTTGGGAGCTCCCGTTATCGGCCTCCCTATCACCATGTAGTCTGTTCCAAGTTTAACAGCGTCTTTTGGGGTTACAACCCTCTTCTGGTCGTTCTTTGCAGCCCAGGTAGGTCTTATTCCCGGCGTAACCGTTATGAAGTCCTCTCCGAGGTTCTCCTTTATGAGCCTTACCTCTTTTGCAGAGCAGACAACTCCGTCAAGTCCTGCTTTCTTAGAGAGCTCCGCAAGCCTCAAAACTTCATCTTCAACTGAAGACTCTATTCCAATACTTTTTAGGTCTTCTTCGTCCATACTCGTTAGAACGGTAACAGCTATGAGGAGTGGCCTCTCAACACCGATTTTTTCAGCGTATTCTCTGTTAAACTCTGCAACCTGTTTCAAGAACTCGTAGCCTCCGAGGGCGTGGACGTTGAACATCCAGACTCCAGCCTCTATACCGACTCTGGCTGCAGACTTAACCGTATTTGGAATGTCAAGGTATTTGAGGTCTAAAAAAACTTTTTTTCCTCTCTTTGAAATCTCTTTAACAACCTCTATTCCGCACCGGGAGAAGAGCTCTAGACCAACTTTGTAGTGGTTTACCGTATCTCCAAGTGTGTCAACTAAGTTAAGAGCCTTTTCGCACCTGTCAAAGTCAAGGGCTACGATTACCATCTCAGAGCTCCTCAATCATGCAGATGAAGGTGGGTTTTACTATCACGTCCAGCCTGTCTATTTCGGCTATTGCCCTATCTATCTGCTCTTTTCTGGCAGGGTGGGTTGTCATAACTATCGGGACTCCACCCTCAAAGTCTAAACTCTTCTGGAGAGCACTCTTTATGCTTATCTGCTCTTTTCCAAGTATCTCTGCAATTTTTGCCAGAACGCCAGGTCTATCAACGGCTGTAAACCTTAAGTAGAAACTTGAAGTGAACTGATTTGGGGGTTTCAGGGGGAACTCCTCCCTAACCTCTATCAAACATTCGGGAACATCGTAGGTATTTCCCAGAGCAACATCAACTATGTCTGAAACTACTGCGCTTGCCGTTGGCCTTCTACCTGCACCTTTACCGTAGTAAAGGGTATCTCCCACAAAGTCTCCCTCTATCAGGCAGGCGTTGAATACTCCGTTAACGCTTGAGAGGATGTTCTCCTCTGGAATCATCGTTGGGTGAACCCTTACTTCAAGCTCTCCGTCTGTAGCTTTTGCTATTGCAAGGAGCTTAACAGAGTAGCCGAACTCCTCACGGGCTATCTCTATGTCTAAGGGGGTGAGCTCCCTTATCCCTTTAACAAAAACGTTTTCCGTTTTTACCCACCTGCAGTAGGCAAGGCTTGAGAGAATTGCGATTTTATGGGCTGCATCAAAACCTTCAACGTCTAGCGTCGGGTCTGCCTCTGCAAATCCTAACTCCTGAGCCTCTTTCAGGGCCGTTTCAAAACTTACCCCCTTCTGGCTCATCTCTGTAAGAATGAAGTTTGCCGTTCCGTTTATGATTCCGTAGATGGCTTCTACTCTGTTTCCTACAAGTCCTTCCCTTAGAGCCTTTATTACCGGTATTCCCCCTCCAACGCTTGCCTCAAACTTCAGCGAAACGCCGTTTTCCCTTGCCAGCTTAAAGAGCTCCTCTCCGTAGTCTGCAAGGAGTGCTTTGTTTGCCGTTATAACGTGTCTCTTCCTTTTTAGAGCTTCCTCTATTACCCTCTTTGCTACTCCCGTTCCCCCAATCAGCTCAACAACAGCATCGCATTGAACGTCAAGGGCTTTCAGGCCGTCGTTAAATATCTTCTCTTCTGGAACACCGAGGGCTTTCACTTTTTCGGTATCTCTATCTGCAACGAAGGCTATTTCAATAGGCTTTCCAATTCTTTTTCCTATCAGTTTTCGGTTTTTGAGAAGGAGCTCCACAACGCCGCCGCCAACAGTTCCGCAGCCGACGATTCCAACCTTGAAACTCTCCACCACCTCCTCCGGAGTTAGACGTTGATGTTCCTCAAGCCATACTTTTCAAACGCCCTTTTAATTCCTCTAACAGCCTGCTTTATTCTCAGTTCGTTTTCAACCAGCGCAAATCTTACGTATTTATCTCCGTATTCCCCGAACCCTATTCCCGGAGAGACGGCAACCTTTCCGTCTAAAAGGAGCATCTTCGCAAATTCCAGAGAGCCCATAGACTGGAACTTCTCAGGGATCTTTGCCCAGACGAACATCGTTGCCTTCGGCTTCTCAACGTGCCAACCTATACGGTTGAGGCCTTCAACAAGTGTATCTCTCCTGCTCTCATAGATCTTCCTGTACTCCTCAACACAGGACTGGTCTCCTTTCAGGGCTATAATCGCCGCTATCTGAATGGGCTGAAACATCCCGTAGTCCAAGTAACTCTTCATTCTGTATAGGGCATGGATTATCTCCTTATTTCCGGCGGCAAAACCTACCCTCCAGCCTGCCATTGAGTAAGTTTTTGAAAGGGAGTAGAACTCAACGGCAACTTCTTTTGCTCCTTTTACCTGAAGGATGCTTGGGGGAACGTAGCCGTCAAAAGCTATTTCTGCGTAGGCAAGGTCCTGAATTACTATCAGTTTGTTCTCTTTCGCAAAGTCAACGATCTTTTCAAAGAAAGGAAGTTCAACGGTTGCCGTTGTAGGGTTGTGGGGAAAGTTCAAAATTAAGACCTTTGGCCTTGGCCAGCTCTCTTTGTAAGCCTTCACAATGGATTCAAAAAATGCCTCTTCGTCAAAACCTTCGTCTGTAAGGATGGGAACGCTCCGGACGTCTCCACCGGCGATGATTATTGAGTAGGGGTGAATCGGATACGCCGGAGTTGGAACTATTGCTACGTCTCCCGGGTTTATGAGTGTAAGCGCTAAGTGGGCAAGTCCCTCTTTTGATCCAATTGTTGTAATAACTTCAGTTTCAGGGTCTAAGTCAACGTCATACTTCCTCTTATACCAGAGGGCTAAGGCCTCTCTCAGTTTGAAAAGGCCTTTTGTCTGGGAATACCTGTGGTTTTTCGGGTTCTGTGCAGCTTCACAGAGCTTGTCAACGATGTGCTGGGGGGTAGGAAGGTCAGGGTTTCCCATTCCAAGATCAACGATGTCCTCTCCTGCCCTCCTTAACTTCATCTTAAGGTCGTTGACAACTGCGAAAACGTAAGGTGGAAGTCTGTCTATTCTTGCAAACTGGAACTGAGGCATTTTTTTACTCCTACCTTTGAGTAAGACCTAATTATACAGCCCTTTTGTTAGAATTTGGCTGCACGGGTGAACGGGAAGTCCGGTGAGAGTCCGGCGCTGTCCCCGCAACCGTGAGCAGGGAATAACCGGGCCTTTGCCACTGGAGCAGAGAGGTTAAAAGCCGCTGCTCCGGGAAGGTACTGGCCTTTAAGAACCCTGCGAGCCGGGAGACCGGCCCGTGCGAAAACTCATCTGCCCTGCGGGGGTTCGGGGCAGGGAGGTGGAGTGAGAAGGGTATTCTTTTGCCTTTTAACGGTTTTCCTCCTTACGCTGAACAGTTTTGGGTTTGACAGGGTTGTTTCCCTCTCTCCGGCCCTTACCGACATTATCGCTTACGTTGGAGCAGAGAAGAAGTTAATCGGCGTAACAGTTTTCTGTTCGGGAAAGGTCTGTAAAGGGAAGGAGAGGGTTGGAGGAATTGTAAACCCGAATATTGAGAGAATTTACAGTCTCCATCCAGATCTGATTGTTGCTACAACGATGACTCCCAAAAGGAACATTGAAGCCTTAAAACGCTTGGGTTTAAAGATTCTTATTTTCAGACTTGTTTCCCTTGAAGATGTAGTTGATGCTACCGGGAGACTGGGGGAGCTCCTTGAAGGAGATGGGGCAAAGGGGAGGGAACTTTTAAGAAGAATAAGAGAGGGAGCTCTCCCTCTCTCCCGGTGTTTAAAGGGAAAGAAGGTTGTTGTCGTTATCTCTTTAAGGCCTTTGTATGTAGCAGGGAGCAGGAGCTATTTAGGTGAAATCCTTGAGCTGGCTAAAGCAGAGGTTGTTCCAGATACAACGTTTTCCGCTATCTCTTACGAAGCCCTTATGAGGCTTAAGCCAGACCTGATTCTCTATATAGGGAAGGAAAATTTCCAGTTTCCGGAAGAGTTTAAAGTGGTAGGAGTTAGCCCGTCTGATTACCTTCTCCATCCGAGTCCTCAAATCCTTAAGGGTATTGGGGAGCTCCGGAGGGCAATTTGCGGAAAGTAGTTCTTTCCCTTTTAATGGTTCTTCCTCCTCTCCTTCTCCTTTTTTGGGGTTCCCCACCGAAGGAAATTGTTGTATCCCTTAGATTTCCTGAACTCCTGCTCTCTTTTGGTTTTGGTGGTTCCCTTGCCGCCGCCGGAGCTGTTTTTCAGGGAACGTTGAAAAATCCACTGGCAGAACCTTATACTCTGGGAACTGCTGCCGGGGCTGCCCTTGGAGCAGCTGTGGCCTCGGTTATGGGATTTCCTGTTGAGTGGGGAGCTCTCTCTGGAGGCCTCTTTTCCGTTCTTCTCATACTTCTCTCTTTCAGGCTCTTTAGCGACCCTCTTTCCGTTCTCCTCTTTGGTGTCGGTTTAACTGCGTTCTTCTCAGCCTTAATCCTGTTTCTTTACGCCCTTTTTCCTGTCTATACCCTTCAGGAGGCGCTTCTCTTTACCCTTGGCTACATTACGCCGGTTGAAATTTCAGTTGCCCTTTTCCTCTTTCTTGTCTCGCTTGTTTTTCTGTTTCTCCTTACTGCCCGTTCAAAGAGTTTAGACCTTCTCTCTTTGGGAGATGAAACGGCCTTCTTCTCAGGAATCAATCCGGGAAGGGAGAGGTTTCTCCTTCTGGTTCTCTCCTCTTTCCCCGTTTCACTTTTTATAGCCTACTGCGGAGTTGTCGGCTTTGTGGGAATTGTCATTCCCCACGCTGTTCGGTTTTTAGGTTACAGGACAGGAAAACTCCTTCTTCCCGTCTCTTTCCTTGTAGGTGGTAGTGTTTTAACGCTCTCACAATGGCTTGCAAGAACGCTCCTCTACCCGACGGTTCTTCCGGCCGGAGTTGTTACAGCCCTTTTAGGAGTTCCCCTCTTTCTCTACATCCTCTGGAGGTATACAGGTGGTAGAAGTTAGGGAGCTCTCCTTCGGTATTCTGAAAGATGTCTCCTTTACCGTTCCAGAGGGTTCCGTTGTTGGAGTTGTTGGGAAAAACGGAGCTGGAAAGACGACTCTTTTAAAGTGTTTGGGTGGTTTCTACAGCTATTCTGGGAGTGTAAAGGTTAACGGAAAAGAGGTGAGGGAGCTCCCACCGGAGGAGCGAGTAAAAGCAGTCAACTACCTGCCTCAGGACTTCTACCACCCGTTTCCATTTACAGTTTACGAGTTTCTCTCGTCTACAACAGGAAAGAGAGATGAAGAGATAGAGGAAGTTCTCAGCCACCTTGGAATTTCAGCTTTCAGGAACAGGCTCTTAAACGGCCTGAGCGGAGGAGAAAAGGTTAAGGTTCACCTTTCAAGGCTCCTTCTGATAGACCCTGAAGTTTACCTACTGGACGAGCCCGTTGCTTACTTAGACGTTTCTGTTGTTCCTTTAATCGGAGAGCTTGTCAGGGAAATCTCTAAAAGGGGAAAAACTGTCTTTATTACTTCACACGATATCGGTTTCCTCTACGAACTCTGCCAGCTGTTTGTGGGGGTAAGAGAGGGGGAGCTCCGTCTGTTTGGAAGTGGAGGGGAGCTCCTTAGAAAAAGCCGTGAAATTTTTGGCGTTGAACTGAGAGCCTTTGAGTGCAACGGAGAGACTTTCATAAAAACCGTTTAAGGAGGTGAAAAGTGAGGAGATTTTTAACTGTTGCAACTCTTTTAGCCCTGTCGGTTCCTGCTTTTGCCCAGAGTAATGAACCGGAGGTAACGGTAACCGCCACAAGGGTTTCAGTTCCAGTTGAAAACGTTGGAGACGACGTTGACATCATTACACAGGAACAGATAAAAGAGATGGGCTTTACCTCAATAACAGATGTTCTTAAATACGTTGCTGGATTAACTATCTCATCAAATGGAGGCCCCGGTCAAACAACGAGTCTTTACATGTTAGGTCTTCCAACAAAGCACATTCTTTTAATGATTGACGGTGTTCCTGTTTACGATCCATCTACGACAAACGGTCAACCAAATTTGGCATATATAGATTTAAGCAACGTTGATAGGATAGAGGTTTTAAAGGGACCTCAGGGAGCTCTCTACGGCTCCGATGCAGTTGCCGGTGTGATAAATATCATTACAAAAAAACCTAAAAAAAGCACGATTTCTTTGAATTTTGAGGGAGGTAAGTATAAAACTTTTAAAGAGCGTATTTACTCGGCTTTAAAACTTAAAAATGGTTTTCTTTCTTTCACCGGTGAAGGTTTTAAGACAAACGGTTTTAGTGCTACTAATAAGAAATCTTATTCCTACGAGCCTGATAACGACGGTTACAGATATAAAACAGGCTGGTTTAGTTTCGGATGGAATCCCATTTCCAGAGTTAAGATAACAGGAAATCTGAAGATGAAAGGGGGTTCTGCAGATTATGATTCTTCTTCTGTTTCGGCAGCTAAAACATCTTTTAATCAGTTCTTTGCTAATTTAAAGGTGGATACCATTCTAACGGATAAGCTTACTGTTTCTACGCTACTGGGAAATAATAGAGAGTTAAGAAATTACGGAAGTGATTATATAGGTATTGTTAGATACTTCTCATTTCAACCTGTTTACTACCTGACAGATAATCTTTTCATTACCGGTGGAGCTAACTACAGACAGGAGAAAGCAGAAATACCATCAAAACATGCAGTAAACTTGAAATCCCTCTTTTTAGAGGCGCACAGCGAATACTACGGTTTTTATCTGACCGGAGCTGTAAGAAGGGATTTTCACAGCACCTTTGGAGATAAGACAACCTATAAAGTTTCTGCAGCTTACGGAGTTGAGAAGACGAGAACGACTTTTAAGGGAGAGTACGGAACAGGATTTAGAGCTCCCTCTATCTTCCAGCTTTACGGCTACGGTGGAAATGAGAATCTTAAAGCTGAAACAAGTGAAGGCTGGATTGTAGGTATTAAACAGTCTGTTCCAGAAGTTCATGGAGTTGAAACCTCTTTTGAAGTTGATTACTTCAAGAACCACGTCTGGAATATTATTGATTGGGATTTCAACCTTCCTGTAACTTCCTGGGGAGGTTATAGAAATTACAAGAAAGCCATTACTGAGGGTGTAGAAATAAAGCTTAACGTTAAACCCTGCAGGTATTTCTCCATTTTTGGTAACTATACCCATACAAGGGCGAAAGAGTTTGATGGCGTTACCTGGAGTAGGCTTGCAAGAAGGCCGAAGTTCAACTATACCGTTGGTCTAAAAAGTGGGTATAAAAATATTAAGTTCTCTGTATGGGCTCTTCATTACTCCGATAGAGAAGATACAAACGGTAAAACTCTTGGCGGATTCACAACCTACAACTGCTACGTTTCCTACGCGCTCAACGACAGGGTTAACATCTACGCTAAAGGTGTAAACCTTACAGATAAAGACTACGAGCTTGCCTACGGCTACAACACTATGGGGAGAGCTCTCTTTATCGGAACCGATTTCAAGTTTTAACTCCTTTTTGGGGGCTCCTGCCCCGCTATAATTTTCCCTATGGGAAAGAGAGTTCTGATTGCAGGGGCTTCAGGTTTTATAGGTTCCCACACGGTTAAAGCTTTATCTGAAAGGGGTTATAAGCCCATTCTCATCTCAAGGAACCCTGAAAAACTTAGAGGAAAATTTCCAGAGTTTTCCGTCTTCTCCCTTTCAGAGCTTGAAAAGGCCTTTTCGCTTAAACCCTTTGCAGTTGTTAATTCCGTTGGGATTTTAAAAGAGGAAGGCTCAACCTACGAGGAAGTTCACGTTGAGCTCACAAGGAAACTTGTGGAGCTCTCTAAGAAGCACAGCGTTGAGAAGTTCGTCCAGATTTCAGCCCTTGGAACGTCGCCGGAAGAGAAGAGCCGCTACTTTAAGACGAAGTGGGTAGCTGAGGAGATTGTTAGAAATAGTGGAATTCTATACGCAATCTTAAGACCTTCAATAGTTCTTGGAAAAGGGCAGAAGCTCTACGACGATTTAAGGAAGCTTTCACGGTTTCTTCCGATTCTGGGAGTTCCCCGTATGAAAGTCCAGCCCGTTAAAGTAGAGAAAGTTGTTGAAGCAGTTTTGAAAGCCGTTGAGTGTCAGATATCCGGAACCGTTGAACTCTGCGGAGATGAGGTTCTTACAATGGGGGAGCTCTTCAGGAGAGTTTTGAAAGAGATGGGGATAAAGAGACCTGTTGTTGAAGTTCCAAAAGTTTTCCTGTTTCCTTTTGCCGTTTTGGGAATTGGAGGCCTTGACTTAGAGCAGTTTAAGATGATTAAAGACAACACCTGTGGAGGAAAAGTTGGAAAGGTTAGATGAGCTCTTTGATACTGCAGAGAGGGTTTTAGAGGGAGAAGAGAGCGTAGAGAAATTAAAGGAGTTCCCCGAGGGGAAACCGGTAAGGAAGCCTGTTGAGAACCCCTTTAAAAGGTCTGCACTCATCGTTTCAGGAGACAGGGTTAAACACCTGAGAAAAGTTCTCTCAAGGCCTGCCGATGTAATCATCTTCAACGTTGAGGACGGGGTTTCAGACGAGAGGAAGCCCTTTGCGAGGCTCTTAATCAGAAAGCTCCTTCTGAACACCGATTTTGACGGAAGTAAGGAGATAGTTGTCAGAATTAACCCGATAGATTCCTGGTTTTTCTACGATGATTTGACGGAGCTCCTTCCTACCCTTCCCCACGGAATCCGCCTCAGTAAAGTCCGCTCTCCCGAAGACGTTGTTGCTTTAGACAGGCTAATTTCCGCCTTTGAAACTGCGAGGGGAATTGAAAAAGGATTCATAAAGATTCAGCTTTCTATAGAGACTCCGGAGGCCGTTGAGCGTTTAGCTGAAATCCTTTCAGCTTCAGAGAGGATTAACGCCGTTTACCTTGGAATTTTAGATCTCTTTGGAGAGCTCTCCCTTCCCCAGAAGTTCCAGTCTGGAAAACTTGGGGAGTTCGTAAGGGAGTTTTTTGTCCTCCGCTCCCGTTCCCGCGGGGTTTACCCTATAGCCCCTGCGTATCAGGACTATAAAGACCTTGAGGGCTTTGAGGAGGAGGCAAAAGCCGAGAGAGAGATGG
>JALTBO010000099.1 GCA_027075275.1 Desulfurobacteriaceae bacterium
TTACGCTTACAGTTAGAGCTCTCCCTGAGCTTGCCATTAAGGAGTCTCAGGATAACCACGCCTGGTTCTTGCCTAAAGGAACGAAGATTGAGGACGGTAAGTTTGTTATTACCCAGGGAGCTCTCTGCCGCGTAGAGTCCGTTAAAGTTGAGAGCAAAGATTACGCCGGTTTCTTCCTCGTAACTCCAGATGGAACGGTTACAGGTCCAAACTGGGACGAGATTTCCGTTTCTGTTCAACCGGGAACTGTTGACACGCCAACGGCCATTAAAATTGAGAAGGTGGAAGAGCCCTCTATTGAGGAATCTGCCCTTGAAGCTGCAAAGTCTGATGGAATTGGAACTCCCGTTCTGGCAACGGAAATCTACGATATTCACACAAAGACAGACAGCTTCAACGAGCCTGTAACCTTTACAGTTAAGTACGATCCGTCTAAAGTTGCCGGCAAAATTGTCGTTCTTGCAAGTGAAGACGGCAAGAACTGGAGCGTTGTAACAACCGGAACCGTTGACCCCAACAACCCATACGTGACCTTTGCAAGGACAAAACTCAGCTACTTTGCCATAGCTGGAGAAGCTCCGTCTGCCAGCAACTTTAACGTTGTTCTTCCAGAGAGTGAGCAGGTTAATACACAGGGTAACAGCGGAACAGTAAAAGTTAACCTTAGTGGAAAAGAGATTACCATTACCGTTAATACCAGCAATGCCAACATTGAAGGGCCGGCACCGGAAGATGCGGTTAAGGAAGTTGCTCAGAAGGATAAGATAGCTAAGGTCATTGCCCACATCTCTGTAGTTCCCGAATCTGATACATTTACGGTGACCTTCACAGGACTCTCTGCCGATGTTGTTAAGTCTGCAACTGTTGCAACAGATAGGGGAACAGTTACAAATGTTTCCCGTGATATAACAAACGGAAAGATAACTGCAACTGTTTCCCTTACAACGAGGGCTACCACAAATGAACCTGTTACAGTTGTTGTAGGTGAACCCCTAACATCTGTTGCTCCAGTTGAAACCACTACTACTACAGAAAACGGCGGTGGCGGAGGAGGTGGATGTTCTATCGCTCCTGAAACTGCCCCAGCTTCCGGGTTCGCAAGCTTCCTGACGATGCTCTCAGGTATTGCGGGTCTCTTTATCGGAAGGAGAAGGAAGAAGAACTAATTTAAAGGGGGCTCCGCGCCCCCTTTTTATTTCTCAGATAGAATTGCAAGAACGTAGACAGCAAAGGCAGCAACAAAGAGGAGAACGATAAGCCACCAGGTAACTTTAAAAATTAAGTGCTTCAGTTTCTTCTTCTCTTTCTTAGTTCTGCAGTAATCTCTGTCGTAAATTCCCATTACAGCCTCTTATAAACTGTTCCAGTCGGTAAGTCTTCAAGGGCTATTCCAAGCTCTTTTAGTCTATCCCTTATTAAATCGGCAAGCTGAAACTCCTTTTTCTTTCGGAGCTCCCC
>JALTBO010000100.1 GCA_027075275.1 Desulfurobacteriaceae bacterium
TCCTGGGCTATGCCGATTACAGATACCTCAACCATGATTTAACCTCCAACCTTTACCTCTTCAAGAACCGGTTTACCCTTCAGGAAGAAGGGGGAGCTCTCCGTTATCTCAACCTTTACCGTTTTCCCAATAAGCTCCTCTCCTCCTTCAACTGCAACAGGCTTGTTGTCCCTCGTCCTTCCGTAGAGCTCCGTCCCTTTCGGGCTGAATCCCTCTATGAGAACTTCCTCAACCTTTCCTACTCTCTCCCTGTTTCTCTCCTCTGCCTGTCGCTTTATGAGGTTCTGGAGCTCCGTAAGTCTTCTGTTCTTAACCTCTTTCGGAACGTCATCTGGAAATGTGGCAGCCTTTGTAAATGGCCTTGGAGAGTATTCAAAGACAAACCCCTGGTCAAAAACGCACTCCTCAACTAAAGAGAGTGTATCCTCAAAGTCCCTCTCCGTCTCTCCCGGGAATCCGACTATAAAGTCTCCGGAAAGGGCAACTTCCGGAACGAGCTCTTTCAGCATCTTCACTTTCTCAATGTACTCTTCTCTTGTGTAGCCCCTGTTCATCCTCTCCAGAATTCTGTTTGAACCGCTCTGGGGCGGCAGATGGACGTAGGGGCAGACCTTATCAATCTCTTTTATTGCTCTTGCAATCCTCTCGTTGAATCCGGCAGGATGGGAAGTTGTGAAACGAACCCTCTCTATTCCCGAAACTTCCGAAACCATGTAGAGGAGGTCTGCAAGGTCTGTTCCGCCGTAGGAGTAGAAGTCAACGTTCTGACCTAAGAGGTGAACCTCTTTTACGCCCCTATCTGCAAGTCTTTTAACCTCCTCTAAAACAAGCTCCGGCTTAACGCTCCTCTCCCTTCCCCTTGTAAAGGGAACGATGCAATAGGTGCAGAACCTGTTGCACCCCCTCTGGACTGTTACGTAGGCAACGTAGGGGTTCTCAAGGGAGCTCTCTATGAGAGGAATTTTTTCCTCCTCTGGAATCCTGGACTGAAGAACCTCAACAACTCTCCCCTCTTTCTTTACTCTCTCAAGGAGTTGGGGGAGTTTTACGAAGTTAAACGTTCCAAAGACCAGATCAACGTGGTTGAACCTTAAAATCTGCTCCTTTTCCTTCTGAGGAACGCATCCTGCAACGGCAATAACGGTTTCAGGGTTCTTTTTCTTTATCCTTTTAAGGTTTCCAATAAACGAGTAGGCTTTGTTGTCCGGCTTTGCTCTTACTGAACAGGTGTTGACTATGATGACGTCGGCCTCCTCAGGGGTCTCAGCCTTTTCGTAGCCCATTCCCTCAAGGAGGCCGGCCATCTTCTCTGAGTCGTTAACGTTCATCTGACAGCCGAATGTCTTTATGAAATACCTCTTTGCCATTTCTCTCCTTAAACCGGTTTTAAGGAGAAATATAGTTTTAATCGCACGGATGCGGTATCTCTACCCCTTTTGGATAGACGAGAAT
>JALTBO010000101.1 GCA_027075275.1 Desulfurobacteriaceae bacterium
TAAAGGAATTTATCAAAACAGGCAGACTTTCTCATTTCTCCCATCAGCACCAGCCTTTCAGGGAGAGGAAGTTTAAGAGCTCTCCTTAAAAGAACCGGTGTTGACTCAGGAGAGATTCTCCTCTCCTCAAAAGGGAAATCCCACAAAAGGGCCCGTATCGTCTCCCCTATCTTCTCTCTGGATTCTTCCACTTTCCTTTTGATTCTTTCCTTAAGAGTCCTTTTTAGCTCTCTGATAAACTCCTCAAAGTTTTTCTCGCTGAGCTCCCTTAAAAGGAGCGCTCTCCCTGTGAGTCCTGCCGTGTTGACTGCAAGGAGATTCTCGTAAGGAACGGGAACTTTTTTCAGGTTTGCAAGGTCAAGGATTTCCTCTAAAGAGACTTCCTTTGCCAGAAAGTAAAGGTCAACAAGGTCTTTAACCTCTGTTTTTTCCTCAAAGGCCACCACTTTATTGACGGCTATGTTTTTTAAGGTGTCAAGGTAAAATCCCTTGAAAGGTCTGGGTTTTTCAGCAGAATTGTCAAAGGCAAGGTCAACCTTTAAAGTCCCTCCCTTAAAGTGAACAAGGAGCCTACCAAAGGTGGGAAAGGAGTGCTTAATTTCTGCCTTGTAGCCAAGGTTCTCTACAAGGCCGGCAACCTTTAAAACGGCCGTGCTTACCTTCTCCGTTTCTGTAAACAGACAAAGGTCGTCAGATAGCCTGTGATTCAGGTAGAACCTTGAAAGTGCAGTTTCACCTGTAAGGTAAAAGGCACTCCCGAAATACTCTCCTACGGCATTGAGTATCCTATCCTGAACGGGATACAGAACCTTTTTGTAGTATCCTGCCTCTTGGGGTGTTGCCAACCTGAACATACTTTCCACTCACATAAACTCTACAAACCCAATAAGCCTTTAAGGAGTAAAACTATCCCTTTCCTCTAACAGCTCCTCAACTTCTTCGGGAGTACGGGCCTCTCCGTCAAGGACTACGTAAGCCTCAAAGTATCCCGTCTCTTTTAATCCTTTCAGCAAGGAAAGAACTCCATCGTCCAGATTACTGCCGTTTAAGTAGGTTTCAATCTTTGCAGAACTGTCCAGGTAATTTTTGTAAACAGTTACGGTTGCTCCGAGGCCTTCTTCTGCAAGCATTCTTTCTACTTTCCTGCCGACGTATTCCAGGAGCTCTCCAATGTAATCTACCCTTCCTTCTTCTACTACTTTTCTAAAAAGGGAGTAGTAAAATTCATCGGGAATTTTTATTCCCAGCCTTTCAAACGCTCCCTCAAGTTCTTCGGCCACTCTAAAGTCTGCCTCTCCGCCGAAAAAGTAGATGAGATTTGCTGACATCTCTTACCTCCTCTTACCTTAGTCCGTATTTCCTATCCAACTCCTCGTCTATGTAATCCAGAGTCTTGGCCACAGTTTCCATAATCTCCAGCCTGCTTTCCCTGTCATACTCTCCCTTCTTGAGACGCCTGTCTATGTGGTCTCTGATTTGGTCTCTGGTTTTTTCGGCTTCAAACATAACAATAGCTTGAGTTCTTCCTATTGCCGCTCCTACTCCTTTGGAAAAGTCATCAAGGTCGTCCTCAAGTTCAGTCTTAAGTTCCTCTTTCTTCTCTCCAACCTCTTTCTTGATTTCCTCGGCCTTTTTCTCAACCTTTTCTCCTACCTCTGCAATCTCCCTCTCAAGTCTTGCCAGAGCCGTTTTGGGGTAAACTTCTTTCATCAGGAACTCCATATAGCCCTTGAAAATCTCTCTAAGGGTTTCCTCAGGAACCTTCTCTACCCAGCCCCAGATTTCAGGGCGCCTTTCAAAGTCTAACCTGAGAGCGTTTACAACTTCGTCTTCGTAGGCAAGGAGAGTGGAGTCAGCACAAGAACGTAAAGCTTCACGAAATGATTCAATAAGGATTTCTTTGAGTTTGCTATCCATAGCTCCCTCCAAATTAGCGATTTATGGTTCCATATGAACTCTTCTAATTAACTCCCACTTTTCCCTTTAATCTTATTCCGCCGTTTTAGGTAACTCCAGAGGGTAGAGTACGGAACTCCGATAATCTTCGCTATTGAGGAAACAGATACCCCCTTAGAAAGGAACTCATCTATTTGGTCTCTGTATTGATCAAGCTTTGATGAGAAGCTCCCTTTGGGGCGTCCCAACTTCTTTCCTTCCGCTTTTCTCCTTGCTAAAGCCTCTCTGGTTCTCTGTGAGATGAGCTCCCTCTCTATCTCTGCGGCAATAGAGAAAGCCATAGCGAAGACCTTACTGTGCAGATCGTCTTTTAGAACCTGATTGTTCTTAACAACGTGGAGCTCCACCCCCTTGCGAAGGAGAATTGAGAGGAGCTCCATTATCTCCAGCATAGACCTACCGAGGCGGGAGAGCTCTGCAACTATCAGAACATCGCCTTTCTGGAGCTCCCCTACAAGTTTCCCGAGTTCTCTGTCTTTCCAGCTCTTTCTACCACTTACGGTTTCCTCTATGAATTCAACGTTTCCCAGCTTATTAGTGTTTGCATACTTGAGGATTTCAAACTTCTGGTTCTCTAAGTCCTGCTTGTCGGTAGAGACCCGAATGTAGGCGTACGTCATCATCAATCTCCATTATTGAATATTTTCCAGAAAGAGCCTGTAATCTCTATTCTTAGACATAGATAACTTCCTTAAGAATTCTCTCTTTCAGTCTTGATTTGACGGCTTCACTGAGAACTAAATCTACTTTTCTTCCGAGAAGCTCTTCTAAAAAGAACTTTAGCTTCATATACTTGACTAAAGAAAGAGTCCCTTTTGGAACTTCAATAAGAACGTCAACGTCGCTACTTTCTTCTTGTTCATTCCTGGCAAAAGAACCGAAGAGTCCTATCCTTTCTAATCCGTATTCTCTTTTAAGATTCTCCTTGACTTCTTTAAGTTTCTTGATAACCAGCTCTCTTTCGGTTTGTTTTCTCTCTTTCAGCAACTTTTCTCCAAAAATCGGCTTTAAAGCAACTTTACCAAGTAAGATTTTATTCACTTATCTTTGACTTATCAAGTTATATATATCTGCATAAAACGGTCGTTTTATGCGTAGCCCTATATAAATATTAATACGTATATACCGTATACATAAAGAATAACCGTTATAGGGGGAAATAAGTGTTATTTAGTTACAAAGTGTATACATAATCAACCTTATATGGTATTAGAGTTTTAGAACTTGACAACATTATAAGAATGTCATATACTGTTTCTAACAAGACTTCACAAGGAGGAAGGAGGTGAAAAGATGAGAAAACTTCTCACAGCCGCAACGGTAGGAATCTTTTTAGCCCTTGGAGTCGGAACAAATCAGGCTCAGGCGGGATTTAGAGGGCTTGAGTTCTATCCAAAAGTGGAGCACTTTAACTACAAGGAATACGAAAACGGTAAAGTGGTTGACAAAGAAGACGGAAACTTAAAGGGATTCGGAATTAAAACAGAAGGGTTAGACCACATACTCATTCCCATTTATTCTGAGTTCAGAATTGAATTTATGACGGGAGACACGGACTACGACGGAGCCGTTATTGACCTTCAGACGGGAAAGGTAACACCTTACAGCTCCACAACGCACAACAAGATAATCTACGGAGAGCTTTTCTTTGGCCCCCAGTTTCAGTTCGGGAAAGAGTGGAAAGTGACCGTTACTCCCGGATTTGACTTAGCCGTTCGCAGGTGGGACAGGGAGCTTGACACCTACACGGAACACTACTACTGGTTTGCCTACGGAGGCGGAATAAAGGCAGACGTTCAAAAGGGCAAGTTCCACGCAGGGCTTAAAGCTTACTATCAGAAGGCTAAGAATCCGAAACTTGACGCAGACTTTGGAGACAACGGAGACGAAACGTTTGACCTTGGAAGCACCCACACCTGGGGAATACAGCTCAGGACAGGCTACGACCTTTCAAAGAGGTGGACGGTCTTTGCAGAGTACGAATACAGATACACCCACATAGACAGCGGGCCGTATGAGGACTTGGGAGGAGTTCCGTTCCACGAACCTGAAAGTAAAACGAGGGAAAACATGTTCTCCGTTGGAGTGGCACTAAGGTTCTAAAGAGGGGGTAAACGGGAGAGGGGAAAAGGGGGATTTGTTTTAATGTGTTATGATGTGTAATAAAGTAAATAGTGCTATAATACAGCAGAACATATTTAGGAGCTGTGAAAAACTATGATATTCACGGTTGCTCATCAGAAGGGAGGAGTGGGTAAGTCAACAATTGCCACCAACCTCAGCGTGGAAATGGGAGCTCCCGTTATTGACCTAGATAGCCAGCATTCCTGTTATCTCTTTTCTGTTTTAAGGAAAAACGAGCATGGAAAAGAGCTCACTGTCTTTACACCCGAAACCATATCGGAAATAGAGAAGATCCTTGATGACCTGAAAAGCGAGCACGTAATCATAGACAGCGGCGGCTACGACAACGACGTAAACCGATTTGCACTGTTAATTTCTGATATTGTCGTAACTCCAGTCTCTCCGAGCCAAATTGAAGTTTTCGGCTTGATGAAATTTTCAGAGATAGTTACTGAAGCTAAGGAATACAATCCCTCTCTTAGAGTTTACGTTCTCATCAATAACGCAGATCCGAGGAGCTCTGGAGAAAACAGGAAGCTGCAAGAATTTATAGAGGAAGACAATACTTTTCAGCTTTTGAATGCCAAACTTTTTCGGAGAGCCGATTACCGCAGAGCCTATGCTGAAGGATTAAGCGTTTGCGAGTATAACAGCGGCGGAAAGGCATGTAGAGAAATAAGGGCTCTTGTAAAAGAGCTCTTAGCATTGATGTAATGTTTTATACTGTGATTAGATGTAGAAAACATTTATTTGATGTGGAGGGAAGATGAGTTTTAAGAGGTTAACAGAAACGGAAGCAAGAAAATTTGTAAATAAAGCAGACTTAAAGAAGAGCTCAAGAAAAAGGAAGAAGAGCGAAACTTATATAGCAGTTTA
>JALTBO010000102.1:0-661 GCA_027075275.1 Desulfurobacteriaceae bacterium
GGGGAAAATGGTCATCGTTGTTGATGATCCGAACAGGGAGAACGAGGGGGACCTTGTTATAGCTGCTGAAAAGGTTACTCCTGAGGCTATAAACTTCATGACGAAATTCGGCAGAGGGCTTATCTGTCTTGCCCTTCCAGAGGAGCGGTGTGACCAGTTGAGTTTTGAGCCAATGACCCTCAGGCCAACAGACCCTAAAGAGACTGCCTTCTGCGTCTCTGTTGATGCCCACCCGAAGTTTGGAACAACAACCGGAATTTCTGCCTACGACAGAGCCATTACGGTAAAGAGAGCAGTATCTCCCGATGCAAGGCCTGAGGATTTCGTTAAACCCGGCCACGTTTTCCCGTTGAGGGCAAGAAAAGGTGGAGTTCTCAAGCGTTCAGGCCACACAGAGGCTGCCGTTGACCTTGCAAGGCTTGCAGGCCTCTACCCTGCCGGAGTTATATGTGAAATTATGGACGAAGACGGAAGGATGATGCGCCTTCCCAAACTCCTTGACTACGCTAAAGAGCACGGCCTCAAGATAATAAGTATAGCCGACCTTATTGAGTACAGAATGAAGAGCGAAAGCCTTATAAGGCGGGAGGCTGTTGCAAACCTTCCGACCATTTACGGTAACTGGAAGATTTACGCCTACACATCTCTGGTAGACAACAAA
>JALTBO010000102.1:671-4880 GCA_027075275.1 Desulfurobacteriaceae bacterium
AACCGGAGACGTTTTCGGCTCCCTCAAGTGCGACTGCCGTTCCCAGCTTCACAGAGCAATGGAGATGATAGCTGAGGAAGGGAAAGGTGTGATTGTCTACCTCCGTCAGGAAGGGAGGGGTATAGGTCTTGTCAACAAAATTAAGGCCTACCACCTTCAAGACCACGGTTTTGATACGGTTGAAGCCAACGTGAAGCTGGGTTTCCCTCCAGATATGAGAGACTTTGGTATAGGAGCCCAGATTTTAAGGGATTTAGGCGTTAAGAAGATGCGCCTTATGACCAACAACCCGAAGAAACTTGTCGGCCTTGAAGGTTACGGCCTTGAAATTGTAGAGAGAGTTCCAATTATTACGGGAGTTTGTGAGTATAATATCGGCTACCTTCGGACCAAGAAAGAGAAAATGGGGCACCTAATTGACCTGGAGGAGGAAAATGGAAAACAGAGAGTTTCAGATTCCTCAAGAGCTGAAAAACCGGATAATGGGACTGACAGCTCAGATTAACTCCCTGTTTGAGGAGACTGTAAAGGAGTACCAGGAGAAGATCTCTCAGCTTGAGCAGAGGATAGAGGAGCTTGAGCAGGAGAACATTGAGCTGAAGTATAAACTGAGACAACTCAGCAACGACCTAAAGAGCCTCAGCGAGAGGATCGCTTCAGAGTTCTTAAAGAGGGCAGAGGCCGCCCTTGAGGGGGTTGAGGAATTAAGGAGAAACGAGAACCAGCAGTAGGTATAACATTAGGGGACCCTGCAGGTGTAGGGCCTGAGATTTTACTCAAGTCTCTTTCCTACCTCTACTCACTGAAAAGGGTATTTGTTGTTTACGGCTCGCAGGGGGTTCTTCAGTTCTACGGGGAGCTCCTTAACCTGTCCTGTAACATTCCTGTTGTATCTGAAGTTCCAGAGGAACCTGGAGTTTACCTGAAAAACGTTGTTCCTGAGGTTGAGTTTGAGGTAGGTAAAGTTTCAAAAACTTCAGGGGAAGCCCAGTTCTCCTTTCTCAGGAGCGCTGTAGAAGATGCCAGGAAGGGAAGGATTGGAGCTATAGTTACGCTTTCCATAAATAAGGAGGCCATAAAACTTGCCGGTTTCTCCTTTCCGGGACATACAGAGTTCCTTGCCCACAGTTTTAAAGTTGATAGCTTTGGAATGATGCTGGCAAACAGGAAACTCAAGGTTGTTCTCCTTACAACGCACCTTCCACTGAAAGAGGTTCCGGAAAAAGTAAAGAAAGATGCTGTTCTGGAGAAACTTATTCTGATAAACAGAACGTTTCCCGAAAGCAAAATTGCCGTTTGCGGACTTAACCCCCACGCAGGAGAGGGAGGGCTCTTTGGCAGAGAGGAGATAGAAGAGATAAAACCTGCTGTAGAGGGGGCGAAAGAGCTGGGAATAAAAGCTTTTGGTCCCTATCCTGCCGATACGGTTTTTAACAGAGCTCTCTCTGGCCACTTTGACGTTGTTCTGGCTATGTATCACGATCAAGGGCTTATTCCCGTTAAACTTACAGGCTTTGGAGAGAGCGTTAACGTTACTCTCGGTCTCCCTGTTGTGAGAACCTCTGTTGACCACGGAACAGCCTACGACATAGCCGGCAAAGGTGTGGCCAATACCGGAAGTTTTAAAGAAGCCGTTAGGCTTGCCCTTGAGCTTCTATTCTAAAACCACTTTCTATATCCGCTCTCAACTGTGAACCCGTTTGTTCCTCTGCCTTTGAAACCTTTAAATAGCTGGAGCTCTACTCTCAAACTGTCCTTTCCAAAGAGGCTTCCTCCTATACCTCCGGTTATGCTGCTTCCCCAGCCGTAAGTGTTTGAGTAGCTAATTTCAGAGTTGAAGAAAGATCTCCACACTCTTACGAAGCTGGACCTGTTTTCACTTCCAAAGCTAAAGCCAGCTCCTATCTGGTAGTAGCTCTCCGGTAGAACGTCTGCCGGTTTAAACTTTGATATTCTGTCTGTAAAGGTGTTTTTGTGGTCTCTTTCGCTGTAAATTCCCCTCTGAACGTAAGCTCTGAGGGTGTAGTCGGGATATCCGGTTCTCAGCTTGAAGGAGAGCTCCCCGTAAAGGAGAGTTCCATTCCCTATTTTGCTACCGTCTGCTGAGAAGTAGCCGGTTCTCTCAAGAGAGGTGTAAATTCCCAGCCTGTTGCTGTATGGAACGGAAAGACTAACGTTAGAGCCCTCTTTCCAGCAGCTTAAAGTTGCAGGTTCGGAGATATCTGTAGGGCTTCCTCTGTAAACTTTGACTGTAAGGTTTGACTGATGGGGGCCGTTAACCGATCCTGATACGGAAAACCCGATTTCCGATCTCCCCTTGGCGGTGTATTCCGATATTCCTACCTTCAGCTGTGAGTTGTTAAAGAGTTTTCTAACGTAAAGGTTTACCCAGTGGGAGTAAAGGGAGCTCTCTGAAAAGGTTCCTCCTTTCCTCATCAGGAAATTGCTCTCTGTTGAGATTCCACCGTAAAGGGAATTTTCAAGTTTTAAGAGAAGTTCCTGGGAGAGTGTGAGGAAGTAGGGCCTTTCCTGGTTTTTCTATCTCCTCAAGAGCGGAAACTCTGTCTCTTATGGGGAGCTCCTCCAGGTAGTACTCTGTAAGTTTCCCGAGTGAGTAGAGATCTTCCTTCAAAAGAGATAGGCTGAGCTTCATCCAGGCTTTCAGTTTGCTGTTTTCCTTTTCCCGAAAGAGAAGTTTCTCAAACTGCCCTTTTGCCAGCAGGTAAGAGTAATAGATATCTTCTGCAACTTCTCTGTTTAAGTACTTTTTATACTTCTCAAATGCTTTCTCAAATAATGGCTGGTTTGAGAAGTACATAAGAGCCCTTAAGTAGGCTTCTACGTTTTCTTCCGATAAATTTCCCTTTTGAATTTCCCTTTTAACTTTGCTTAAAACCTTCCTTCTTATTGAATATGCTTCGTTTTTCTTCCCTAAAAGCTCTAAAACATCTGCCTTTGAGAGAAGATTGTTGAAGTCATTTTCCGGGATTCTCACGCTCTTTAACAGTTTAAAAGCCTCTTTTCCGTTTTGAAGGTATAAATAAGCTGAAATAAAGGTAAATGGAATCTTTTTTTCATAGTTTTTGAACTTCTTTAGAGTGCTTTTCAGCTCTCTGTTTTTTTTCATCTCTGCAAGAAGGTAAATATACTGGGAAAGCAGGTATCTGTCTGTCTGTTTTTTCAGGTGTTCTCTAAGGAGTTCCAGAGCTCTCTCTTTCTTTCCTGATTCATACAGAACAGAAACGTATAGGGAAAGAACAGAAGGGTTCTGAAGGAGTTCTTTTCTCTTTTTTTTCGGGAGTGACTGGAAGGTCTGGAGGAACTGTTTCTGATGTCCTGTCGTTACTGAAAGATCTAAAAGTGGCAGCAGGAGGGAATCGGTCTTAAATCGCTTCCAGCCTTCAAGAGCGTATTTAAAGGCCCTGTTGGGGTTGAGGTAGTAGAAGTAGTCCACGAGCCTCATATAGTCATCAGGTCTGCCTTTTCCTTCCTCTATGAGCTTTTTAGATGTTTTTACAGCTGTCTGTATGTCTCCCAAAGCCCAGGCAAGGTCGCTTAGTGTTCCCAGCAGCTCGGGGTTCTCTACTCCCAGTCTGTAGGCCTCTTTTAAAGTTTTTAACGATTCGGTGAATTTTTTTTCTGAAAAGAGTATGTGAGCCAGCATAAGGTAATCTTTAGGTTTAAGTCCGAAGCGTTTCTTTATCTCTTTCAGGATTTCTTCAGCTTTTAGAGGCTCTCCCTGAGCCCAGTAGATATAGACTACCTCTCTCAGTGCTTCCGGGGAGTTTTCTATCAAAGGGAAAACTCTCTCTATGTAGTTTTGTGGGTTTTTCGTTGCGTAGAGAAGAAACATAACCTCTTTCGGAGTGAAGAATTTTTTCTTTAGCTTTTCTGAGAACTCTATTACTTCTGCTGCCGTTTTGAAATCCTGTTTTGCAAGTGAAACGGTGTAGAGCTCCTTTAAGTATTGCAGTTCTTTGAACCGGAAAACCAGCTTTTTGAGGCTTTTAAACAGCAAATTCTCTTTTCCAAGCCAGCGGGACACCTGAGCTACCCTTTTCCACCAGTGGGGGTCTTCCGGATGGAGCTCCGTTCCTCTCAGAGCTACCTGAAGCGCCTTTTTAAGCCTGTTGTTTGCCAGATAGGTCTGGTAGAGAAGAAGGAGTAGTTTGTCTTCCCGTTTCTTTTTAATAGGGGCTTCCGGCTTTA
>JALTBO010000103.1 GCA_027075275.1 Desulfurobacteriaceae bacterium
TGAAGTTTTACCCCGTTAAACCCCTTGAAGCAGGCCATAAATACCTGTTTGTTCTACTGAACGGAATCAAGGATAAAAACGGAAATACCGTCCTACCTCCTCAGGTTTACAACGAGCTTGAGGGAGAAATTCCTCTTTCAGACCCTCAGCTTGAGGCCTTGAGAGAAAAATACCAGTATCTCTACAATAACGTTTTCCCCGTTCTCTCTCAAATAACGGGAATTCCCCTGAACAGAGAGACAGTCCTTGAATCCTTTACCTTCTCCACTGCAGACAAAACCCTCTCTGTTTCAGACCTCTCCCAGATTAAGGCCGTTTTAGAGGGAGAGTCTGATACCCTCAACGTAACCGGCCTTCCCTACTCTCAGATAGAGGCCGACTACAGAACCTTTGACTCTGAAGACCAGAAGAAATCGCCCCTCTACGGCGTTTTAAATATCGTCCTCAATAACCAGCAGCTTTTAGGAATGTTAAGGGCTAACAACCTCTTTCCTGCGTTTAACATAAGGAAGTTGGGAGAGCTCTTTGCCCTCATAAAGAGCGGCCAGCCGTTTGACCTGAAAGACTACGTTAAGTTCATTCCCATTTACATAGGGAATGGAAGTAATTACACTGGAACCGTTTACATCTTCCAGCACGGTCTTGGAAGCGATAGGACGAGGGCTGAGAACCTCCTTTCCGACATCACATATCCCGTTGTAGCAATAGACCTTCCCTACCACGGAGCCTATACAAAACTGACGGAGAACAGCGATTTTGAGTGTGGAGAGGGTAAGTGCTACTTAACGGGAAACGTTGGAGCAGACAGGCTCAACATCTACCAGTCTGTCTTTAACCTGAGGCTTTTAGAGCTTCTTCTGAGAAGCGGCGTTTACGACATCAACGAAGACGGAACTCCCGATAAAGTTCAGAAAGTCAACTTCGTTGGCGTCTCCATGGGAGCCATAACAGGATCAATCTACGCCCGCTTTGGAACTCCCGATAAGGTTGTCTTAAATGTTGGCGGCGGGAACTACGTCTCAATCATTGACGCGGCTAAAAACGAGCTTATAGAGGGGCTTTTAAAGTCAACAGGAGTTGAGAAAAATACGAACGGCTACGCAGTTCTTTTAGGAGTTTTCCAGCTTATACTTGATACTGCAGACCCTATCTACCTTGGAACGGAAAGTAAAGACAAAACCCTCATCCAGAACGCCTGTTGCGATACCGTTGTTCCCTTCGTCTCAAACCTTGCACTTGCCAGAAAGGTAGGTTTTGACTCCTTTATCCGCCTCTCAAAGGACTCAGATTTTGAAAACCCACCAACCTCCCCCGGCTGGTATCTCTTCGGAGACGAGAACCACTGGGTTCACCACAGCTTCCTCATCCATACAAACCTTGAGAGCTACCC
>JALTBO010000104.1 GCA_027075275.1 Desulfurobacteriaceae bacterium
CTTGCCTACGGAATAGTTGGAAGGAGCTACGCCCTTGTAATTGCAGAAAGGTTCGGCGTTCCACAAGAGGTTATAGAAACCGCAAAGAGCCTTATGAAGGCTGAGGACAAGCTGGCAGAGGACATCTTAGAAGCCCTTGAGAAGGAGTATAAGAGGCTTGAGAGTGAAAGGAGAAGGGTTGAGGAGCTGAAGAAGAAATTAGAGGAGAAGGAGAGGGAGCTCCACGAGAGAGAGAAAAAGCTGAGGGAGGAATTCTCAGAAAAGCTAAAGTCTTACATAGAGGAGCTTGAGAAGAAAACGGCAGAAGCCCTGAAGGAGAAAGAGGCCGAGAGGGCAAGGCAGAAGGTCAGACAGGTTGTTGTGAGCGTTAAAAACAGGGCAAAGTTAGAGGAGGAGATAAAGCCCAAAAGGGAGCCGAAGGTTGGGGATACGGTCAAGCTCCTAAAAAGTGGCAGGAAGGGAACCGTTGTTGAGATAAACAGGGAGAGGAGAACGGCAAAGGTTCAGGTAGGAGCTCTAAAGGTTGACGTTAAGCTCTCTCAGTTGGAGGTTGTTGAAGAAGCTCCCAAAAAAGAGGAGACTGTAAGCGTAAACGTTAAAAAGCCTGAAACTTTCTTCCCTGTCTTAAAGGTCCTTGGAATGAGGGGAGAGGAAGCCTTAAGGGCTGTTGAGAAGTTCTTAGACGAGGCCAACTTAGTTGGGGTCAAAGAGGTAAAAATCGTCCACGGCTACGGAGAGGGGATTCTAAAGAGGCTTATAAGGGAATACCTGAAGGAGTCTCCCTACGTAAAGTCTTTCCGGTCTGGAAAGCCTGAGGAGGGCGGAGACGGCGTTACTGTTGTGGAGCTCCGCTAACTCCTAACAAACCAATCACCATTCATAAGTTGTATACTCCAGAATATCAAATTCCCGGAGGACAATATGGGAGAAAACGTTTTTGAGAAAACAGAGAATTTCGTTATGAAGACCTACAACAGGTATCCGGTTTCGTTTGTTAAGGGTGAAGGGTGCTGGCTGTACGACAGCGAAGGGAAGAAGTACTTAGATATGCTGGCGGGAATTGCCGTCTGCAACCTGGGTCACTGCCACCCGAAGGTCTCTGAAGCAATCTGTCAGCAGGCGAAAACGCTAATTCACACCTCTAACCTCTTCCACATAGAGCCTCAGGCCGAACTTGCAGAGCTGATATGCAAAAACTCCTTTGGAGATAAGGTCTTCTTCTGCAACTCCGGAGCTGAGGCAAACGAGGGAGCTCTGAAACTTGCAAGGAGATACGGAACGGAGAAAAACCCTGAAAAGTATGAAATAGTGGCCTTTAAGCAGTCTTTCCACGGAAGGACGATGGCGGCCGTTACAGTAACGGGGCAGGGCAAATATAACGAAGGTTTTGGCCCTATGATTCCGGGAGTTAAGTTCGCAGAGTTTAACAACATAGACTCAGTAAAAGAGGTGGTTTCGGAAAGAACTGCCGGAATAATCGTTGAGCCTGTTCAGGGAGAGGGGGGAGTAGTTCCGGCCAGCAGGGAGTTTCTGAGGGAACTCCGCCAATTAGCCGATGAGTTTGACGCAGTCCTCATATTTGACGAGGTTCAGACGGGAATGGGAAGAACCGGGAAGCTCTTTGCGTATCAGAACTACGGCGTTGAGCCGGACGTCATGACACTTGCTAAAGCCCTCGGAAACGGCGTTCCAATCGGGGCAATCGTTACAAAGGGGAAATTCTCAGAGGTTCTAAAGCCGGGGCTCCACGCCTCAACCTTCGGAGGAAACTTCCTCGCAACGAGGGCCGGCGTTGAGGTGATGAAGATAATGACAGAGCCGGGATTTATGGAGGGGGTAAAGAGGAAGGGAGAATATCTCAAAAAAAGGCTTGAGGAGGTTGCTTATGAGTTCCCTGAGAGGTTTGAAGGCGTAAGGGGTCTGGGAATGATGCTGGGGCTTGTGTGCAGGGAGCCCTGCGGGGATATAGTTGCCTCAGCCCTTAAAAAGGGACTTATTATTAACTGCACGGCGGGAAACGTTTTAAGGTTCGTTCCGCCTCTTGTCATCTCCGAGGAGGAGATAGACTACGGAATCGGAATCTTGAAAGAGGTTTTGAAGGAGAATGGAGCTAAAGGTTAAAACTTCCCTGATTTTCACTTCAAACAGGACAGGACAGGAGGTCATAACAGACGCACTCCTCTTTTTCGCCGAAAGGCTAAAGAAACTTGGGGTTGAGCTTGACGGGATATACCCTGGAGACCCGGGAGCTCTCCCTTTTTCAATGCTCCTCTCAAACGCCCTCTCCGTTCCCATAAAGAGCGAGAACTTCTTAAACAGAAATTCAAAGATATTGGTTGTCTTCTCGGCCGTTCCCTTTGAAGGGGTATCTGAAAGGTTTATCTCTGAAAAGCTGAAAGTTCTGAGGGAGCAGTTCCCTTTCTCTCCCTCTTTAACAGTTCTTTCAGGTAAGGAGCTCTCCTGTGTTGACTTCCAGCTTCTAAAAGCTCCAGTTGGAAAAATCTTCTCCTACCAGTTCATCAGAGAGGTGAGGAGAAACTACTTCTGGCCGATAAGGGGAGAGATAAGCCACATAACTGAGGAGCTGTGGGAGCTCTCCAAGAAAGAGGCGAGGAATTTCTTAAGGGCAAAGAGAATAAGGGACGCGGCAAGGAGATACTTAAGGGAGGAGGAGATAGCTGAAATCCAGCTCCACGATGGAGACGTTGACCTTTCAATCTGGGAGAGGTTTGAGAAGGGGAAACTGACACAGCTGGATGCAGAGGAGAGGCCGGCAAAGGGAGAGAGGATAAGGGTTGAGAAGCTCTTTCAGGTTAAGGATAAAACCCTCTCGTCTGCAGCAACATCTGTTCTTGAATACATAGCTCAAGGGCTGGAGTTCCACTTTCCCACCCACCTTGCCTACTCAAACCTTGAAGTTGTTGAGAAAGACGGAGTTGTAATAGTTCCGAGGGTCTCTGAGGAGCTAAACGGTGCAGACATAAGGGTTGAGTTCATAGTAAGGGCAAAGAGCGTTGAGAAGGCTGTTGATAAGGTGATAAACGTCATAAGGGACTCTTTTAGGGAGCTGACGAAGGACATTTTCGGGGAGAAGATAATCACTCCCTTTGTTGACAGGGTTTACGACAGTGAGCTTGGAAGGGGAAGCGTTTACCTCAGCTGGTTCTTAGACAGGGAGATGGCTGAGGAGCTCCTCAAGAAAGTCAACAAGCGGTGGCTGATGACAAGGCTCCTCTACAGGAAGCGGTTTAAAACAGAGGTGAAGGAACTAATCAAGCTCCTTGAGAGCTTTGAGTTTACAACAGAGAACTACGAGACGGTGAGGAGCTCCCTCATAGCCCTCTGGAAGAAGAACCCGAACATACTGAAGGCAAAGGCCGACGAGCTAAAAGAGGTCATCAGTAAAAACCAACTATGGCCTCTAATAGGTGCCCTTTTGATGGGCGAGACTTTTCCTAAAGACCTTGCCCAGTTCATTTTAAGCCTCGGTGGATATGAGAACGTCCACCACCTTTTAGCAGAGACAGACACCTACTACACGCCGGTTAAAACGAAGAGAATTTACAGGCCCAACTGGGAGAGGGTTATAAGGGAGAAGGAAGAGTTCTTACTGAAGGCCGAGCCTTTGAACCCGAAGTCTCCGGTAACTTACGTTCTTCAAACTTCAGACGGGAAGTTTTTGGGGGAAATTCCAACGGCAGTCTCCCACTACCTGTCGGCAAAGGAGAGGCAGGGGAAGAAGCTGGTCTGCAGGGAGCTCTACTTTGAGCCGGACATCTTCAACGAGAACTCCTACTGGGTTGAGGTGAGATGTCTCTGAACATCAGCTCCCTCTCAATCTCTGCAGGAAAAGTAAAGCTTGTCGCTGACGGGGAGCTCTCCTGTCAAAAAGGTGAAAGGGTTGCTCTTGTCGGCGAAAGCGGAAGCGGGAAGTCTTTAACAGGTCTTTCAATTTTAAAGCTCCTGCCTGAAAACTTAAAAGTAGCAGGAAAGATAGAGGTTGACGGAACAGAGGTTTTAAAACTGAAAGGAGAGGAGCTCCGCCGTTTCAGGTGGGAAAAGGTTGCGATGGTCTTTCAGGATCCGTCATCTTCACTGAACCCTTTAATGACAGTTGGGGAACAGGTCGCAGAAGCCCTAATCTTCCACGGGTTCAAGGGGAGTAAAGAGGAGCTGAGAGAAAAGGTGGTTGAGCTCTTTAAGATGGCGCAGATACCCGAAGCCGAGAAACGGATTAACGCCTACCCACACCACCTCTCAGGCGGTTTAAAGCAGAGAGTTGCAATAGCCATGGCACTTGCCTGCAGCCCAAACTACCTGATAGCCGACGAGCCCACAACCGCATTAGACGTAACGGTTCAGAAGAGGATACTGGAGCTCCTTGTGGAACTCTCAAAAAAGAGGGAGATGGGAACCGTTCTCATCACCCACGACATGGCCGTTGTTGAGGAGTTTGCAGAGAGAGTTTTCGTTATGTACTCAGGCTTCACAGTTGAATCTGGAAGTAAAGAGGATATTTTCAGAAAACCTCTCCACCCGTACACCGAAGGTTTAATAGCCTCATCGCCAAAGCTTACAGGAGTGGCAAAAAGGAGGCTTCCGGCAATTCCGGGAAACGTTCCGGAGCCCTCAAGCAGGCCGAAAGGGTGCCCGTTCCACCCGAGGTGCCCAAAGGTTAAGGAGGTGTGCAGGAGGGAGCTCCCCCCCGCCGTCAACATAGAGAACAGAACCGTCCGCTGTTTCTTTCCAAACTACT
>JALTBO010000105.1 GCA_027075275.1 Desulfurobacteriaceae bacterium
CAGGTTCCCGTAATAGTCCTCTCAAGCAAGAACGTTGCAGAGAGCTTCTTTACACAGCCCTTAGAGAGGGAGCGAGTTGTTGAGGAGCCCAAACTGTGGGATGGAAACGGTGAGTATAAGAGATACCGGATAACTGAAGACGGTATCTCTCCGTTAGCCTTTCCGGGAACCAAAGGGGCAGTTGTTAAGGCTACAAGCTACGAGCACGACGAGATGGGAATAACAACAGAGGAGCCAGAGCAGATAGTTGCAATGAAGAACAAGAGAGAGAGGAAGAGGGAGACCATAAGGAAGTTCTTTGAGGAGAGGGAAGATACGGTTTCTGTTGGAGGAGATACAAACTCTAAGCGGATTCTCCTCACCTGGGGAGAGAACTGGGGAGTCTGCTGTGAAGCTGGAGAAGAGCTTGGCTACAAAGCTGTTAAGCCCAACTACATGGAGCCTTTCCCCGCAAACAGGTTAAAGAAAGAGCTTGAGGGGGCAGAGGAGGTTATTGTTGTGGAGCTCTCCCCCGCCGGCCAGTTTGAGAAGCTCTTAAACCTTTACGGAATAGAGCCCACAGGTCGGTTCAGGAAGTATGACACGAGGCCGATTTTCAAAGAAGACCTTTTAGAGTTCCTTTCAGGGAGGGAGAGATGAGCGGAGTAAACCTTAAAACCTACGCAGAGAACACCTGGTGCCCTGGTTGTGGAAACTTTGGAATACTAAGGGCCTTTGAGATGGCCGTTGAGGAGCTCTCCTCTGAAATTCCACTTGAAAACTTCGTTATAGCCTCTGGAATCGGCTGCCACGGAAAGATTGTTGACTACATCAACCTCAACAGCTTCTACTCCATCCACGGAAGGGCTTTGAACAACTTAGAAGGTATGAGGCTCATAAACGATAAACTGGTCTGCGTCGGTTTTGTTGGAGACGGAGACATCTACGCTGAAGGCATCTCCCACCTCATCTTTGCCGCAAAGAGGAACGCGAATCTAACGGCAATTGTTCACGATAACCGTTCATACAGCTTAACAACCGGCCAGTTTACACCTACAAGCCCCTCACACTTTAAGGGAAAGTCAACCCCGGAAGGGCCGCCGGAAGACCCTATGAACCCGGTTCTTCTGATGCTCTCTGCCGGAGCAACTTTTGTCGCAAGGGGCTTTGCTGGAGACATTCCACACCTTAAGGAGCTCATAAAGGCGGCGATAAAGCACAAAGGATTCTCCTTCATAGATGTTCTCCAGCCATGCGTAACCTTCTATAACACCTTCGCCTACTACAGGAAACACTGCTACAAGTTAGAAGAGGCCGGCCACGACCCTACAGACTTCAACGCCGCCGTAGAGAGGGCAAGGGAATGGGACTACTCGGCAGACACTGAGGATGCAAGAATCCCCATAGGTATTTTCTATCAGGTAGAGAAACCAACCTATGAAGAAAGGGTTTGACACGTTGGCGATATAGGGATATATTTTCTCCTGCAAGTGGCGACGTGGCTCAGGTGGTTAGAGCGGGCGGCTCATACCCGCCAGGTCGGTGGTTCGACTCCACCCGTCGCCACCAATTTTCTTTTTTACCCGGCCTATGGAGAGCGTTAACTCAAAAGTCAGGAGGGCAATCGCCCAGTTCTCCCTATTTCCCGAAAATTCCAGAATTCTTGTAGCCCTCTCAGGAGGCCCCGACTCAGTTACTCTCCTCCACGTTCTCCTTTCCCTCAAAAGAGATATGAACCTTACAGTTGGAGCCGTTCACGTTAACCACATGCTCCGTGGAGAGGAGTCTGATAGAGACGAGGCATTTGTAAGGAAAATCTGCAGGAACTGGAACGTTCCACTTATCGTTAAAAGGGTTAATATTCCCGAGATTTCAGGAGGTAAGAACGTAGAAGCCGTTGCAAGAGGGGAGAGATACAGGCTTTTTAGAGAAGCTCTGAAAGAGTGGAACGGAGACTTTGTAGCCCTCGGCCATACAGCTTCAGACCTTACAGAGACAGTTCTTCTGAACCTTACAAAAGGTTCCGGAATTAAGGGATTGAGAGGATTTCTTCCTAAGAGGGAAATTTTCGTTCGTCCCCTCTTCCTTGTTACAAGAGAAGAGGTTGAGGCCTACGTTGAGGAGAACAAACTGCCCTTCGTTGTTGACAGCTCAAACCTGAAAACTGACTACGATAGAAACCTTATAAGGCTTGAAGTTGTTCCCGTTTTAAAGAAAATAAATCCGGCTTTAGAGGAGGCGGTTTTAAGGGAGACAGAGCTCCTCAGGGAGCTTGAGAACTTTATCAGAAGCGAAGTTGACCCTTTAATATCTGCTTACTTTAAAGGGGGCGTTTTCTGTGCTCCACTTGGAGTTTTGAGGGAGCTCCACCCCTTTCTCCTATCTGAAGTTTTGCGAGAAGCTTACAAAAGGGTTTCCGGAAAAGACCTTTCCTATAAAAGTATTAAAGAGTTAAAGGGAGCCCTTGATAGAGAAGGATTTAAAAAATTCTCATTCCACTCAGGAATTGTTGTTTATAAAACCCAGGAAGTTCTCTGTATTGAACAGGAGAGAAAGAATGGAGAGAAAAGCTTTTACTATGAGATAAAGGAACTCCCGGCCACCGTTAAAACTCCACTCTATACTCTTAACTTCCATCTAAATGCAGGGATTCCTGTTGCTTCCCTTTCTTCCTTTAGAGAGAAAGGTATAATTGTCCGGAACCGAAAGCCCGGGGACAGACTGAAGTTTAAAGGTTTTTCAAAAACCCTTAAGAAGTTTTTCATTGAGAAAAAAGTTCCCGCCCACATCAGGAGCTCACTTCCTATTGTAGAGCTCGGGGGAGAGATTATTTTTATTCCCCACCTTTACAGGAGAGAGATAGGGACAGCTGAAGATTTTGTTGGAGTAGAGATTGAGTCGGAAGGTAAAGGTTTTAATCGGAAAGGAGGAGATTGAGAAAAGGGTAAAGGAGCTCTCACTTGAGATATCCCGCAGTTTCCAATCTGACAACTTTGTTGTTGTCTCCCTTCTTAAGGGAGCTTTCGTCTTCACGGCAGACCTTGTCAGGGCTTTAGATGTTAATCCAGAAATTACCTTTATGGGGTTAAAGAGCTACCAGGGTGAGAGAAAAGGGGAGCTCCGTTTAACCTGCCTTCCCGATCTTGAACTGAAAGGGAAAGACGTTCTGATAGTTGATGATATATTTGATACGGGAGAGAGTTTGGAATTTGCCTGTAGAGCGGTTCTTGATATGGGTGCTTCAAACGTTAAAACCTGCGTTCTCCTTGATAAAGAGGTTCCTAAAAGGACGGAGCTCCGCCCCAACTTCGTCGGCTTTAAAATTCCCGATTACTTTGTCTTCGGTTACGGATTAGATTTAAACGAGAAATTCAGACAACTGCCGTTTATAGGATACTTTGAAGGAGCGGAGAATGGATAAGATGAAAGAAATAGGAAAGAACTTAGTTCTGTGGCTTGCCATAGCCCTTATGATCATTCTTGCCTTTAATTTCTTTAACTCCAACCAGCTGAGGACTTCCCAGGAGCCTTTCTCTACTTTTATTTCACAGGTTGAGAAGGGAGATGTTAAGAAAGTTGTAATTCAGGGTCAGAAGGTTGTTGGTCTTACAAAAGAGGGCGTTCCGTTTGAAACCTACCTTCCCCCCGGCTACAACGACATTATAAAGAAGATGGCCGAAAAAGGCGTTGAGATTCAGGTCAAGCCGGAAGAGGGAAGCCCCTGGTATATAACAGTTCTTGTTTCATGGCTTCCCATGATTTTCCTCATTCTACTCTGGCTCAGCATGATGAGGCAGATGAGTGCCGGAAGCAACAAAGCCCTCTCCTTTGCAAAGAGCAGAGCGAAAGTTTTCATAGACAACAAGCCAAAAGTAACATTCAAGGATGTTGCAGGAATAGACGAAGTTAAAGAGGAGGTTTCAGAAATAGTTGATTTCCTTAAAAACCCGAAGAAGTATCAGCAACTTGGTGGAAGAATTCCTAAAGGAGTTCTCCTTGCAGGACCGCCGGGAACCGGTAAAACCCTTCTTGCAAAGGCCATAGCTGGAGAGGCAAACGTTCCGTTCCTCTCTGTCAGCGGTTCAGAGTTTGTTGAGATGTTTGTTGGTGTTGGTGCTTCAAGGGTTAGAGACCTCTTTGAACAGGCTAAAAAGCACGCTCCCTGCATCGTCTTTATTGACGAAATAGACGCCGTGGGAAGGAGAAGGGGAGCGGGAATCAGCGGCGGCCACGATGAGAGGGAGCAGACTTTAAACCAGCTCCTCGTTGAGATGGACGGATTTGAGAGCTCCGACGGAATCATCGTCATTGCTGCAACAAACAGGCCAGACATCTTAGACCCGGCCCTTTTAAGGCCCGGTAGGTTTGACAGGCAAATACACGTTCCCCTTCCAGACGTTAGGGGAAGACTTGAGATACTCAAAATACATACCAGAAACAAACCACTTGCCGAAGATGTAGATCTTGAAGTTATTGCCCGTTCAACTCCCGGCTTCTCAGGTGCCGACCTTGCAAACATCGTCAACGAGGCTGCCCTCATAGCTGCAAGGAAAAACCACGGAAAGATAACGATGGAGGACTTTGAGGAGGCTAAGGATAAGGTTACGATGGGCATTGAAAGAAAGAGTATGGTTCTCTCTGAACAGGAGAAACTCACAACCGCATACCACGAGGCCGGTCATGCCCTTGTTGCAAAGCTCCTTCCCAACGCCGATAAGGTTCATAAAGTTACGATAATTCCCCG
>JALTBO010000106.1 GCA_027075275.1 Desulfurobacteriaceae bacterium
CGTATCTGAAACCTAAAGTTGTTGCCCCAACAAGAGCCGAAACGGGATAATCTACAGACTCTTCAATCCTTTTGTATAGGTGATAGCGGAACCTGTCAAGTGAGAAAAAAGGTCTTTCAACTACTCTTCCCTTGTTGTTAACGTAGTCTCCCGGCTCTGCCTCATCTTTTAACCTTACATACTTCCAACCTTCAAGAACTGCCACTCTGTAGTTATCTCTGTATTCCTTTACCCAGAGGACTTTTCGCAGGCCTTGATTACCAGCATGGCCTTTCCAGAGAGGCGGAATAATAAGGAAAGGAATTAAAACGAGAACGCCGGGGAGGAGCTCCCTTATTCTGAACCTGATTCCGTAGTTTAAAAAAAGAATAAACGTTGCTGTTAAAAGGTAGGGAAAGTAGGGAGTTCCGAACTCTTTAAAAGAGAGGGAGAAAAATGAGAGGAAAAATATATAAACAACGTGTTTTTGCAGTTTTTCCCCCCAAATAGCTTAACAAACACTTAACAAATTGTAGTTTCAGACTATAATTATATCCGCCAACGGGAGGAGTCCCTAACCTTTAATAGAGGAGGAAGGAAAATGGCCAAGACCCTCGGCGTCCACATCGTTGCTGACCTCTACGGGTGCGACCCGGAGGTTCTCAAGTCTGCCAAAGCGATGGCAGAAATCTTTGAGGGGGCTGTGAAACACGCCAACCTCAACAAGCTCTCAGCCTACTACCATCAGTTTCAGCCCTACGGGGCGACGGGGGTTGTAGTTATTTCAGAATCACACCTCTCTTTCCACACCTGGCCGGAACACGGTTACGTTGCAATAGACGTTTACACCTGTGGAGACCACGAAAACGCCTTTAAGGCCTTTGACTATATTGTTGACAAGCTGAAACCTGAAAGGGTTGAGAAAGACGTCCACTTTAGGGGAGTTGTTAACGAGGAAGAAGAAGTTACCTTCTGTGCAAGCGTAGGCTGAGTGCTTGTTAGAGGGGGCGTTGGCCCCCCTTTACCTATTCCTCACCAAACTTCCTTTCCATCTTCTCCTGCTCAAGCTTACACTTTATACAGAGCTCCGCTACAGGTCTCAGCTTAAGCCTCTCGTAGCTTATGCAGGAACCGCACTTTTCGCAGATTCCATAAGTCCCTTCTTCAATCTTCTTTAAGGCTTTCTCAATTTTCTTCAGGTATTTTGCTTCCCTGTCTCTAATTCTCATCTCAAAGGTTCTAAGGATTTCGTCTGTTGACATGTCAACAAGGTCTCCAACTTCCCTCTCAGATTGGGCTGTTTCCTCAAGCCCCCTTTTTATGTCCTCCAGAACTTCCTGTCTTTTCTGCTCCAGAATCTCTTTAAGCTCTTTTATCTGTTCTGCTGTAAGGCACCTGTTTCCCTTCATGGTCTCCTCCTGCCTTTGTTGGTTGGGAAAGGTAGTTAACAGTTTGTAAAATGTCAACGACAAACTTTTGGGGGTAGAAATGAAGCTTTCGGAAAGAGTTTTAAAAATGTCTCCCTCTCCAACAATGGCGATAACCAGTAAGGCGAAGGAGCTGAGGGCAAAAGGGATAGACGTTATAGGTTTCGGAGCCGGAGAGCCGGACTTTGATACTCCGGAGCACGTTAAAGAGGCGGCAAAGGAAGCCATTGATATGGGATTTACGAAATACACGCCACCTGCGGGGATACCGGAGCTCCGCCAGGCCGTAGCAAGGAAGCTGAAAGAGGAAAACGGAATAGACTACGAGCCAGAACAGGTTGTAATAACAGACGGAGCAAAACAGGCCCTTTTTAACTTAATTCTCTCTGTAGTTGAGGAGGGAGATGAGGTAATTATTCCCGCTCCATACTGGGTTACCTACCCTGAACAGGTAAAGTTTGCAGGCGGGAAACCGGTTTTCGTTGAAACCAAAGAGGTAAAAAATTTCACGTTAACGGTTGAAGACATTGAGCCGGCCGTTACAGAAAAGACAAAGCTCCTGATACTCTGCACTCCACACAACCCAACGGGAGCCGTAATTCCAAAAGAGGAGCTTGAGAAGATAGGGAAGTTCTGTGCAGAGAGGGGAATTCTAATAGCTTCAGACGAGTGCTATGAAAAACTTACCTACGATGGATTTAAGCATATGAGCATCGCATCTATTTCAGATGAAATAAAGGAAATTACCATAACGATAAATGCCCTATCTAAAACCTTTGCGATGACGGGCTGGAGAGTTGGATACGCAGCAGGGCCAAAGGAAATAATTGACGCAATGATTAAGATAAACTCCCAGTCTATCTCAAACGTAAACTCAATTGCACAGAAGGCGGCGGTTGCAGCACTTGTTAAGCCTAAAGATTTCCTGAATGAGTGGATAGCCGCTTACGATGAGAGGCGCCGCTACATGGTTGAGAAACTCAACGAGATTCCGGGAGTTTCCTGCATAATGCCGAGGGGCGCTTTTTACGCCTTTCCAAACGTTAAAGAACTGATAGAGAAGGGCGGATTTAAGGACGACTTTGACCTTGCAGACTACCTCCTTGAGAAGGGAAAAATTGCCGTTGTTCCGGGAACGGCCTTTGGAGCTCCCGGCTACTTAAGGCTCTCTTACGCAACGTCAATGGAGAACATAGAAGAAGGACTTAAGAGGTTTAAAGAAGCAGTTCTTGAGAGGTTAAATGGATAAGAAGGTTTTCAAGTCTGACGGGTTAACAGTTCTGGCCTACGGTCTTTTAGTAATTTCATACGTTCTCTTTTTTGGAGCTCTCATCGTTAAGGCCGGCCGGCTCTCTCCCGGCCTTATAGTTTTTGCTCTCCTTATTTTTCCGGTCGTTGCCTATTTTATCTTTCTCTTAAAAAAGAGAGTTGTAATAACAGACGAGGGAATAGAGGTTTTTGGGCTTACTGGAAAGAAGTTTATAAAGTGGAGCGAGATCTCAGAAATCTCCCTCACTCCCGGTAGAAAATACTTCCTCTTTATCGCAGATAAAAACGGCAAACTAGCAGTTGTTGACGACTCTTTTTCCGGCTTTGAGGAACTGCTGAAAGAGGTGAAAAAGAGAGCTCCCTCCAAAATTCCTGAAAATTACGACAAGGTAGCTTCAGCCTACAAACGCTCCTACACCTCAAACGCCATTCTCATAGTTGCAGCCCTTGCACTGCTCTTTATCCTCTTTCACTCTTTAATCAAGTGAAGTTTCATTTGAACTTACCGAGGAGTTTACGTGAAAGTAAGCGGTAATTCTCAGGCAGTCAGGGCACCCCAAGAGTTCTCAGTAAAAAGAAGGAACTGTGCATAACGAAATCGAGTAATAAGATTATCCTCTTTCCGCCTGAGAAAAAATGGGACGTGGTTTTTGAAGAACTGGAAAGCGTTAAAGAACTATCCAGAGATTTCCTGAAAGAGAGAAATCACCCTAACCCACAGAAAAGAGAGCTGTTTTAATTTACTTAGAAGACGGTTTGACCTTTTCAATCTTTATTGAAGGTATCCTGAGCTTCTGGAGCTTCTCCTCAACGGCAGAGAGGCGGGAAGAGAGGCTGTTCAGCTGAGATTCTAACTGAGAGAGTTTGGTGTTTCCGCTCTGACAACACTCTTTAAGCGCATTGATTTGACTCTGAAGGTCTGAAATCCTCTTTTCTACCCGGTTAACCTCTGTTTCTGTCTCTTTCAATTCTTTTTTAAGAGTCAGAACAGTTCTGGCAGAAACTTTCTTCGTTGAGAGGAGAGCTCTGCTGAGCTCAATCTCTTTTGCCTCCTGCTTGAGCTGTCTGTTTTCTATGTTGTTAACTGTTGTTTTCAGCTTCGTCAGTTCTTCCCTCAAAATCTGAATCTCTTTCTCTTTTTTAGAGAGCTCCCTCTGGAGAGACTGGTTCTGAACCTCTAAAACCTGAAGTTTAGCCTGAATAGTGTTTATCTTCTGGTCTCCCGTTGAGACGCACCCTGTAACGAAAAGGGGAATTAAAAGGAGAGCTCTCCTCATGGCCGCCTCCTATAGTTCTTGAAAATTCTACCAACTGAGGATTAATTTTCTATTGAACTGACGTGTCAGTTCAGCGGCGGAGGTGGCGTGAAAGAGAGGGAAAGGCAGATTCTGAAACAGGCTAAAAAGCTCTTTTCGGAGAAGGGATTCCACTCACTTACGGTTTCAGACATTGTTGATTCTTTAGGAATTGCAAGGGGAACCTTCTACCTCTACTTCAGAAACAAAGACGACATCTACAAGAGGGTTCTGGAAAACCTGGTTGGTGAAATCTCCTCAAGGCTGAAGCTCCTGCCGAAGGAGAACCCTTTAGGACAGCTGAAGGAGAACGTTCGGGAAGTTTTAAACCTGTTTGTTGAGGATAGAGAACTTGCAAAACTCATCCTCTACCACCCTTACAAACTGAACCCTGAGTTTGACGAAATCCTTGAGAACTTCTTTGAGGAAGTTAAGGAGCTTATTGAGAATGCACTCCTGAGGGGAATGGAAATGGGAATCGTTCGGGAGTGCAACGTTAACGTAGTTTCAGCGGCAATTTTAGGAGCCTTTTTAGAGGTGGGAAGGGAGCTCCTTGAAGGGAAAATCCCGACCGTTGAGAGTGCCGTTGAGGAACTCTTGGAACTATCACTTAAAGGTCTTCTGGAGGAGTAATGTTTAAGGCAGGAATAGACGTTGGATCAACAACTGTTAAGGGAGTTCTTTTAGATAGTGAAGACAACATAGT
>JALTBO010000107.1 GCA_027075275.1 Desulfurobacteriaceae bacterium
ATTTTATTTTTTGTTTTAATTTTGTGTTTTTATACTCTGATTTTTTAACTTTTTGTTTCTCTATTATTGGTTTGGTTTATCTTTGTATTTGGTTTTATGTTTAGTCAACTACTGCCTTTCAATCCCATTTTGGTCTGATTTTATCTAATGAAACGAACTTATCAAACTATGTTATATATACGAACTTTCAATCCCATTTTGGTCTGATTTTATCCCAGAGAAAGTACGAAGAGTATCTAAGAAAGCACGTGCCCTTTCAATCCCACTATGGTCTGATTTTATCGCAATGTCGCTGGTGCTGTACGGTCTAAACTGACTTCCTTTCAATCCCACTATGGTCTGATTTTATCGAACCGGGCTGGTTGTACAGCTTTGCAATAACGGTTACCTTTCAATCCCACTATGGTCTGATTTTATCCAGATGTCAATGAACTTCTGCCAGTCGTGCGGGTTCCTTTCAATCCCACTATGGTCTGATTTTATCCTCTTCGTACTCTATAGGGTCTTCCTCCTTTGGTATTCTTTCAATCCCACTATGGTCTGATTTTATCGTGCAATGTATAACAAGAAAGTTGTATATAAGAAACTGCTTTCAATCCCACTATGGTCTGATTTTATCGAAATCTTATTGTAGAACCACGACGTTACCTGACCTATCTTTCAATCCCACTATGGTCTGATTTTATCACTCCAAGTATTTTACAGCAGTTTTACCTCAAACCCGAACTTTCAATCCCCACGATTACCCTTTCAATCCCACTATGGTCTGATTTTATCTGCATCTATAATACGTCTAACTTCAGCCATGAGCAACATCTTTCAATCCCACTATGGTCTGATTTTATCACTATATCTTTAAAATTTTTTCGTAAGAGGTGATACGTGCTTTCAATCCCACTATGGTCTGATTTTATCGCAGAAAAGGAGAGTACCAAGTGTACCCATACTTTTGCGAAGCGTCTACGCTTTCAATCCCACTATGGTCTGATTTTATCATCCTTATCAGATAGCTAATCTACCCGACGTAACGTCCTTTCAATCCCACTATGGTCTGATTTTATCTCGAAAACTTCTGACTTCTTTATTATCCCTGCCTTATATCTTTCAATCCCACTATGGTCTGATTTTATCGTACATAACTGTATACTGTAACCTGTACATTCTCTCTTCCTTTCAATCCCACTATGGTCTGATTTTATCTGGTTGAGTTGTGTAGAAGGCGTTGAAAGTGGGAAGGAGGGATTTTAGCGGGGATGAGTTTGACGCTACTGGGGATGGACACACCTATTTTTAAGGAATAAACATTTAAAACCACCGCACTTAACT
>JALTBO010000108.1 GCA_027075275.1 Desulfurobacteriaceae bacterium
GGTAAGGGTCTTGGGGAGCTCCCCTCCAAAAGAGCTTGCAGAAGCGAGTAAAAGAGCAATGAATGTTATCAGGGTCTTCACAACAGCCTCCCGGCCATTAAATTAAACTGAAACCCACTGCGGGAGAGAGAATGAGAGTCGTTGGTGGAAAGTATAGAGGTAGAGTTATCAAGTCAATGCCCAAAAGGGAAGACACGAAACTCTTAAGGCCGACAACAGAGAGGGTTAAGGAGTCCGTCTTTTCAATACTCAACAACTACCTTGAGGGAACAAAGTTCTTAGACCTCTTTGCAGGAACGGGAGCCGTTGGAATAGAGGCCTTAAGTAGAGGAGCTAAAAAGGTTGTTTTCGTTGAGAACGACAAACGCTTCTGCAATCTGATAATGGAAAACCTGAAGAAGCTGAAGATTCCAAAGGAGAACTACGAAATCATCTGCTCAGACTACACAGATGCACTGAAGAAGCTTGCAAGGAGAGGAGAGGTCTTTGACTTTATCTACGCAGACCCTCCATACGAAAAGGGCTACTACACAAGAATTGTAAACATGGTGAGAAAGCTTGGCCTTTTAGACAGAGACGGCCTTTTAATTTTAGAGGAGCCCAAGAAAAACCCGTTCATTCCTGAAGACGAGGAGTGGTTAGTTGAGAAGAGGCACTACGGAACAACAACGGTAAGTTTCCTAAACTTTAACCCTGAGGAGGAGTAATGTTTGAGATATCAAAAACCTTTGAGTTCTCCGCCGCCCACTCAGTTCACTCACAAAAACTTAACCCTGAGTGGGCTGGGAACTCCTACCCAAAATGCCGCCGCCTACCGGGTCACGGTCACAACTACAGGTTAACCGTTTACCTGAGGTCTGAGAATCTTGACTCATCCCAGATGGTTACAGACTTTGGCCACCTGAAGTGGCTGAAAGAGTTTATAGACGACTGCTTTGATCACAAGCTTATAATCGGAACCGACGACCCGGCCTTTGAGATACTCCTAGAAAAGCTCGGAATCCTTGAAAACGGAAAAGTAAAAGTTCCCTTTGGCGAAGCAGACTTTGTTTTAGTCAACACCGGATTCAGGCTTGAAACGGAAAGAGCCTCTGAAATTGACCTGAAACTTATCAAGGAAGTTCCGTTTTTCACCTTCAACAACTACTCCTCAGAGGAAAAGAGCCCACTAACAGATTTTTACCAGAGGCTCATTGACGGAACGGCTTTCTTTAAAGGCTCTCCAACGTCGGAAAACCTTGCAAGGTTCTTTTACAGGTTCGTATCTGAAAACGTTAAACCTTTAGGCGTTGAATGTTCTAAAGTGGAAATCTACGAAACTCCAACCTCCTGCGCCTCTTACAGCGAAAGATGAGGGAGAAGTTAAAGACCGTTCCAGAATTACCGGGAGTTTACCTCTTTAAAGACGGAAACGGAAAGGTTCTCTACGTTGGAAAGGCCAAATCTTTAAGGGACAGGCTCTCTACACACCTTTCTGCGACAGACCCCAACGATAAGAGCTACAGGATAGTTAAGGCTTCCAGCGACTTTGACTACATAGTTGTAAAGAGCGAAAGGGAAGCTTTAGAGCTTGAGGCCGAACTCATAAAGAGACACCTGCCCCCCTTCAACGTCCTCCTGAAAGACGACAAGAGCTACCCCTACCTGGTCATTACAGACGAGGAGTTTCCAACGGTCAAAATTGTAAGGAAAAAAGACTCTGTAAAGGGAGAGAAGTTCGGCCCCTTTATTCCCCCAAAGAACGCAAGGAAGTTAAAGGAGCTCCTCCACAGGGTATTCAAGCTGAGGAAGTGTAAGGAGCTTAAAAAGAGGGAGAAGCCGTGCCTTCAGTTCTATATAGAGAGGTGCACAGCCCCCTGCACGGGGAACGTTGGGAAGAGGGAGTACAGGAGGCAGGTTGAGGGAGCTCTCTCATTTTTAAAGGGAGACGTTAAAGGCCTCATAAAGAGGCTCTACAGAGAGATAGAGGAAGCAGCTGAAAGGCTTGAGTTTGAAAGGGCTGCCGCACTGAGAGACCAGCTTTTAGCCGTTAAGGAAGTATACTCACGGAGCTCCCTCCTCTTTGACTCCTACCCCAACTGCGACATCTTCTACCTCGAAGAGAGAAACGGTATCTTCAACGGCGTTAAGTTAACGGTAAGAAACGGAATCATCTACGGGAAAGAGACCTTCTCCTTTGACCCCGTTGACCCGTGGGAGGAGAACCTCTTAGAGGAGCTTTTCACCTACGGAAAGGCAAAAATTGACAAGAGCGTAGTTGGAACGATATGGCTCAAGAACACTTACAGAGACGGGGAGTTCCCTGAGAAAATCCTCACAAACTTCACTCCACTTGAAACTTCTATAAAAACGGAGCCCATACCGGAAGAGCTCCTTCCCCTCGTCAAGAGGAACAGGGAGACCGTTAAAGTCAGATACGACCTTCAGGAGCTCAAAGAGGAGTATGAAAGGGTCTTTTACGACCAGTTCCCGGAAAGAGTTGAAACCTTTGACATCTCAACCCTTCAGGGAAAGGCAACGGTAGGCTCCTGTATAGTGTGGGAGAACGGAAAGTTCGTAAAGGACGACTACCGGCGCTACAGGGTTAAAACAGTTAAAGGAGTAAACGACTACGCCGCAATGGAGGAAGTTCTAACAAGGCGGTTTAAGAGGATAAAGAACGGAGAGGTAAAAAGACCCGATCTGGTTCTCATAGACGGTGGAATCGGCCAGCTCAACGTTGCAATAAGGGTCAGAGACTCTTTAGGCCTTGACTTCCGGGTCTTCTCAATAGCAAAAAAGGAAGAGCTCGTCTTCACAGACGATGGAGAAGTTGTTGAGACGAAAAAATACCCCCACCTCTTCAGGTTCTTCACCTCTTTGAGGGACGAAGCTCACAGGTTTGCACTTTCCTACAACAGAAAGGTGAGAACAAAGGAGATGCTCAAAAGTCCCCTTGACGGGATAAAAGGGCTTGGAGCTAAGAGGAGAAAGCTCATTGAGAAGTTCTACCCGGACTTAAGGGAGCTCTCTGCCACCACCCCTGAAGAACTTGCTAAGATTGGAATACCTCTGAAAGTTGCAAAAGAGGTTGTTGAGAGGGTAAGGGAAATCTTCAGTTAGGGGGTGGAGATGAACGACTGGAAAGACAGGCGGGTTCAGAGGGCCGTTAGAAACATCTTCAGGCAGAACCTTTGCGCAAGGAAAGAGGATAAGGTTCTGATACTTACAGATAATCACAAAGAGAGGGTTGGGGAGCTCCTCTTCTGGTTCGGTTCAGAGTTCTCTCCCAACATCTCTCACCTGACCTACAGACCAACGGGAAGACATGGCCTTGAGCCACCTGAAGAGGTCTGGCAGGCAGCCTTTGGAAACGAGTTCTTAGAGGAGGTAAAACAGAAAGGGCTCTTTGAGAGAATACTGAGGAAAGAGATAACAGAGGGAGACGAGCTTGAGATTAAGGAGATTCTCCTTGAAACCACAAGCCCGGAGGAGCTCCCCACGGCCGTCATAGCCGTAAACCAGCACTCAATAAGCCACACACTCTTTAGAAAGCTCTGCACGGAGTTTCTCTCAATCCGTTTCGCCAGCATGCCCCTCTTTGAGCCCTTCATGTTCTACACGTCACTCCAGGCCAACTGGGATTTAGTTGCAAGGCGTTCAAAAGGGGTTGCCTCACTCCTGACAGACGCCGAAGAGGTAAAAATAACATGTCCGTTGGGAACAGACATAACTTTCTCAGTTGAGGGAAGAACAGGACTTGCAGATACGGGGAAGCTCTGCTCCCCCGGAGATTTTGGGAACCTTCCTGCAGGAGAAGCCTTCATAGCTCCCGTTGAGGGAACGGCAAACGGTAAGTTCATAACCCGCTACGCTCCAGATAGGAAACTCAAAGAACCAGTAGTTCTGGAAGTTGAAAACGGCTTGGTTAAAACCGTAAGTGGAGAGCCGGAATTTTCAGAGTTTCTGAACAGGCTGATTCACAAGGAGAAAAACGCCGGGAACATAGCAGAGTTTGGAGTTGGAACAAACGAGAGGGCAGAACGCTCTGACAACATATTAGAGGCCGAGAAGATACTTGGAACCTGCCATATAGCTATAGGAGATAACAGTTCTTTTGGCGGAAAGGTGAGGGCAAACGTCCACATAGACCTGCTGATAGAAAAACCAACGGTAATCCTGAAAACAGGAGACAGGGAGATTAAGCTGATGGAGGAAGGGGAGCTCCTTGTTAGGTAGTTGCGACTGGGAAATGAAGTGGGGAGCTCCTCATAATTACTTACCATCAGAGCTTCAAAATACAGAGCTATTTTTAGAAGTCTTTATTAGCATTTCCTAACTCTGCAGCGAGACCGCTTTTCCTTTAATCTTCCTTAATCATCTGTCCCTCAAAGGTTTTAATCATGTTCATTAGATATTCATAAAAAACTTATACTCCCGCCGCTGCACTTGACCATCTCTTTACTATCCTGTATGCTTAGAATTAAGCACTATAGCTCTTTGACTATTAGAATAAGCTAAATCTGCGGTTTTATCTGAACTAGTGGGATTTAAAC
>JALTBO010000109.1 GCA_027075275.1 Desulfurobacteriaceae bacterium
TCCTCTATATCACGGCAGAGGAATCTCCGGAACAGATAGCGCTGAGGGCAAAGAGGTTAAAGGCAGAGAAGGGAAACCTTTTTATCTACTCAGAGAACAACTTAGAGGAGATAGCCCGGCAGGTTGAGAAAGTAAACCCTGTTCTAACCATCTACGATTCCATTCAGACCCTCTACCTTCCCTACATAGAGTCTGCAGCAGGTTCAGTCTCTCAGGTTAGAGAGTGTGCAGCTTTCATAACAAACCTTTCTAAGAGAAAAGGGATAACCAGCTTCATAGTGGGGCACGTTACAAAAGAGGGAACAATTGCAGGGCCGAAGGTCCTGGAACACATAGTTGACGCCGTTTTCCAGTTTGAGGGAGACAGAGGCTACAACTTCCGGATATTCAGGAGCATAAAGAACCGGTTCGGCTCAACAGGTGAGCTGGCCGTTTTTGAGATGACAGAGACAGGACTGAAAGAGGTTCCGAACCCTTCTCAGTTCTTTTTAGAGGAGAGGCCAAAAGAAAAAGCAGGCTCGGTTGTCTTTGCAGGTATAGAGGGAAGCAGGCCTATTCTCTTAGAGGTTCAGGCCCTCGTTACAAGGGCTGTCTTTACAACTCCCCAGAGAAGGGCAAAGGGAATAAACGCCAACAGACTTTCCATTATTGTTGCAACCGTTGAAAAAGAGCTGGGTATTCCCTTAAGGAACTTTGACGTTTTCGTTAACATTGTTGGTGGAGTGAAGGTAGATGAACCTGCTGTAGACCTTCCCGTTGCTGCAGCAATCATCTCAAGCTACTTTGACAGACCCGTTAAGCCGGAAGTTGCCCTCTTTGGAGAGATAGGTTTAACCGGGGAAGTTAGAAGAGTGAAGTTAGAGGAGCTCCGCCAGAAAGAGGCAGAGAAAAACGGATTTGAAGTTGCTAAAGGAATAAAGCATATATCTGAAATTCCTGAGAAACTCCTCATTTAGTGGCGGAGGCGGATGGGAATCGAACCCACCACCCCGCTCTTAGCGGGGCCACCGGATTTGAAGTCCGGGGGGGACACCAGCCCCCGTCCGCCTCCAGGAAGTTAAATTTCTAACGGAGGCTCTTTCCCGTCAACCTTTTGACTATACTCTCGCTGTTTCCAAAGCACTCCTCAACCTGCTGGACTGTAAGGCCGGCACCAACGCCAACCGTTATTGCAAAGCTCCTTGTAACAAGGTCTCCAGGTGAGTGGGAATCTGTGTTTATTACGAGGGGAGCTCCTACCTCTGTGGCAAGTTTCGCAACGTGGCCGTTTGTTATGCTGTGGCCTCTGCGGGTCGTAATCTCAAGG
>JALTBO010000110.1 GCA_027075275.1 Desulfurobacteriaceae bacterium
GAGTAAGAGGTGTAAAGGAGCTCCGCCCCTTTCTCACCTGCCTTTTCAAGCTCCTGCTGAAGGAGTTTTTTCTCCGCCGGAAATGTAAAGAAAAAGTAGAGGAGCCTCTCTATAAATACCGCCGAGGAGAGGAAAAAGAGGAAGTAAAGGATATAGAAGATAACTCTGTGGGCAAACTCTATATCAAGGCTCAAGGCAACCTCCGGAGTAAATGTGCAATAATTTTATAACAATCTCAAGTTTCAGGAGAGCAAATGTTTCTCTTTAGAGAAAACGAGTGCGAAGAAAAGCCTGAACTGATTATCGTTCCGATGGTTGACGTTATGCTTTTCCTCCTGGCCTTCTTCGTTCTGATAGCCGGAAGCATCATCCCGGGTCTTGCGATGAAGACAAACCCTCCCGAAACCGTTCAGAAGAGCTCCTTCAGGCCGAAAAGGAAGGTTGTTACCGTTGTGATAAAGAGGGACGGAACCGTTTACTACGGAAATGCAAGGATGAGCTTTAACGAACTTGTTAGGCTCTTTAAGGGCTTTAAGAAGGAAGACCCGCTGGTCTCTTTAGTTATTGACGCAGATAGGGAAGCTCCCGTCCAGTCTTTAGTAAACGTTATGGACGCCGCCCAGAAGGCCGGAATAAACTCTATAGGACTGCTGGCAAAGGAAAAGAATGGGAACAGGGATTAGACTTCTCCTCTCTCTTATTCTTGCAGCTCTTTTAGAGTTCCTCTTTGTTGAAGGATCGGTCTCTATTCTGAAATCCCCGAAAAGGGAGATAAACAGGGTTATAAAGATCTCACTCGTTAGGCCGGAAAGGAGAGTTGAGAGGGTGAGGGTGGAGAGGAGCTCCGGCCAGAGTAAAAAAGAAGACGCAAAAGTAAAGGAGACTCCGAAACCGAAAGTTGAAAGCACAGTTCCAAGGAAAAAGGTAGCTGAGAAAAGCAGTGAGGAGAAAAGAGAGGGCGGAAGCCTTAAACCACTTCAGGGAAATTTACCTGTCAGCTACATAGATGCAGTTAGAAGGGCAATTGAGGAGAGCATCTTCTACCCCCTTGAGGCCATAGAGAACGGAATTGAAGGGCCGGTTACCGTTAGGTTTTCACTGAACAGGGAAGGGAGAGCTATAGAGTGTAAACCCCTGTCGGGAAACGCCATCCTCTCTGAAGCCACCTGCACTGCAATAAGGGAAGCGAAGTTTCCCCCTATCCCTCCCTCAATAAAGAACGACAAACTTACCTTTGAACTTCAGATTGAGTTTAACCTGAAAAAGGCTTTAGGCGGTTAGAGGTCAAAGATCTTCCCCGGATTAAGAATGTTGTTTGGGTCAAGAGCTCTCTTTACGGCCTTCATCTTCTCTAAGGCCTTTCCAACTTCTAAAGGCAGAAACTCCTTCTTCATCCAGCCTATTCCGTGCTCTCCAGATATTGACCCTTCAAGTGAAATCGTAAACTCAAAAACTTCCCTTACAGCCCTGTGAACCTTCTCCTCCTCCTGAGGTTCATACATAAAGTTTACATGTATGTTTCCGTCTCCGGCGTGGCCGAAGTTTACAACCATCAGGTCGTACTTCTTTGCAATCTCGTAAACGCCTTTAATCAGGTCTGGTATCCTGCTCCTCGGAACAACAACGTCTTCGTTAATTTTCTTTGGCTTCAGCTGAACAATTGCAGGGGAAACAGCTCTCCTTGCCATCCAAATGGCTTCTCTCTCGCTCTCGTCTGACGCCGTTCTAATTTCTGTAGCTCCAGCTTTTTTGCAGACCTGAACAGCTCTGTTTATCAGCTCGTCAACAACGGCCTCGTATCCGTCAACCTCTATTACCAGAAGCCCCTCTGCGTAGGTTGGCAGGCCGATTTTGGCGTAGTTCTCAACGGCAACTATGGAGTTCTTATCAAGGAACTCGCAGGCAGTTGGAATGACTTTAGCCTTGAACATGTCGGCAACGGCCTGTGCAGCCTGCTCAACTTTGGGAAAGATGGCCATTGCAGTCCTTACGGCCTCAGGCTTCGGAATGAGCTTCAGGTAGGCCTTGGTTATAAAGGCCAGAGTTCCTTCAGAGCCCACTATCAGGTCTTTCAGGTTGTAGCCGGCAACAGACTTAACAGCTTTTGAGCCCACTTTAGAGACTGTTCCGTCTGCAAAGACAACTTCCAACTGCATCACGTAGTCTTTTGTAACGCCGTACTTAACGCACCTTGGACCGCCGGCGTTTTCAGCTATGTTTCCCCCTATTGTTGAATACTTGTAGCTTGAAGGGTCTGGCGGGTAGAAGAGTCCCCTTTTCTCAACCTCTTTCTGCAGATCGTATGTTACAACTCCCGGTTCTGTGAGAACTCCGAGGTTGTCTTCGTCTATCTCAAGGATTCTGTTCATTTTCTCTGTTGAGATAACAATTCCGCCTTCAAGTGGAGCCGCTCCACCGGTTAAACCTGAACCTGCACCCCTCGGGTAGACGGGAATGCCCCTTTCGTTGGCGTAAGAGAGGATTTTTGATACGTCTTCTGTGGATTCTGGAAAGACAACAACGTCTGGAACGCCTTTATAACCCGTTGGAGTTCCGTCGTAGGCGTAAGAGAGCCGCCAGCTTGTTGATGTTTTTACCTTTTCTTTCCCTATGAGCTTTTGAAGGTCTTTTCCGACTGTTTCTGTAGATATCAAAGGCCGCCTCCTGAAGTGGTGTTAGACCTTAAATATAGTTCAGGAGACGGCCTTTTTGATTAACCCTCTGTGTGGGCCCTGTGGCACTCAATCAGGTTGTCTATATCTGTGTCAAGAACGTAAACGTTGAGGTAACCGAGGGCTAAAAGGAGACCTGCAACCCTGTTTGCAAGCCTTGTCCTTTTACAGCCGACAATTACAGGGTGGTTCTTTGGCTTTGGAAGGCGGTCAAGCTGTACAGGGAGCTCCGGGTACGGAATATAGATAGCTCCCGGAATTCCCGCTTCTTCAGCATTTTCGTGTTCTACGTGGGCAGGCGGCCTTACGTCTAAAACATAGGCTCCAAGGTCTCTTATCAGCTCCCTTGCCCTTCTAACGTTTACGTGGCCGAACTCTTCCTTCTCAAGGTCGGCCTTTATGGCCTCTTTCAGGTTTTCAGTAAGAACATCAATGCTCATCTCTCCCTCCTTTTCTCTGAGTTTCAATATTAATTTAGATTTTCTTACTCAACTTTGCAAACCCCGAACTCACCCTCTACGATAACGTCTCCCGTCATTTCAGGAGGTATTTCCTCTCCGAGTATGTGGAGTATCGTTGGAGCAATGTCTCCAAGTATTCCAACAACGGGAACCCCGCCAAACTCCTCAGGGAGCTCCACGTCCTTTTTAGTTCTCCTCTTAACCTTGTAGCTTCCGCAGGTTCCCTTAACAACCACAAATGGAACAGGGTTTGTAGTGTGGGCAGTCCAGGGGCCTCCCGTTTCAGGGTCTATCATCTGCTCTGCGTTTCCGTGGTCGGCGGTTATTACACAGACACCTTCCATTTCAAGGGTTGTCTTAACAACCTGCTTCAGGCACTTATCAACAGTCTCAATCGCCTTTATTGTAGCCTCAAGGTTTCCGGTGTGGCCAACCATATCGGGGTTAGCGTAGTTGAGAACTATCAGCTTATACTCTCCGCTCTTAATCCTCTCAACAACCTTTTCTGTAACTTCCGGTGCGCTCATCTCAGGCTTCAGGTCGTAGGTGGCAACTTTAGGAGACGGAACAAGTATTCTGTCCTCTCCCGGGAAGGGCTCCTCCCTTCCGCCGTTGAAGAAGTAAGTAACGTGGGCGTATTTCTCCGTTTCGGCAATTCTCAGCTGTTTGTAGCCAAGTTTGGAGATAACCTCTCCTAAAACGTTCTTCAGCTCCTGAGGTGGGAATGCAACGTCAAAGGGGAAGGTCTCGTCGTAGAGGGTCATCGTTGCAACGTAAGAGGGCTTAACAACCTTTTTCCTCTCAAAACCTTTAAAGTCTTCAAGGCCTACGGCGGAAACTATCTGCCTCATCCTGTCGGCCCTGAAGTTGAAGAAGAAGACAACGTCTTCGTCTTCTATTAAACACTCAGGGTTTATGACGTAGGGCTTAACGAACTCGTCTGTCTCTCCCCTGTTGTAGGCATCGTGGAGTGCCTTTATCGGGTCTGTGCACCTGTAACCTTCGCCAAGAACCATTGCGTTGTAGGCTTTTTCCGTTCTATTCCACCTCTTATCCCTGTCCATATAGTAGTAGCGGCCGCCCATTGTTCCGATGGAGCCGATTCCAAGCTCTTTCAGCTTCTCAATGAGCTGTTTCAGATAGATTTCTGCGCTCTTTGGCGGAGTATCCCTTCCGTCTAAAATTGCGTGAACGCAGACCTTTTCAACGCCTCTCTTTTTTGCAAGTTCTAAAAGGCCAAAGAGGTGTTTTATGTGGCTGTGGACTCCACCATCTGACACAAGCCCTACAAAGTGGAGCTTAACTCCCTTCTCCTTTGCAATTTCAAAGGCTTTGTTAAGAACAGGATTTTTCTCTATCTC
>JALTBO010000111.1 GCA_027075275.1 Desulfurobacteriaceae bacterium
TCGTCTGCGGCAAAGGCAACAACGGAGGAGACGGACTTGCAGCTGCAAGGCACCTCTACAACTTAGGGTACGAAGTAACAGTTGTATTAACCGCTCAACCTGAAAACCTTAAAGGAGATGCCAGGCAGAACTACGAGATAATCTCAAAACTTCCCATTCCCGTTCACGTTATAGATACATCGGAAAGGCTGATAGAGCTCTACGAGCTCCTTAAAGAATCTGAAATAGTTATAGACGCCCTTTTCGGAACGGGCCTTTCAAAGCCCTTAGAAGGGTTTTACGCAGACGTTGTTGACCTGATAAACAGGTCAAACAGAACGGTTGTTTCTGTAGACATACCTTCCGGCCTTTCAGCAGACACGGGGAAAGTTATAGGAAAACACGTTGTTGCAGACTACACTGTAACCTTTGCCTACCCAAAAATCGCCCACGTCTTCCCTCCGGCCTGTGAAAGCTGCGGAAAAGTTTTTGTTACAGACATCTCAATCCCTGAAGACGTCCCGTTCCTCTTAGGCCCCGAAAGGTATCTCTTAACAGCAGATGAGGTCCTCTTTACACTTCCACCCCGGGAGATAATGGACCACAAGTACACCTTCGGCCACGTTGCAGTAATAGGAGGTTCTGTCGGGAAGACGGGAGCTCCCTCAATGGCCGCCGAAGCCGTTCTAAGAACAGGAGCAGGCCTCTCAACTGTAATAGTTCCGGAGTCTCTCAACCAGATATTTGAGACAAAACTGACAGAGGTCATGTCAATTCCCATAAAGGACGATGGAAAGGGATACTTTGGAATCGGCGAATTGGAACCTGTCTTAGAGACGGTAGAGAACGGTAAATTCTCGGCAGTTGTCATAGGAATGGGGCTCGGCAACAACCCCGACACTTACGAGTTTGTCAGGGAGTTTGTAAAAGAGTGCAACCTGCCCATGGTAATTGATGCAGATGGAATAAACGCCCTCTCAGAGAGCCCTGAAATTTTAAAGCTAAAGGAAGTTCCAACGATCCTTACTCCCCACATCGGAGAGTTCTCAAGGATATCCAAAAAGAGCAAAGAGGAGATTCTGTCAGCTCCCTGTGAGGTTGCCCTTGAGTTCTCACAGCACTTTGGAGTAACTTTAGTCCTTAAAAGCGGAAGAACTGTAGTTGCAACAAAAGAGGGGAAAACCTACGTAAACGTTATAGGAAACCCTGGAATGGCAACGGCTGGAACGGGAGACGTCCTTTCTGGAGTGGTGGGAGCTCTCCTCGGAATGGGAATTGAAGAAGAAGATGCAGCAAA